>NZ_JBPODZ010000003.1:0-323292 GCF_052060015.1 Arhodomonas sp. SL1 | reverse complement strand
TGAGCTCGAACGCCAGCGCCAGGAAGAGGCCGAACGCCAGCGCGAGCTCGAGGAAAAGCGCAAGGCCGAGGAGGAACGACAGCGCCAGCTCGAGGAACAACGCCGGGCCGAGGAGGAGAAACGGCAGGCCGAGGAGCAGGCCCGGCGGGAGGCCCTGGAACGGGAGCTGGAGGAAGAGCGCCTCGCCCGCACCGCCGAGCGGGCGGTGGCCAACCTCCGTTCCGTATGGCAGAGCCAGATCAATCGCAATTGGATCCGTCCCGCCACTGTCCCGGATGGGCTATCCTGCGTTATCCGTATACGGGTGGCACCCAACGGCATGATCCGCGGCGAACCGGAAATCGTGGAGTCCAGCGGCAACCAAGCCTTCGACCGCTCGGCGTTACGGGCCGTGCAAAAGACCGGGGAGTTGCGCATGCCCGAGGATCAGGAGGTGGCCAGGCGCCTCAGCCCCATCGACCTGCGATTCCGGCCCGAGGGATCCTGATCAGGCCACCGAAGAAGGGGGAGAACCGAGCACATGCGGCCACGTATTGAAACGCGCTTCCAGGGCCTGAAGCGGATGATGATCCTGCTCCTCGGCCTGCTTGTCGCCCCGGCCTTGCCGGCGCAGATCACGGTGGATATCACCGGCGGCGCCGTTGGCGCCCTGCCCATTGCCGTGGTGCCCTTCGCCGGCGAGGACGACGCCCCCGAGGACATGGCCACTATCATCGGCGAGGACCTGCGACGCAGTGGGCTATTCGACCCCATGCCTGAATCCGACTTTCTGACCCGCCCCTCGAGTCGTGACGAGGTGCAGCTCCAGAACTGGCGGACACTGGGCGCGGACAACCTGGTGGTGGGCCGGATCGGCCGGGAGGGGTCCCAATACACGGTGCGCTTCGAGCTGATCGACGTCTATACCGGCTCGCGGATCATCGGCAAGCGCTACACTGCCGAGGGCGACGAAATGCGACGCCTCGCCCACACCATCAGTAACGAGATCTTCGAGGCCCTGGTGGGGCGGCCCGGCGCCTTCAACACACGGATCGCATACGTCCGCGCCGAAGGCGCCGGCGAGCAGCGGCGGTTCCGGTTGATGGTGGCGGATGCCGACGGTGGCGGCGCGCAGACCATACTCACCTCACGGGAGCCGCTGATGTCGCCGGCGTGGGCACCGGACGGCGAGCGCATCGCCTACGTCTCCTTCGAGGGACGTCGATCGGAGGTCTTCGTCCAGGAGGTCGCAACTGGGCAGCGGCGTAGCGTGGCGAGCTTCCGCGGCATCAATGGGGCACCGGCTTGGTCGCCGGACGGCAATCGCCTCGCGCTGACCCTCTCTCGGGACGGCAATCCCGACATCCACATTCTCGAGCTGGGTAGTGGCGAGACCCGACGACTCACCGAGCACTGGGCCATCGATACCGAACCCGTGTGGAGCCCGGACGGGCGCTCGGTGCTGTTCACCTCCGACCGCGGCGGCGGCCCCCAGATCTACCGCAAGCCCGTGCGCGGCGGCGAGGCGGAGCGCCTGACCTGGGAGGGGGACTACAACGCCTCACCGGATATCTCCGCGGACGGCAAACTGCTGGCCATGGTCCATAGGCGCAACGGGGAATTCCGCATTGCCATCAAGGATCTGGAGACCGATGCCACCAGCGTGCTCAGCCAGGGGCCACTCGACGAAAGCCCCGCGTTGTCCCCCAACGGGGTGATGCTCGCCTATACCCGTTCCCACGGCGGCACGCCGACCATCGCCACCATCTCCGTGCATGGTCGTGCCGAGGCCGACCTGGTGCGCTCGGGGGGCGAGGTGCGGGAGCCCGCCTGGTCGCCCGAATGACTGCAACTGACTCACTCATGAAAGAGAATCGGAGAACGACGCCATGACCCGTACCATCCAATGGATCTTCATTGCCCTCCTCGCCGCAGCGCTCGGCGGCTGCGCAACCACCGACCAGACCGAAAGCGAGGATCGTGCCGCCGCGGACGGCGAACTGGCAGGTGAGCGCGCCGGCATGGATGGAAGCGAGGATGGTGCCGGCGCCGAAGGCACCGGGGCCGAGGCCCGGGGGGCGGACGGCACCTCCGGGTTCACCAGCGCCGACCTCGACGATCCAGCCAGCCCGTTGTCCCAGCGCATCTTCTATTTCGAGTTCGATAGCTCTCAGCTCAGCCCGGAGGACGTCGAGACCCTCACCGACCACGCCGAGTACCTCGCCACCCACCCGGAGGTCAGCGTCATCATCGAGGGCCACACCGACGAGCGCGGCAGCCGGGAGTACAACCTCGCCCTCGGCGAGCGCCGGGCGCAGTCGGTGGCCGACGTCCTCACCCTCAACGGCGCCGCGGGTGATCAGGTCAGCGTGGTCAGCTATGGTGAGGAGAAACCCGCCAATCCCGGCCACAACGAGGATGCATGGGCGGAGAACCGTCGCGCCGAACTGGTTTATGAGCGCTAGCACATCATGATGAAGGCAAAGATTCCGACCCGATCCCGGTCCACCGTTGCGGCGGTGGCCCTCGCCCTCGCCACAACCGCGTCACCGGCGGTGGCACAGTCCGAGCGCGACCTGGAACAACGGGTAGACGCCCTGGAGCGGCGACTCGACAGTGGCGCGCTGACCCGTATGATCAATCAGTTCGGCAGCCTCGAGGATGAGATCCGAAGCCTCAACGGCCGAATCGACGAGCTCAACCGACGCGTCCAGGAGCTGGAGGAGCGCCAGCGCAAGATCTACCAGGACGTGGATATGCGGCTTCTCGAGCTCGAGGACGGCGGGGGTGACGCCTCCGGCGAGGCAGTCGCGCCTCCCTCCGCGCCGTCCGGTGGTCAGGCGCCGTCGGAAGGCTCTTCCGGGCAGGCGGACGCCGCAGCCGGGGAAGGCACCGGAGGTGCCGGCACCCCGGATGCCGGAACCACGGTCGCTGACACCGGCGAGGGCGGCGACGACGCGGAGGCGGCCTATGAATCGGCCTTCGAAACGCTGCGTGCGGGGGAATACGAGGACGCCAACGAAGCGTTCACCGCCTTCCTCGAACGCCACCCGGACAGCGAGTACGCCGACAACGCCCGCTACTGGCTCGGCGAGAGCCACTACGTGGTCCGGGAATTCGATCAGGCGCTTACCGAATTCCAGCGCGTCCTCGGCGACTACGACGACAGCGGCAAGCGCCCTGACGCCCTGCTCAAGATCGGCTATATCCACTACGAGCGTGGACGCCTGACCCAGGCCCGGGAAACACTCCGCGAGGTGGTCCAGGCCTATCCGGATTCCTCCGCGGCCAGCCTGGCACGCCAGCGTCTGGAGCAGATCGACGGGTGATCCGCAGCGAGCGACGGCGGTTGTTGTCGGGCCGCCGTCGATTCGCTAGTATCTCGCCTCTCGTGGGCCCTTAGCTCAGCTGGTAGAGCATCGGACTTTTAATCCGCTGGTCGCTGGTTCGAATCCAGCAGGGCCCACCATAAAATCAGGTATTTACGCGATCTTGTGTAACTGCCGCCTCCCTCCGAGTCACAGCAAAGTCACAGCGGCGTTCCTCTTGGTCACAGCAACCGGAGCGGACGCCATGTCGAGCACTCAAGCCTCACCACACCACCGCTGCTGCCGCGCTCGCCGCGCGCGGTGGACGCTGCCGCCGGGCGGCCACGATGTGCATTGATACCGCCAACGGCGTCGAAGTACGCTTGTGCAACGAGCACATGTAGCATTACCGTGAACGTCGATTGCGCTTGCCACGCGCCACCATGAACAACGACAGGGAGGTCTGAACATGGACTCCGATGCCTATTTCTGGGCCGGAATGGCCGGCGGCCGGTACAATCAGATTAAACGGCAGAACGGAGAGCTCGCGGAACAGGCCGAAGCGATCGGCGAGCTCCAGGAGTGCTATCGACAGCTCCGCGGTCTTCTCGACGCGATCAGTCAAGCGGCGGAAGCGCGCGGCGTTCCCGCCGATGACATCTGGGCTGACGAGGACGTGCAGAAACAGCGCGTAGCGGTGTTGCATGCCGAGAAGTCGGCACAGTCGCTGTATGAAATCGGTTGCGGCTTTAAGAACCTTGAGCCGTACCCGCATCCGAATCGCGTCGTTCAGAAGAACCGCGAGCGCCGTCGGTATTACGAGGAAACCGGAAAGAAAACGCCGTGGCAAATCATGAACGGCGTAGTCGCGCTGGTCCTACTCTCGCTACTGATAGGCGTGCCGATCATGGCCGTCTTCTTCCCGCCGCAATAATGTGACACGGCCCGCCAAGAGCCGGGCCGCCCGACCGGGAAGCGGGGTGCCAATGGCCATCGCGCTTTTGCCCCCCCTGTGGCCATCAGAATTGACCCAGTTGCCGAACGCACCCGGCGCAGGGACGCGCCACCGGCGAGCGGAAGGGGCGAGGTCGACACCCTACACGAGCTCTTGGTGATATCTGGTCGAACAGAGGGGCGACTCTACCGGCAATCATTCCCCTAAAGACTTAAGTAGTGCATCGCGCGCATCCAAATAGAACTGAATGTCGACCTTCGTAGCCATCTCGTCAGAGAGGTCGAACAGCAGTTTTCGACAAGTAACCGGCATAAGAATGGCGCTTGCCCCCTTCTCGACAGCAATTTCTACCAAAGTGACCGGATTGTGGACTGGCTCGATTGAGCCTCCCAAGTTGATCTCCCCGACTACGATTAGCCCTCCGCGGAGGCTGCGCTTGAGCAACGATGAGCTCATGGCGATCAGGGCGGCGACCCCCAATTTGCTACCGCTTTTGGCCGCATCAAACGCGCGAAGCTGGACGGCGAACTCATGCTGGCGAGGGTCCTTGTCACCGACAAGCTGTGCCGAACGGCTATAGAGATTCTGCTCGGCATAGCCGACGCTCTCGCGAAACGCTGGCGGTACCGGTTTATTCAGGATCTTCACCCCCGACCCGGGGGCTTCGTTGACCTCGATACGGAACAGGCCGGAATGTTCTTCCTGGCCGCCACTGGCCTGCCCGCCGGGACTAATGGCCCAAACCTGCCCGGGCTCCAGCGGATCGCTACCAATGCTATTGTCGCTCTGCAGCTCTGGAGTTGCCACGAACTTCTCGACGCCGTCCTCGCCCATGGTGTAGCTGAAGTGTGTGTTACGGAACTCAGCGGCACCGATGCGTTTCTGCTGCTCTTTGACGCGTCGACGGGCCTCCATGGCGATATGGATCGCCCACTCAAGGTCTTCATCACTGGGCGTCGAGTCGGTGCCTGGGTACAGTAGCTTCAGCAGTCCGCTCGCCGTCTTGTTCACGGCATTGCTGTCTCGCCCTGAAAGGGCACCACCGAAGAACACTCGACCCTGCCACTGGGAAACGCGACTCTGGTTGCGTAGTTGGCTCCAGCATTCGGAGAGGAAGTCGCTTACCAGACCGAAATGATCGGTCAGCAAGTCTTTGCCAACTTTGGGTACGTCCCAGCCCGGCAAAAAGGCGTGGATACGGTCCATGAAGGCGGTGTCGTAGCGCATCTCCTCCGGGAGCGGACCGAATAGATGCCCGATACGCTGCTGATGCTCGACGTCCACATCGAAGTTCCCGACCATCACCAGGGAACCGTCCGCACGGATACTCTCCTTGCCTCGAGAGAATTCGCCGGACTCCATGTAGCCCTTCATGATGTTGACGCCATCCTTGTTGTCGAAGGAAATGCCGGAGACCTCGTCGAAGCAAACCACGTCATACTGGCAGACCAAACCACGCTGGCCATTGGAGTTGTTGACGAACATCTTTGCCACGGTCGCCTTGCCGCCAGAGATCAGGTGGGCGTAAGGGGACACCTGCTGAAATAGGTGGCTCTTCCCGGTGCCTCGAGGTCCCAGCTCGACGAGGTTATAGTTGCGCTCCACGAAGGGGACCATTCGCAGCAGCATCGCGTCCTTCTGCCGCTCCGTGAGCCCGGCGGGCTCGATGCCGGTGGAGCGCAGCAGAAACGCCTTCCACTCCTCTGTCGTGAAGCCGCTCCGGGCCCGTGCCAGCTCGTCGAGGACATTGCGCTTGGAGAGCTGGATTTCGCGCAGCGCCCGAATACCAAATGGGCGTCCGCCCTGTTCCTGGGCAACACCGGAGTCATACGCAAGGGTGACCTCCGCATAGAAGCCGCCGGTCAGCATCCGCTCGTGCTCGCTTACCAATTCCTCGGGGATACGCACATCGTTCAGGCGCAGGCTCGGGAGGGTGGCGAGGTAGCTATCGCTCTTGGTGTCCAGCCGCGCCTGGATGAGGTCAATGATCTTGATGTCTCCCTTCTCCCGGGCGCGTGCCTTGAATAACTCCTCCTCTCCAGCCTTGATGGTGCGCGACTGAAGCTGTCGCTGGACAACCTCGAGCCCCTCTTCGATTTCTTCCGGGTCGGTGCTGGCGCAGTAACGTCCGAGCAGAAACTCCACCACGTAAGTCGGCACTGGGAACTGGCGGGCAAAGGTCCGCACCAGGTCCTTGCGGACCAAGAAACCATCCAGTTGCTCGGCGGCCTTACGATCGAGCTCATCGAGTTCCATGACGTCCCCTTTGTCAGTGCTCGCCGCCGACGGTAGTCGAGCGCTGCGCAATCACCCGTCCCGCGCTGTCGAGAATGACGGCCTGGGCTGTCTCTCCCTCACGATCGTCATCGGCGACCACGACCGAAGCCTTGCCTCCTGTTTTGAAGGGCTTGGGGGAGAGAGCGAGGCTGCTTGTCGGATCGCCAGCGTGATGGCGTACGTCCAACGTCATTCCGTCGGTGTCTCCCTCCACAGCCAGTGTGCAGCGCAGCCCTTTCCACACCAGATCGTCAATCAATACCGAGGGCCTGGGACCGGCGGTACCAGTTACGACGAGCTCCGGCGTGACACACTCCTGGACGCTGAGACCCCCATGAGCATAGCTTTCGCCCGCCTTGAAGCAGTGAATGCTCTCTGCGAGGGCGAAGTGCGCCTGCTCATTCCAGTACCAGGGGAAGCGCACCGCATCGGTGCGCGCGCCGGGCTTTAGCTGCGCGCAGCGTCCCCACTTGGTCTCTACCAGGCTGGCAGACAGCTCCGTTTTTGGCAGATCTCCGGGGAGAAGCAGCCACCCGTGATCGGTGACCACTCGTACCTGCGGCCAGCCCTGGGCCAGCAAGGCTTCGATGCGCTCCGTTACCTCGGCCAACATGTCGTCGACATGCTGGGCCAGCTTCCAGCCGCGCTCGTGTCCGGCGTGGTCGATATCGCCGAACTCACACCAGGCGGGCCTTGAGGTGTCCAGTGTCTCCTTGTGCAGGCGTTCCACCTGGCGTCGCTCGAGCACCTGCCACCCGTGCTCGTGCAGTAGCTTCTTGAACAGGTGCTGAGTGATCGGCGTGAACTGATAACCAGCGGGTTCTTCGTGGATAGCATCGCTATTTAGGATGGGTGCCACCGCATATTTCCCGGTGCCGGTCACACTGGGCAACGCCGCCCAGGTGGTGTGCTCCTCGACCGCCAATCCCAGACTGGCAAGCCTCTTGGCCAATCGCTTGCCGCAATCCAGCCGCAGGCCATCCACGAACAGCACGCACTCCTCTTCGTGTGCGCGAGGGGAGGTGGCCCCCCGTTTGAGCCCATCCACTCCTGGCCGCCAGGTTTGCTGTAGGTGACGGGCCGCCTCGTCGGCCCATCGCATGTAGACGGTACGTATCGCGGTGAAGACGGCCTCCTGCTCACGCTGCCCATTCACTGCCGCCAGCGCGGTCAGCAGCGCATCATCCGCCTTCCACCCGTCGGCGGCATAGGCCTGGCGCATATCCTCGGGCTCGCCACCGGCCAGGCTCCGCCGGGTCACCTGGGCAAGCTGGGCGAGTGGCGCCAGGGCGACGGCTAAAGGACTTTCACCCAGCTCGGCCCACACCCACGCCCGGCGCATACCATGCTCGCGCTCCAGCATCTCGAGCCGATCCCGAGCCTCGTGGGCCGGCAGATCACTCAACCTGGACAGGGCGTCATAGAGCCTGTCCTCCTCCTGTCGGTTGAGCTGCGGCCAGACCTCCATGTCTTCTGGAGCCGGAAAGAGCCCCAGGTCTGGGGGCGTAAGCTGGCGAATCTGCCGGATAAGCTCCGGATAACGGTGCGGCGCCTCCGCGAAGCGCGTCCACACCGTTTTCCACGTGCCCTGTCGCTGGGTGAGTTTCTCGACGGCTTCCAGCGCACTGTGTTGTTCGGGGTGTACGCCATAGCGGGATGCGCAGACATGACAGAAGGCCTTCCATTCATGGGCTGGCAAGCTGGCCTTCATGCTCTCCGGTTGGCTGAGCCAGTCCAGCAGGTCGCGAACGGGATCGCCCCCGGTGAGCAGCGTGTTCAGCGCATCGGCGTCCAGGTGCTGGCCCTGCAGATCCTCGACTTCTTCGTTCAGCAGCCGGGGCAACGCCGCCAGCAGCGCCTGGCGCGTGGCACTGTCGCCTGGGATGTCCAACCCGAGGCCCCCCTGCTGGGACGAGAGAAAGGCGCGCGGCGTCCAGTCCTTGGCGTTCACCTGCGACCACAGCACGCCCCGATACTGCAATTCCGCCAGCGGTTTGAGGGAGTCCGGACACTCGCTGACGGCGCGCAGGTCCTGTCGGCCGACGCCGGGCAGATAAATGACTGGCGGCGTTTCCGGATCGACCGTCACGTCGTCCAGCGTGCCGGCGATGGCGCAGCGCAGCCAGATCGCCGGACCACGTCGCGCCTCCGGCGCATAGTCACCGAGCACCAAAAGCTCCGGAAGCTGCGCCTGGATTTGCGCGATCACCGGCTCCCAAAGGCGCTCCCGGTCAGGCCAGAGTATGCAGGCCGGTGCCGCTTGCACGTCCGGGTTATGTGCGGAGGCTCGCCGAATCGCCTCGGCCAACCGCTCGATCAGTACCATGCGTTTCAGAGATCCCACCCGTCGGCCAGCGCGTCCAACAGGTACTTCTGCCGTTCCTGGACAACGTCCGGCGTCCATTTCTTGTGTGCCAGGACCTGACTGGTCAGCGCATATGAGGATACATTGCTGCGGCCGCGGAAATAGGCGTTCTTCTTCCTCTCAAAGTCGAAGTTCTGCGCCTGGGAATTCCGCCGCTTGTTCAAGGGCACCAAGTTGGCTAGACGATGCACCCACTGTGCTCTCTTCTCCGGCATCGGCCACTGCTGCTCCCACTCGCTGCCGTCCGGTACCGACTGCGGCAATACATGCTCGATGGTGAGAAGCGTCGGGTCGTAGGAGGCCGCGCCATCCGAGACAAACGAGTCCAGCCGCAACATCAGGTAATTGCGGCGCCGCGCGGTCAGGGTGTAGATGTCGCCATCCAAGGCGCGCCGCATTGCGGCCTTCTCCTCTTCCGTTAATTCGACGGCCTGCACCCGATCGTCCCGGCTATGGGTCCGCTGCAACGCAGCGATTAACTGCGCATACCTTTCGATTCGCTGGTTTACATTGTGTGCGCAGATGTGCATATACGCAGCAAGTCGCTCGAGCCGGTTGAAAAACCACTCGACATAGGTCGGGTCATCTTTGTGTTCGGCGAGAAAGGTCATCGCCGGCGGCACCCAGTCGGAGTTATCAATACGGTTAAGCCAATGCAGATAGCGATTGACTTTGTCCGCATCGGTTTCGGCGACGTAATTGACCTCTCGCAAAGTAGAGAGGGTTTCCGCATAGGGCTCAAGAACATCTTCGATCAACGCCGTCGCACCGGTGGTTCGTGTGAGGACATGATCCCGGAATTCTTCCAGTAGCGCGCGTTTCGCTTTCTCTTGGGAATAGATCATCCGCACGTAGGCGAACAAATCGTTGAACCCGGAACGCCCCAGCTCCACCTCCATGTCTTCCCAACGCGCGTTGTACACCTCCTGCATTTCCTCCGACGGCAGCTGTCCGATAACGTCCGCTTTGATAATGTCGGTCGGCTGCAAATCCAGCCCCCGACTGTTCATCACCGAAAACACCCGAAAGGCCGACTTCTGGCTGGGTGTGGATACCGCCACCAGAAAGCAGCGTTGTAGCAGAAACCCTACAAACCGGCGCAGCGCTTGCTGGTCGTTGCCAAACCGATCGGTAACCCGGTTCAACAACAACTGACTGTTCACCTGAATGTTCTTTTGCGCTTCGTTCTCCAGCGTGTGCGAGCCCAGCGCCAGGAGATCGTCGAAGCGCATGCCCTGCACGTACCGGGCGAAGAAGTCTTGATCCTTCCCTCGCAGCGTGAGCCGCGGTTTGGGTTCGAGTCCCTCAAACGGGTTGCCGGGCTCCATGATGTACTTGTTGAGAGTGGACCGATGTTCCTCACCCTCGATCAGGGATGCGATAACCGCCAGCAGGATAGTCAGGCTGGTCAGTCGTTGCTGACCATCAATCACGTCGGCCTCGGACCTCCCCTCCTCCTTGATCAGCACGATGCTTCCGAGGAAATAGCCCTCTTCGTCCTCACTGACATGGAAGTCGTAGAGGTCATCGAACAGCTCGGATGCCTGATCCACGGTCCATGCATAGGGCCGCTGGTAGGATGGGATCCGGTACTCGAATTCGGAACTGAATATCTTGGCGAGCGGAAACTCCGCGCCACTGATCTTCTTGGTCATCCTGCTTCGTTGCTCCCTGCTTGCTTTCTCGCCCTGCGCTTTTCCGCGAGCGTCAGGTGGTGGTCGTTGATACGGGCGCCCTTCGCCTCGCCCAGCTCAGGGCCGAGGTGGTACCAAGGAGCGGATTCCACGTCCTTGCCCCGGTCCTTTCTCCAATTGATGTTGGGCTTGTCGTGGAGGACGCCGGCGCCTTTCTTCTTGACGTCGGGCACGGTCATGAAAGGGCGGATGTTGAGGCGCACACCGTCGTTGAGGTCGGGGTGCCAGCCGATGGGCTGTTCCTCCAGCGGCTTCCACCGCACGAAGATGTCGTAGGGCGCCTCGCCTTCCAGGATCAGCTCCAGGCTCTTCTGCAGGGCCTCGGCGGCGGCCAGCCGGGCTTCAGCCCCGTCGACGCCGTCGTTGATCTGCTTCTTCTGCTGGGTGATCCAGTCGCCCAGGTAGGTGTAGGTGAGGGTTTCCAGGGCCTTGTAGTCGAGCTTGTGATAGTTCACCAGCGCCGAGAAGCCGTCCTTGAGGCCGTCCCAGATGTGCCAGATGAAGGGGCGGTTCTGGAAGAACTTGCAGTGCTGAGCGAAGAACTTGTCACGCAGCCAGCTCTCCAGGTCCTTGCCGGCGTGGTCGACGCTCTCCAGCAGCTTGCCGCGGGTGGTGGCGGACCACTGGTCGCCGTAGGCGTCGGCCAGCAGTGCCTCCAGGCGGTCCACGGCGCGGCGCTCACCGCGCACGGCGGGCAGACAGACGATGCCGTCGCGGTCGGCATGGCCGAGCAGCGCCTCGCCGCGATTGACCCATTCGCGCTGCTCCTCGGCCAGCTCCATCTCCGGGTCCAGCTCCGCCGGCCAGCGGTAGCCCAGTAACCGGGCCACGGCGACCTGCAGCACGGTATCATCGGTGCGCAGCGGGCCATGAGCGGTCCATTTGGCCTCCTCGTCCCAGATGACCGAGCCGCAGGGATGGCCGTGGAAGATCCATTGGGTAGGATCGTCGGAGTAGGGTTTGGGGAGTCCATGGGGGTATAAAGCGAGAGACGTGGCCTCCCAATAAGAAATATCGATTCCTATTTTCTCAAAATATCCCGGATCTATATTCATCTTGGGGTTGTTTTTTCTCAGGGCTTCTTGGAAAAAACCTGATCTGAAAAACTCCCATATTGCTGGGTGATCATTATTGTCATGCGGTATTATTGTAGCTCCACTATTTGACCAACAGTTCCCCCCGTAAATAGTTACTGGAATGTTTCCCATTTGTGAAATATGTACGCCATGTTCTCCCCAGACGTTCTGCCCGCGAAGATAGGCCCCGGGGCTACGTGACAATGCCCCCTCTCCCTGCTCCCAAAGCAACAGGAATGAGCGTCCTCCATAATGGCAGCTTTTTTTAATAGTGCCCATTTGGAAGATCCATTCAGAAGTCTTTTCTCCTAATTCCCAAAAATGAATCACATACCTTGGTAGGTCTCCTGTTTGGAGGCCTGTGTAAGCACTTGCATATTCTGAAAGCAATGGAAGTTTAGGAGACTGGTCAAGAGAAATTGTTGCGTCTGGATTTTTTAGTTGATTATACTGTTCTATGCTCTGCACTTCATCGGCTAGCAACCTAGATGCTTTTTTAACTTCTTTTCTAGCTTGAGATACATCAATACCCCGTATCAGGTTGCGTTGGCTGCCTGAAGCTAGAAGGTCTGCTGACTGGCCTATGCTATAGCTTCGGCTTATGTTGATAAGAACTGCTTTTACTACCTCACCGCTGATGGTCTCGAAAGCTCCAGGGCCCAGCCTCGCAATCAAATGCCAAACATCATTCTGTAGTAGCTTTTCTCGAAACTTCTTGTAGCTGGTCAGGAACAGCCAGTTCTGCGGCAACACATTGCTGGTGGTGCCGCCTTCCACGCAGAGCTCCAGGCAGCGATCGAGAAAGACTGTGGCCAGGTCATTCTTGGCCGCCGGGTAGTAGTCGGCACAGAACTCTTGAAGCCTCGGATGCTGCTTGCCGCGGGCCAGGTAGGGCACGTTGGTGATGACCCAGTGATATCGATCCCCCAGCAGCGTGGCGGCCTTGGCCAGGCCCTGGGCGGTGACGGCGGCTTCATGCTGCTCGTCGCTGCCTTCCTGGGTGTTTTCTTGAGAGAGCGCCTGATTCAGCGCCTCGGACAGCTCCTCCCACTGGGCGATCTTGGCGGCACTGGTCCGGGTGGGGTCGAGCAGGCTGCCGAGGATGGGGGCGTCCTTGAAGCTGTCGTAGAGCCAGTCCAGGGCGATGGTGAGGTTCTTCTTGCCGAGCCCCAAGGCCTTCCACTCCTCTTTGGCCACGCTGATGGGCAGGCCGGAGCAGGCCAGGTGCAGTTCTGGCAGCTTGCGATAGCCGCCGGCACCGGGGTAGCGCCAAGCGGTAAGGGCCAGGGCAAAGGCGGCGAGTTCCACGCAGCGCTGATCGATCTCCAGGCCGTGCAAGTTGTCGCGCAGCACCGCATCCACGGCGTCACGAGAGCTAAGGCCCTCCAGCTCCATGCGCATGGGCACCAGCATCAGCAGGGCGGCGACCAGGAAGTGGCCGCTGCCGCAACAGGGGTCCAGGGTCTTGAGCTCGGCGAGGCTCTGTGGCCAGGCATCGAAGGTGCTGGCGGCGGGGGTCCAGTGCCCGGTCTCCTCGTCCTTGACGAAGCGTAGATATTCCAGCGGCACGCCGGGCAGGCTGGCCTTGTCGCGCAATTCCTGTTCGCTTTCGGCGTTGGCCAGGTCGATTTCCGACAGGCGGCGGACGGCCCACCAGGCGCCCAAGCTATTATCCAGTAGGAAGCTGACCATATAGGGCTCGGTGAAGAGCTGGGTGACGGCGGGCAGCTCGTCGGTGCCGATCTTCACCTCGGAGCGGTTGATGCGCTCCTTGTTGTCGGTCTGCCAGAACTGGTAGACCCAGCCCAGGCTGTCGCTGGCGTGGAAGACCTCCACCGGCAGACCGGCCAGCAGCTCTTCCAACTCGCGCTGGTACTCGGCGGCCAGGGTGAGCTCGAATACCGGGCTGTCGACGCGGAACACCTGGGGCAGCATGGTGCTGGCCAGCCGGGCGGCCAGGGCCCAGCCGCTGGCATGGCCTTCCTCCTCGGCCAGCTCCTCGCACTCCTCCAGGGTGACGGCCACCCCCTCGTACATCAGCAGCTCGTTCTCGGCCAGAAAGCGGGCGAAGATCATGCGGTGCCAGTGCTCATAGGCGACCTCATGGATCAGGCGGGTCGTCGCCTGGGCGCCGTCCTTAAGCGGGTCGCCGAGGCTACGGGCGTGGGCGCGCAGCCGACGGCGCAGGGCGCGCTGGTCTTCACCGAGGTAGCTGGGCGGGTTCTCCTCGCCGAGACCGAGCTGCTCCAGGGCCGCCTCGGCGGCCTGTTCGGCCACCGGGCGGGCCGTGCGCACGGTGCGGTCGAGCTGGTTGCGGAGTGTCTTGTCGAGTGGCTGCATGCTGCCGTCCTTGTTTATCCCTTCCAACGTTTTCCCTGCGAATGCGTGTTTATTGCGCGTGAGCATTGCAGTGCGCATTGAGCTGGGTTTAATGCTCACCCCAATGCGCAGCGCATTGCCCTACGTATTGCGGTATTCGTAACGGGCATGCTTGCCCTTCCCGGGGGGCTGGATCTGCGGGTTTTCTTCCCGTAGCTCGCGCATCAGGCGATAGGCGTGGTTGCGGTCGAAGCGGGTGATCTGGCGGATCTCCTTGTTGCTCAGCCCCACCTCGCCGCGCTTGGCGCGTTCGATCAGGATGCTGAGTACCCGGGTCTTGGCGGCATCCCAATCGATGCGGCGGCGAGTCTCCGCGTTGCCATCGGCACGAAGCCGTGCATAGAGTTCGGGGTGAATGCTCCAATAGGCCCCGCGACCGCTTCCCCCATGCTCGACGTAGCCCTGTCGCTCCATATCGGCGAGCAGCTCTCGGGTTTCTGGCTCGGTGCGCTGGCAGAGCCTCGCCGCTGTGCCGGTATCCACCTCGGGGTGCTGCAGGAAATACTGCAGTAGCAGCAACTGATCGACCCCGAGGTTGCGGCCGCGCTCGCTCTCTTCGGCCACGAACCGCCGAAACGCGGCATTGATCTCCCGCTTCTGGAAGATCACCGAGACGGAGTCGCCGATCTCGCGGATCACCGGGGGCTCCTTACCTTCCATCAGCATGGCCTCAAACATGCGGCTGACCCCGAGGTTGCTGCGGTTGACCAGGCGCAGCTTGACCAGCGCATCGACCAGCAGCGGGTTTCGGGCGGCCGGCTGGTGGTGGAGGATGTTGTGCTCGCTGATCCCTGCGATGAAGCCACCGTTGTTGCTGACCTCCAGGCGCTGGGGGTAGAGCTTGACCATCACGGGACCGGCGAGGCGCAGGTCTCCGTGACAGAAGGCGTTCATCAGCGCCTCGCGCACCGCGACCTCGGGCCAGGTGCGGTACTCGAAGTGAAACATGCCCTGCTGCACGGTGGTGATGGGGTTGAAGGGCACCAGCAGCTCCTCGATGCGCTGCACCGATAGGGGCAGGGCGCTGACGCGGTCCTCGCGAACGCCGTAGTCGGTATCGGAGCGCATCTGCAGGAAGGTCCACAGGTGGCCCGGCACATGCTCGCGCAGGGCTTCTTCGGTACCGGCCAACAGGATAGCGGCGCGGGTGACCTGCCCCTTGCGGATCAGTCCCAGGGTATCGAGCAACTCCCGGTCGGAGCGGCGCAGGAGTTCATCCGGGACTCTTTCACGCTGTGCCAGGTGGCGAAGCGCTTCCATGGCGACAGGCGAGAAGAGGGCATCGTCGACGGGACCCAGCGTCTCGGCGGTGTAATCGGTATCGCCGGTCTCCACGCCGATCTTGCGGCGCTGGGTGCCGGTGAGCGGTTTGCACTCCTTGCCGATGCGTATGGTACCGCCACCCCTGGTGTCGGTATGGGGCGGCATGCCCGGGTGCACCTGCATGATCAGCACCCGGCCGGTGCCTTCCGGCACGTGGAGTTCATCGAACACCGGAGTGACATGCGGGTCGGTCTGGTCATAGACGGCCCGCTTCAGGATATTGACGTCGACTTCTGGCGGGACACCCAGGACAGCCTGTTCACGGCCGGAGACACGATCCGCCACGCCGAACACCACAGTGCCTCCCCCGCCGTTGACCATGCAGATGGCCATTTCGACGACCTTCTCCACGGCCTTATTGCGGCTCTTGGTGTCCCACTGCTTGAAGTCTAGGTCCTGGTCTTCCAGCTCATCGGCGATGTAGTGCTCCAGCTCCTCCAGCAGCGCCTCGATATCGCGGCGTGACCTCATGCCCTGTCGCCGCCCCTATTGGGTGATCACGGGTCCGGCCTGCAGGGCCTGCTGGAGCTGATCGCGCGCTTCCTCCAGCCAGGCATCGATCTCGGCCTCGCTTTTGAGTGTGCGGCGCGGCAGCCTGACGAACTGGGCTTGGGGCTCCATGGCCTCAGCAGCCGCTGTCAAAACCTCATCGAAGCGGCTAGACAGCGCGGCGATGCGGTCGGCCAAGGCATCCGGGCGCACGCGTTCTAACGTCTCCAGTACCTCGTCGGTGGAGCCGAGTGCGATCTTCGGCGCGTGGGCGTTGGTGAGGCGCTTCGGTTCCAGGAGATCATGGCGCTGTTCGGGGGACAATTGCTGCCAGTTTTCATCTGCTTCCAGCCGCGCCATACCCGCTGCATGCTCCGCTTCGTAGCGTTCCCGCAAGGTATTCAAGGCGTCACGGAAGTACTGCGTGAGGTTGCTCAGCAGGGGTTGGATGGGGTCCGGCTCATCGAGCAGGGAGCGGTGCTCACGGATCTGATCCACCTGAGCCAGCAGCGGCTCGGCGTCTTGCTCGCCCCTGGCGTAATTCGCCAGATGCATGAGAGTTGCCCAGGCGGGCTGGCGCTGCGCAATCTTGTCCGCGATGGCCTGCCACTCATCGATCGCAGTGAGGAGTTCGTCCTGATTGGTGACGATGGCCTTGAGCTGGTCATTGCCACTGCTCAGGCGTATTGCCTCGAGGGCATCGGTGCTGGGGGGGGGTGGTAGTGGGGCATCACCACCGGCACGGTCCGCCAGAGATCGTAGCTTCTCGACGAACTCGGGCGCCTTGGGCGACTCTTCGCCAGCTTTGGCCTGGACGCCCAGCTTCTGCATCACTTTACGGATCTTGATGCGCTCGCTGGCGGATATCGTGGTGGCTTCCACGCGGAACTCGGTCTTGCCAATGGCGCGGCGATCCAGGTCCTGGGGCGCTGTCCCATCGACGGTCCGGATCTGGCCGGCAACCAGGAGCACCTGCAGGGCGCCGTCTACGGCGTCTTGTGGCCAGCCGTACTCGCCATGCTCGAAGTGCTCGCGGATCTCGCTACCCTTCTTACCGTTGCCTAGATAGCCGAGAATGGCCTTGCAGACCGGATGGGCCTGGGGCTCACCGTCATGACCCACGGCCTTCAGTGCGTCGGGCGCACCCTGTTTGGCCTTGGCATATACCTTGTCCCAGTTCGCGTGGTCGGCCTGGTGGAACTTGGGGTGAAGCCGCGTCAGGGCATTTTCAGCCCCCTCGAGGATGGCTTCTCGCAGCGTGGCACCAACGAGCTCGTTACCGCCGCCCTGGAAGACCTGGGCGCCGCTGAAGGCCTCGTCCAACAACTCGTTGATCCGTCGCTGGGCGGTGTCGCGCGTCGTCTGCATGGCGGCCTGAGCTTCCTGGCCCTCTGGGGTACCCGGCGTGCCGCGGGTCTCAAGGGTGGCCGTCGCCGCCTTGTATTCGATCAGCTGGTTTCGCAGCTCATCGGCAGAACGCTTCGGGATGAAGACGAATAACGTGGGAGATTCCGATCCCGCTTGACGTGCGTCGGCTCGTAACTGGCTCACGTCGTCCGACCAGCCGTTGCGAACCCACACGTAGAGCTTCTCAGGCGCGTCGCCAGGCAGCACCGTGTCGAATACCGGCGACAGTGGCCGCGGAACCTTCGCCTCCCCGTGGGCCAATGAGAGGTTCCCGACCTGTTTGGCGAAATGCTGCCGAATCAGGTCTTCCCGCTCGGTCTCGACCTGATGCGTTGCGTTGCCGAGCCTGTTCTTGTGGCTGAGAAAGGCGTCATTCCAAGCGGCGCTTTCCTCCGTCTGGATACGGTATTCGTCACCGACCTTAATGATGAACTCGCATCGATCGAGCAATGTTGGCAGGTGACCGCGCAGCGTGCTGCTTCCGGCCGTAAGATCGTCCACCAGCAGATCGGCGATGTTGCTCAGCGTCGGCTTCAGCCCGAGCTCGGTATTGGTGCCAGCCACCTTGTTAATCAGAAATACGAGCGCGCAGGCGCGCGCCATCAGGTGCTCATCCTCGTTGCCCTCGAGCCAGCGCAGAGTGGCGTCATGCAGCTTGCGCGGCAGCATGCGCGCCTGCAACAGCCGGTCGGCGGCGTCGAAGTAGAGGTAGTCACCCGGGATGATGTTGCCCAAGGGCGCGTCCAGGTTGGTCTGGATCGCCTTGTGGATCATGCTCAGCTGGTTGCGAAGCTGACTATCAGTGCCGGTCTGGTCGAGAACCCGCAGCGCAGCGTCCCAGAAGCGCCGACGTACGGGCAGGATGGGATAGTCCTGCGCGAAGTGCCTCGTATCCTCCTGGCGATGCGCGATGGAAGTATCAGCGAGGTGACGGGAAATCTCGCCTAGGTTCTCCTCCATCACCTCAGTGACGGGGCCCTTCGCATCGGGCTTCTTGGCCAGCACCACCTGGCGAATGACCGCGTCCACGTCGGCGTCGGAGAGCTCGATGCGGGTAGTGAAGCGGCCCTGCAAGCGCGCCAGGTTGCTGGTGCCGGTGATCGCAGTCTGGCCGGTTGCAACGAACATCAGTCGGCTGCCGAGCTCCTTGCAACACGCCTCGACGGCTTCCTGGACCTCGATGGAGCGCTGGCCATCGGAGCCGATGTACTGCTGTACTTCGTCCAGCACCACCAACGTGAGGGGCATCTTGCCGTCACGACTTATGGCCTGACGAATCGCCTTGAGCATGTCGTCGCTGCTGACGTCAGTGACGTGCGGGTAAAGGTGGCTCAGCGTCTCGGCACAAGATTCTACGCTGCTGAACGTCCTCGGCTTCGCCTTGACCAGCGCCTCGTGGAGCGACTCCGCCACGTAGAAGTTGTCCAGCTCTTCCTGCCAGTCATCGCCACGAGCCTCGACATCGTTCCGCACCTCGTCGAGAATGCCTTCATCCCGCAGCCACATGACGAAACGTGCGACGGGGTACTGCCGCGGGAGGCCGGCGGCGCGGAAAATGACGGACAGGAGTGCAAGGCGCACGCTCTTGTCGCGCGAGCTCGCACCCAAAGTACCTGAGGCGGCGAACAGCCCTCCATGGCGCCTGCCCTGGGTGGACAACTCTTTGAGTTGGTCGCCAACCTCTTGGGGCAGCGTAGTGATCCCCCGCGCAGTGGCGCCGTCGTCGAAGGTGAAGTCTTCCCAAAGGTTGCGAAGCACTTTGGCCAGGTGCGACTTGCCCGACCCGAAGAAGCCGCTAATCCATACACCGGGTTGCTGTGAGGCGCCGCCGCTGAGGTTGCGCAGGTAGGTGTCGAGGATGTCCTGCATGCCACGGGCGTACTGGCCGTCGCAGACGAAGGTCTCCAGCTCGTAGCGGAGTACTGATTGGGCGCGGCTACTGGCGTCATCGTTGACGTACGCCACCCCCTCGTTCTCCAGGCGTTGCTGGGATGGGTCCTTGGCATAGATTTCGCGGTTTCGCATGCGTCCTTTCCTTGCGGTACAGGAGGCAGTCGGTCTCGGTTGCAAGCTCACCTTGCGCCATCGGGAAGGATCGGCGTGGCGAGATAGTTCCAGCCGTCGTAGCCATCCAAGAGTCGGTAGTTGTTCTGCTCGAAGCTGCCCGGAAACAGCACGACCAGTCTGCCAGGCACATGGGGTGCGAGGCGGTCGACAACCTCCTTTACCTTGAGCAGCCCGAACAGAC
This sequence comes from Arhodomonas sp. SL1, assembly GCF_052060015.1. Lineage (NCBI taxonomy): Bacteria > Pseudomonadati > Pseudomonadota > Gammaproteobacteria > Chromatiales > Ectothiorhodospiraceae > Arhodomonas > Arhodomonas sp. SL1. The sequence continues at coordinate 303,792 of NZ_JBPODZ010000003.1, read as the reverse complement.
TGCCAACGCCGTAGATCATGACCACATGGTTGTCATCAACTTCATTGGCGTCGAGGTTTGCGACGAAGCCGTCAACCAGCCACTCGAGGTAGCGGTGCAGTACCGTGGGCAATTTTGACGGAGAGCGGAAGTATCCCTCCGCGTACTTCTGTTCGGCCATCCACCGCGCAAAGGTGTCACTCAGGTCAAAAGCGATCCAGTCATGCCCGCTTTGTCGGGTCGTCAGCTCGAACTCCCCGAGGTTGGCCCGGATGCGGAGTTCCTCGGTCTCCGGGTAGACGCAGAACGCTACCCGCTGCGCAGCAGCAGCGTCGTCCCGCCAAGGCAGCTGGATAAACTGGGCATACGACTCGATCAGTCGCTTAACCTTGCTCATGGATTGATTCTCTGTGCGGTTCCCTTGTCGGAGGTTTGCATGGCCTGAGTAACCACATCCGTTAGAGCGGGAAAATCGACATCTACCACGTTATCCACGCGGCGCATGACCATCCACCCCTTGGCCGACGCCTGACCTGCGAGTTCCAGCAGGCGCTCACTGGTAACGTTCAACAGCTTGCAGTAGACATTCTGTAGCAGGATCTCACCTCTATCTCCCTGCAACCATGCAAGGTAGAAGGCGAAGGCAACAGCGCCTATCGCGGGATTCAACTGCCGGCGGATCTTGGTTCGCCGGCCGCCAAGGAGGCCCGCCTTCGTTAGGCTGCTGTTGAGGTTCTGTGCGACCGACCTACGGGTCGCCGAGCTAAAGCGCTCGGGCCAGCGTGACTCGATTCGTTCCTCCACCCACTCCCGTTCGATACGCGTGCCCGGTGGCCTAGCGAGTATCGCGGGAGCGGTGTCGCGCAGCAGGCTGTCCCGGGCGGCGGCTGCGAGCAAGGCTAGTTGAGGGCGGGCGGATACATCACGAGCCCAGAAGTAACGCAGCCCTGCATAAACCGGATTGGCGGGATCCAACGCGTACGCTTCAGCAAGGTGTCGCGCCGTAAGAAGTCGGCTCCGCCCGGAACGCTTGGCGAGACAGTTCTGCTGGCAAATCGCATCACGATACGCGGATGGTGGCGCGTCCGCGCCAACGCAGTCGAAGAGCGTGGATAGCTCGGTGAGCATGATGGTGCGAGAGGCGTGTACACCGCCGGTATGAGTCATGAAGCCGAGGCGTTGCAGAGTAGTTTCATCACGCATCGGGCTTGCCACTCGCACGCGTCCCCCCGCTGCGGACCCACGCATCTACCTCGTCACTCTTAAACTTCCAGAGCCGTCCGACTCGGTGCGCGGGCATACTGCGCTGGGCAATCCACCGATAGACTGTGTCGCGCTTGACGCCTAGGTACACACTGATCTCATCTACGGAGAGCCAACGGCCATCCATCAATTGCTACCACCGCTGTGAGTGCCGATATAGACGATTCTGTCGGAGTCTTTGCCACTTTAGACGATTGTCGGTTTGAGGGCTAACGGGCAGTGGATCATAGAGAAGCCTCGTCAAATCCAAATCCATACGCCCTCACCGAGGCGTACAAGCATCACCTCGCCGGCGCCGGCTGCGCGGGCGGCCCGTCGTGCGCTACGCCGGTTCGGCCAGGTCGGCAGGCGACGGGCGTAGCAATACCCATCGTCGGCGGTGATTGCCAACCACACATCGCCAAGCCACGGCGAGACGTAGACGCCGGTCGCGGTGGTGCTATCAGCCCCGGCAAGCACATCGGCCCCGGCGATCAGCACGAGGTCCTCCGGTATTAGCGGCGGTTCGATGTGACCGGACTCGAGCCAGCCCACGCCGTCGCGCAGCTTCCGCCCGGGCAGGCGCTCCAGTTGCTCGATATCGTTGGGGTCGAGGTCTTCATCGTCGGCGAGCGGCGAGATCGCGGTTTCATCCCAGATGGCCTCGTAATGGTCGATGCGGCGCCCACGCCAGTCGAGCACGGCGACGAGGGAAACCGTTTTTCCGTTGACAAGTGGCCGCAGTGATTGGCCGCTATGTGGAATATCGCATCGCTTGCGCATCGTCGTTTCCCCCGTCATGGTTGCCTTACTGCCCCGCCGCATGATTAGCCTCGCGATTTATCCCGGCGGTGCCTGCCGTCACATCCGCGTCGTGCCGTGCCGGCTCGGACGCGACATAGTCGAGTGTGGTCACCGCCGGCCGGCTCTCGCCCATCGCCTCGACGAGCTCGTGGAGCTCGCCAAGGTCGGTGGTCGGCTCGCCCTGGGCGGCGAGCCAGGCCTGTGCGGCGGCCAGGCTCTCGGTGATCTCCGTCGGCCGCTCCAGGCCCCGGGCCTCGGCGAGTGCGCGCACCCGCTCGAGCAGCGGCTCGCTCGGCGCAAGCTGTTCAGCGGCGGCCCGGAGCTGCTGGCGTGTCGCGATGATCTCGGCGGAATCGCGGTGCCTGCTCATCTGCACGTAAGTGCTCTCACGAGACGTCATCGAACCGCCGGCGAGCACGACGGCGCGGTCGACTGTCGTGCCCTGGGCGGCGTGAGTCGTGACGGCGTAGCCGTGCCGCAACTGCGCGTAGCGCGCGGGATCAATCGTGATCGCCTCGCCGGTGCGATCGACGCGCGCGACGATCTGCGCGCCGCCGGCGGTGTGCCGCAGCCGTTCTACGCTCATCAAGTCGCCGTTCCGCAGTCCGGTTTCGCGATCGTTCATCTTCGCCAATAGCCGATCGCCCGCGGCCACTGCGATCTTGCCCGCGGCACGGCCGTTGCGCTCGCGGGTCTGAATCTCGGTCTCATGGCCGAGGAGCCGGCCGTCGGCCTCCATCCGCTCCCGGGCGGCGGCGTTGAGCGCTGCCACCTCCGCGTTGGTCGCCGCCATGAGCAGCGTCTCGGCGGCCCCCGCCTCGCGGACGTGCTCGGCCCAACGCGCCACGGCACGGGCCACGGCCTGGGGCTGATCGTCGGCGAGATGCACCAGGCCGCGCTCCAGATAGTGGGACAGGGCCTCGGCGGCCTCGCCGGCGGCGAAGGCCCGGGTGGCGGCGCGCGCCCAGGGATCGCGCTGACGGCGGATTGCCGTGATCTCCGCCGCGTCCTCGCCGGCGAGGTGGCGGAACACGCTCCCGGCGCCCACGGCCTGGAGCTGCTTGTGATCGCCGACCAGGACCACCCGCGCGCCCGCGTCGTCGGCGTGGCGCATGAGCCGGGCCATGGTGCGCGAGTCGACCATGCCGGCCTCGTCGACCACCACGACGTCGCGGGCGGTGAGCTGCGCCCGGGGCGGGTGAACGGTGCCTGCCTCGTCCGTGTAGCCCTCCAGCGCCAGGAGCAGCGATGCGAGGGTGCGGCTTTCGATGCCGCTGCCCGCCTCGAGCCCGGCGGCCGCCTTGCCCGACGGTGCACATCCGATGACCCGCTGGCCGGCGGCTGTCCAGGCCCGGCGGGCGGCGCCGAGGGCCGCCGACTTGCCGGTGCCGGCATCGCCGATGACGATCCGCACCGCGCCGCGGGCGGCGGTGACATGGCGCACCGCGGCGGCCTGCTCGTCACTGAGCGGAAATCCCTGCTCGCTCGTGTGGCGGGCGAGCGCGGTGGTCACCGTCGCGGCATCGACGGCGTGGTGGGTCTCGGCGGCCCGCGCCCGCGCCGAGGCCATCACCGCGCGCTCCATCCGGTAGAGCGCGCGGGTGGTGTAGCGGACCGTCCCGTCGGCACCGACCAGGCGCAGGCACTCCGGGTCGGCGAGCACCTCGCGGACCTGCTCGCGGATCGCGTCGAGGCCGAGGCCGCGGTGCTGGGCGGCGACGGCCACGGCCTGCCAGATATGGCGCGCCTCGATGACCGCCTCATGCTCGGTGGCCTGCCGGAGCAACGTCTCTGGCGTCGGCATGGGCTCCGGTGACGGGGCCGAGGCAGCGGCGCCATGGGCGTGCGCGGGGGTGAAACCGGCGGCCTGGGCCTCCATCGTCCAGCGGGCGTGCAGGGTGTCGTGGTCCGGGATCTCGGCCTTCGCCGCCCGCGTGTCCAGCGCGGCGACCTCGCTGGCCTTCGCCCCGGAGATACCGCGCTCGGCAAGGGCGGCCTCGATCTGCTGGCGTCTCGTCGAGAACCGGTCGGTCACCGCCTCCGGCACGCCGACGATGGCAAAGGAGGGGCCATCGGCGGCAATGGCGTAGCCCTGCGCGGCGAGCCCGGCGGCGAGCGCCGCCCGGTAGATCGCCCCCAGCGCGTGCTTCCACCGATAGAGATCACGCACTTCCAGGCCGCCCCAGGTGCCATCGGCGCGCTGCGCGAGATTGTGGACGAAGCTGTGCGTGTGCAGCTGCGGGTCCAGGGCCCGGGAGGTGCCGTGCTGGTAGGTGGCGATCACCAGCCCTGCCCGCTCCCGCTCGAGGCCACCACGGCCGCGGCGGGCCAGGGGGAAGCCGGACTCGATGTAGGCGAGGGCCTGCTGCACCGCCTGGTCGTGAGCGTCGGCGATGGCGGCGCGCTCAGTGGGATCGGCGACGGCCCAGATCGCGGATACCGATTTCGGCGCCGAGAAGGTGAGATCCCACCCGGCGCGGTGCGCCTCGCCGGCGCCCTGCACCAGGGCCGCTCCGTCCGGCGCGCGCCCCTCCGCCGCGCTCCGGAAGGCCTCGCCGGTGACCGTACCGGCGAGGCCCAGGGCGGCGGTCCCGGCGCCCTGCCAGACCCCCGGGGCCTCGGCCGCGTAGTAGTCCTCCGGGCCGTCGCCGGCGGCGAGATGGACGTAGTAACCCATGGCCTCGGTGGCGGAGCCGCGCGCGGAGATCGAGAGCATCAGCGATCGTCCCGCTCGGGGCCGGCGCTGTCCCCGCGCCGACGGCGGATGACCAGCCGCCGGCGCGGTCGGGGCGTGACGTCACCGGTGTCGGGGCCCTGGGGATGCGCCGGGATCTCCGGTGCCATCGCCGGCTCCTCCGGAACCTTAATCGCTCCGCTCCCGGAGGCGGCATTCCCGTCGTGCGGTGCGGCGGGCCCCGCTCTGCCGGACGGCTTCCCGGCTTCGCCGCTGCGCGAACCGCCACCGGTGCGATCCTCCTGAGCCGCGCGGGCCTCGGCCGCCGGCGGGGGGCCGTGATCCCCACCCTCCGGGACCGGGCGGTGGGAAGGGGCCGATTCCGCTGCCGGGCGCGGTGACGCCGTGGGATCCGGCTCGCTGTCACCGCCCCCCGGAGGCGGCGCGGTCTCGAGCGTATCGGTCCAGGCCGCCGGGCGATGGGGGGCTGTCACCTTGCGCCATTGGCGGCGGTCGGGAAACAGCCAGACCAGGCGGTGCACGGTGCGACCGCCGCGGATCAGCACGGCCTCGATGCCGCCGCGCACCCGGCCGAGCCCACCCCACTCGTCCGGCGGAATCACCTCCTCGTCACCGACCTGCTCGGTCACCGAGCGCCCATCGGCGCCATAGGAGGTGGTGTAGCGCCGTACCCGGCGCTGCCCGACCATCTGCGTGGCCCACTGCTGCGAGTCGGCCCCGAGCAGCCGGCCAATGATGTGGGTACCGGTCATCCCGTCCATTGCCGCTGCCGCGTCCGCGCCATAGATCTCGCGGCGCTGGGCGACGTCCTGCCAGCCCGTGACCACGCAGATGCCCTTCGATCGGCCCGTCTCGACGATCGGCTGCAGGTCCACTCGGCCCAGCTGCGCCGCCTCATCCAGGACGAGCCAAATCCGTCGCTCGGGGTCGTCCTCGAGGGCATCCAGCCCCCCGGCGATGGCACGCACGATGGCGCTGTGCAACGCCGTGGCGAGGGTGGCGTACCGGGTGGATCCGCCGAGGATCACCACGCGGGGTCCATCGCCGCGAAGCCACTGCCGGGCGGAGAAGGGTCGATGTCCCACATGCTCGGCGTCCGCGGCCGCGAGATCCGAGATCAGCCCTCCGGCGGAGGAGGTCAGCAGCGAGAGGTAGCTCGCAGTGGTGGGACTCGGCTCCCGGTGGGTGAGCAGGGCCTCGGTTGCCGGAGCGCCGGCGATCGCCGCGGCCCGCAGCTGGCGATAGGACTGGCCGATCTCGGCCACGAGCGCACGCCAGCCCCATTGCCCGCGGGTGCGGCGGGCGAGCGAGACGATGAGGCCGCCGAGGATCATCGCCGCCCCTTGCGTCCAGTGGCTATCGGTACCGTCGGCCTCACCGGAGGGGATGAGGCGGGATGCGAGCTCGCGCGCATCGGCGGGCGAGCGGATATCGGCGGCCACCGACCAGCGCATCGAGCGCGCGTCCCAGGGCGCGATCAGGCCGAGGCCGCCGCCGGTCTCGCGCATCAGCCCGGGGAGCGCGGCGGTGAAATCGCCCTTGACGTCATGGATCAGAAGTCGCGCGGACCGGTTCGCGAGGATATCGCTGATAAGATGCTGAAGTATCACCGTTTTTCCTGCGCCTACCGAGCCCGAGAGCATGATGCCGCGGGTCTCGCGATCCCGGCTGATGCGCACGTCGGGGTGGATGTGTACCCCCGGACCGCCGGCATGCCGGGACTCCCGCCGGCTCTCCGCGGCCGCGGCGCGCGTGCCGTGGGTGACGTTGCGGCCACGCTCGATAACCAGCGGGCGCGGTGCGCCGGCCACGCCCCCGAGGGTGGCACCGGCGGCCACGCCGAGCGCGGCGCCAGCACCGGCGATCCCCTGCCAGCCCGGGGCCGCGCGGGCGAGCCACTCGGTGGCGATCGGTGCCGGGGGCAGGCGCAGGGCATCGGTGAGCATGGCGGGCATCGCCGCCGACAGGGTGGCGCGTATCAGGTCATCGGCCGGCGCGCCGCTCCAGGCGGTCCCTACGGCGGCCACCCCGGCGAGCGCCACGACCCCGCCGCCGAGGACACCGAGGACGCCCCCCGCGGCGAGGGTGCGCGCCCAGTCCCGGGAATCAGGAGGTGCGGCCATCGCCGGGCTCTCCCTGGTCGTCGTCAGTGACGATCTCTACGCTGGCAAGAAACTCATCGAACCGCTGCTCGATCCGCGCCAGGCGACGATCGAGCTGTGCGATCCGATCGCCGATATCGTCGGCAGCCAGGCCGCTGGCGATGGCCTCCCGGGCGGCGGCACCGAGGGAGATCCCCCCGCGCCGGGCGGCGCGGGAGAGGGTGGCGTGGCTGGCGTCCGGCAGACGGATGGTGATGGCCCTCACTGTTCGGCCTCCACTGCCGCCCCCAGGATCTCCACGTTATTCAGGGCTTTACGTCGGCATCCAACGTAATCGTCGTCCTCCACGATGTAGACGCTTTTGCCGGAGGCGCTGTAATAGAGATCACACGCGGGGACATCCTCCTGGGTGCGTGTGTAGTAGCATGTACCCCTCGGACGCCATCCGTAGATCCGTACCGCCACATTCTCTCGTTGCTCCAGCCGCTCGAGTCGCTTACGCCACTTCTCATTCTCCTTTTCTCGCTCGGCTGCCGGATCCGGCTGCGGGTCGGTGGTCCGCTCCTCGTACTGGTCATCTCGCATCGGTCCTCCCGGGTTGTCTCGATTCGTAACACGGCGGTTTTATGACATGAAGAACCGGAAACGGTTTGCATCGCCATACGCGTACCGACATGTGACTGTACATACAGTTGATTTTGTGAGTCTTTGAACCGCTTTGGTCACCGGTTACCCCTCCATATATCGAGCTATCACCACCCGAGGTGCGTCGGGTGTGGATGTATACGTGGAAACGGTACAGGATCAGATTTTTTGTTACAAGAATTACTGTAAAATCAGATGGATAATACAAAAATGATAACAACAAATTTGTTTTTAGCGGTAAGCGTGACGACCAGGATGGAGATGCAGTGCGGCGCCCGCGCGACGTCGCGTGGGCGACTGGCCGCCTAGGTACCCAAGACGGTGTAGGACGTGAGGGGAGACAGTGAGGGCGCGGATGGGACGGGCTGCTATCTGATAGCACTGAGTCCACACAGATAGCACTCCGCGCTCTCTGTGTGGATGTGCGGAACGGTGTAGGCGGCCCCGTAAATTGCACAGATCTTGGCGGCTGAAAACTGCACACTCGGGCAAGTTGGTGTCTTCACCCCTACGAGTGGAGGCACCGACTGTGCCGGAGTGAGCAACGGGGGTTGCTACGTCACTATTTGGAGCGTGGCCTGAGTAAGGCGCAGCTGGCGCGTGAGCTGGGTGTCAGTCGCTGGACCATCTACCACTGGATCGAGAGCGGGCAGCTGGATCGGCGGCTCGATGGCGAGCCGGTGCGCTATGGGCCACGGGCGCCGCTCGCGGCCGGGCCCGAGCCGGTGATCCGCTTTGAGACGCTGCCTGGGCAGCAGGGGCAGGTGGACTTCGCCGAGTTCCGCCTGCCCTGGGGCAAGCGCTACGCGCTGCTGGTGGTGCTTGGTTATTCGCGGCTGCTATGGCTCGCCTTCTACCCACGCCAGAGCATGGAGGTGCTGATGCGGGGGGTTGGAGAGCGCGTTCGTCTTCTTCGACGGGGTGCCGGCGGAGGTGTTCTTTGACCGGGACAGGCTGGAGCTATCGGGCGAGCGCCCGCGCCTTTCACGTCGACCCACGCACGGTCCGTCGCTGGGTGCAGCGCTATCGCGCGTACGGCCGTCGGGGGCTGTATGAGCGCTCCTCTCGCCCCCGCCGCCAACCGCGGCGCACCTCCCGGCAGCGGGCTCATCAAATCGCCGCCTTACGCCGTCAGCCCGGGACGATGGAGCGCAGTGCCAGGGACCGAGCGAGCGTCAGCAGCCGGGGATGGTGCCCGAGCGCATTCGCGCGGCGCGGCATCGCGGCATGGAGCGCGCCCATGTCGATGCGGCGCTCACCCCGGCCGAGGATGCCGAGGTGAGCGCCGATCCGCTCGGCACGGAGTCCTCGCGGACGCCGTCGCGACGGCGCAGCCGCGACCAGGGCATGGAGCTGTAGCCCGTCACTCAGCGGGCTCGTCGGCCTCCTCCCTGTCCCCCAAGTGCTCGAGGAGGGCCCCGTACTCACTGATGGCAGTATCTAGGTCGCGCCGTGCCGTCTTGCGCAGTTGCTGCATCGCCATGCTGCCGACCACCTCCGAGACCGTCAGATCATAGTAGCCTTCTCCTGTACGTACGTCCCCGCCGCTCCTGAGCACATCGTCGAACCAATCCGTGGCATCGTCCGACTCGTCGTCGAGATCCGGGCGGAAGTATCGCGCGAGCATCGGGGCAAGCCTGTAGACCGAGTCAGCAGCCCCGCAAATATCCCCGAGACCGACATACACGATCGGCCCCAGCCACTCTTCGCTATAGTGCTCGGTGCAGAATTCGTGCTCAACATAGTTGTATCCGATCCCGAGTTTGCCGATACCCACTCGGGCTGCGTCGTGCAGGCTCATCTTGTCGAGGTATCGGTGATACTCCAGCTCCAGGGTATCCAGAAGCGTCCGCATGATATCTGGCTCTCGGGCCACCTCACGCTGTAGCTGGAGGTGCGATAGCGCCACCTCGATCATTCCACCCGGCGAGCGAGCCCCGGCCTCCCAGCGCCGCACCGATCGGGCATCGACCCCCAGCGCGCGAGCCATCGCCGATTGCCCCATCCCCAGCACATGCACTCGATACAGTTGTAGCGTCGCGGCATCCACTTCGGCACCTCATTCGTTCATGATCGCCATCTGTGCCTAGACAATATAGGACCAATGGACCTGTATGCAACAGTATTTGCCGCATAATAAGAGACCTTTGGTCCTATATCCGGTTGGCGCTACCCTCACGTCCTGCTTCCGGTGCCGGTACCTCGGCGTCCGGCCGGCGGCGCGGCGTCGCGCCGCCGCTGCACTCAGGGCCCAGCGCCCCGCCTGACGGGCGGTGGCGCGCGTGCGGCCGGGCGCCGGAGCCACCTCATGGTGGCCACCCTGTGCCGCAGATGGTGGGGACGGTGGCGTCGGTGGGGATCATCACCGCCCCCGCCTCCGCATTTGTCACTTTCACCTCTGACACATCTCGCGGGGGTGTATGGAGTATCCCCACCCCCACCACCATCCCCACCATCGGAGTGGACGATCCAGCGGAGCACACCACCCCGGGCTGTCTCGCCGGTCAGCGTGAGGCGGCCGACCCGGGCGTTACGGGCGGAGCGCAGCCACCGGCCCAGGGCCATGGAGTCGATACGCCCGCGGCGCGTGGCGACCGCCTCGATGGCGTCCCGTAGCCGCTCCGTGATGTCGTCACCGAGGTGGTGGCATGCGGGATCGCCCGTGACCAGCTCCACCGCCTCCCGAGCCGTGGCGCCATCGGCGCCGAAAGCCTCGTGCCAGGCCGTGAGCATTGCCACCCTGGCGTCACGCTGCGGATCGTCAGCGCGCAGGGCATCCTGCGTGGTGGCTGGGTCGGGCAGCTCGAGCCACGCCAAGGGGGATCGGACCCGGCGGGTCCAGGCTCGATAGTCGCCCATGGGCCGGAGACGCATATCCGGCTCGCCGGCGGTGTGGTAGGCGCGGAGGATGGTATGCACGTCCCGCACGATCTCGCCGCGGCGGCGCCGGCACTCACCGATCAGGTCCTGAGGGATGTCGCGCTCGTCCGGCGCGTCGGTCTGCGGATCCAGGTGGACCATGATGGTCCGGCGGGTCAGGTCGCCGCGGATCGTCATCGCGTTGCCGGTCGCGAGATGCATGGCCACCATGGGCGCTCGGGTCGTCCGGGATGCGCCGAGCTCGCGGATGTCCCGCGCCGGCTCCGTCAGCGCCGTGCACAGCGCATCGTCGTCCAGGGCGGCAGTGGCATTGTCGATGGCGATCACCAGGTCACCGGCGAGGTGCGTGGCGTCCAGGCGCTTCGCCCCTTCGCCGGGGGCCGCCGGCCAGGTGATGGCGGCCGGGCCGGTCCCGGTGGCGATGGTGGCGATGGCCCGGGCGAGCAGTGACTTGCCGGTGCCGGCACCGGATAGTGGCGCGGAGATCGCGAACATGGGGGCCGCAGGCAATGTCGGCCGGATCACACCGGTGATGATGGCGGCGAGCGCGGCGGACTCGGCCGACGGCGAGGCCCACGGGTAGTACCGGACGAGCTCCCGCAGCCGCTCCACTGCCGCCAGGGCATCCTCCCGCGTGGGCGCCTCGGGCGGGGCGGGCCACTCGCCGGGCGCCTCGATGAGTAACCCGGTGTCCGCGTGGTAGCCGTGGCCCTGGATGCGCCCATCCGGTAGGAGCTGCGGACAGCCGGCCCGCGCCCGCAGCCGCGGGAACCCGAGTACGTCCCCGGCGTCCACGATCATGGAGGCGGCCCGGGGCGGCGGGTCCGTCGGCCGCCACTCTGCTGCGCGGACATCCCAGCGCCACCAGGTTCCGCGCTCCGCGAGGGCATAGGAGATATAGCCGGTAGTCAGCGGGCGGAGGATAGTGGTGTCGGGATCATGCTGGATGGCGTCGCCGGGGGTGGAGGTATCCACACGGGCGATGCGCCGGGGCGTATCGCCCCACACGTAGATGCCGGCCTCCGAGCGCGTCAGCAGCCGCACCGCCTCCCGGACCACGCGGTCTATCTCGCCCTGCCGGATGTATATCTCACTGTCATCGCTGCGCTGGTCCAGCCACGCGACCCCGCGATCCGTCGCAGTCTCGGTCATGCGCCCACCTCCCGGGCCGCGGCCCGCAGGCGGAGCGAGGCGGCGCGCAGCCGCTCCCGGTCACGGTCGGCGAGGCGACGGCCGGCCGCGAGCTCATCGGCGGCCATGGCGACCACTAAGGCATCGCCGGGGACGGACGCCAGCATCTCCGCGGCCGACAGTCGCGGGGGCCGGCGTGCATCACGCGGCAGCGGCCCGCGCCCGCCGCGACGGAGTCGGGGGGGGAACAGGTCGGCCGCCTTAAGATCGATGGCGTCGAGCACCTGCTCGTATCCGCAGCCGGCGTGGCAGTATATAAGTACGACTCCGCTGTCACGTACGGCGATCGCCAGCGACGGCGTGTGATCCTCGTGCCCAGGGCATCGAGCGATCCACGCCCGCTCGCCACGGCGGCGAACGCAGTCGAGCTTAGCGAGTAGGCGGTCTACTGGTGCGTCCGCTTCCGTCGCCATCACCACACCTCCTGGTCGCCCTCGGCGACCGGCTCGGCGGTGCGAGTGTCGACGTAGGCGTCGAGGTCGGCCCGGCGGTAGCGAATCTGGTGACCGACGTAGGCCCACCGCGGACCTACGCGCTCGTGGCGCCAGCGAGTGAGCGTGCGCACGCTGACGCGCAGGTAGTCCGCGGCTTCCGACGGGGTCATTACGGCGGTGGACGTGTCGATGCGGCTGTCATACTGTGGCATCGGGTGCTCCTTTGGTAGCAACGCCGGCTCGGTGAGCGGCATGGAAACAGTGTGAAATGGAGTGCCCTTGACGCCTCGCCGGTGGCCGCCAGCGGGGCGTCTCTATATCAGGCGTGTGCTCAGTGCTCTCGGTGGCTCCCTGTTGCTCACGATGGCTATAGGGGTACCACGGCGCCGCAAAAACGTGCAAAATCAGTTACTTGGAACAAATTGGGTATCAACAAATTTGCACTTCTTGATTTTGCGCGATTTTTTATCAGTACGATGGCGTATGGTGGGGGCCAGACGGCGGGGTTTGCGGCGTAGAGCCATGACAAACGGTAGGGTTTTCCAGATGAACGGTAGTTCTACCCGACGACCTGCAACAGCCGCCGCTCCCATGCCGCCAGGGCAGCCCGCTTCTCCCGGTCATAGCGATGCAGGTCATAGACCGCGGCGATGCCCTTGCGGGTATGACCGATGGTCACCTCAGCGACCACCTCATCAACGCCGATAGCGGCCAGCCCGGTGCGGCAGGTTCGCCGCAGATCATGCGGCGTCCAATGGCCCCAGGTTTCCGCGTCCCGGTTCCCCAGTGCGTCGGCGTAACGGCTGGCGGCCCGGCTGATCGCCAGATTCGTCAAGGCGCTGCCGGGGCGGGCCTCGAACACGTACTCCCCCGTGCGCGGGTAGCGATGGCTCAGCCGCTCCACCTCATCCCGGGCGGCCTCCAGTAGCGCCAGGGCGGTATCCGTCAGCGGGACCACATGAGCGGTGTCGGTCTTGCCGCGGCGCTCCGCGGGGATGGTCCACAGCCGGCCGTCCAGCTCATCCCAGCGCATCCCGGCCACCTCACCGGGACGTTGGCCCGTGACCAACACCAGCTTGAGCGCCAAGGCGGTCAGGCGGTGCATCCCGCAGGTCTCCACGCCCTGCCAGAATGCGCGTATCTCGTCGTCATGAAGCACCCGGGCGCGGCGGCGCGCCGTGAGTCCGGGGCCGATTTTGCTGGATTTCAATGTCGCGATCGGCGACGCCTCGATGATCTCACGGTCTTCGGCATACTCGAATAGCTGCTTGGCATAGACCAGCACGCGCCCGGCTTGGCGCGGATGTCCAGCGGCAAGCCGTTCAATTAACACGATCACGTCACGCCGGCGCACCTCGCGCATTCGTTTCCGCCCCAGAGCCCGCACGATGTGCCCTAGCACGGCGCCCTCAATGTCGCGGTAGCTCTTTCGGTCCCGCTTGGTCTGGAGGAACCACTCGGACACATCCGTCACGGTCGGCTCCGCGCGCTCCTCCCGCCGCTGCTCCAGGATGTCCGCGCCGCTGTCGATCTCGCGGCGCAGCTCCGCTGCGCGCTTGCGCGCGGCCGCGAGGCTCCAGGTTGGATACTCACCGACGGTCAGGAGCCGGTCCTTGCCGCCGCTAGTCAGATAGCGCAGGACGAAGGCGACCTTGCCGACAGCGGTGACGCGCAGCCCGAAGCCTTTCGGCGCGTCGCGATGCTCGTCGAACACGAGCCGTCGGCCGCGTGCGGGCGGTGTCATCTTGCGGATGCGAACGTCAGTCAGGGAGGGCATGGCGGTCACAGATGTGTCACAGCGGTCACAGATATGTCACAGCATAATCGGAATGATTTGACGGTCAATGGCGGTAAACGTCATATTGTAAGTTACTGACTTTACGTTTTTATTCGAGGAAACGCCGCATGTGACGCGGGCATTGGCAGGTGGTCCTGAATGGACTTTTAATCCGCTGGTCGCTGGTTCGAATCCAGCAGGGCCCACCAATCGTCTATCACGGTCAGCGGGTTACGCCTCCGCCCCCGGTCGGTCACAACACTCCGCACCAGCGGCGTGACTCGATCGTGACTCGGCGAGCATGATGCCGCTTCGCTGTCTCTCGCATGCCTTACCGCCTTCCCGGCAGCCGCAGCAGCCCGCAGATGACCGCCTCCGGGGTGAGGCCGTCCATCAGCTCCAGGCAACCGTCAGTGTCCACCAGGGTTCCGGCACGATGACGTGCCAGCAGCAGCTGCATCCACTCCGGGGCGGTGCCGAGGCGCTCCATCTCTCGGAGCAGGCCCATCAATTCGTCGGTGGCATCGGCATCGAGCCATTCCGGGGCGGTGGCCGCCGTCGGGATCGTGATCCGGTCCACCGGCGGGTGCGTAACCCCGGGCCAGCGCACCGGTGCGATCTCCGCCCCAAGCCGGCGCAGCAGCGACCGCAGGCCGGCGGTCAGGCGACTACCAAGGACCAGGGTCTGGCGCCCGGCTTCGGGGTGGTGTGCTGCCGAGTCCCGGCGGATCGACCGGTCAGCGAAGATGGTTTTGGTATGCATGGGCTCCTCCCGCGCTGATTCTGGGGCGAGGAGCCCGCGCGGGTGCCCGGATGACGATCGGCATCAGCTCCGGGGAACCTTGGCGCGAGGCTCCCGTGATCGTCTTCGGCGGTATTCGGGCTCGGCGAACCTGTTCGCCACACCGTTGCGCGACAGCCCCGGATTCTCACCGGTGTTCCCCGCCGGATACCCACTTTATAGGGTATCCCATGAAGACTAACCCACAATATATAGACTCGCTGGAGGAGCTGCAACACACCGTCGCCGGCGAGCTAATTGCTACCGCTGCAGGACGTAGTCCCCCGGTGCGTCCTTAACGGGGGGATAACGCCGGCTGCCCATGCTCGGCGGCGCCACGCGCCCGGAAGAATGGCCCTCCAGCCACTGGGTCCACGCGGACCACCACGAGCCCGACTCGACCGGCACCGTCTCCTGCCAGGTATCCGGATCGATATAGGGCTTGCCCTCGTGGTGGGTGTGAATCTGGTAGCGCCGGCGCGGGTGGCCAGGCTCGCTGACAATGCCGGCGTTATGCCCACCGCTGGTGAGCACGAAGGTGACCTCATCGGCGTCGGCGAGGAGGTGGATCTTGTAGACCGAACGCCATGGGGCGACATGATCCTTGACCGTGCCCACCGAGAAGATCGGTACGTGGATGTCGGGGATCACTACCGGCCGGCCGTCGACGATGTAGCCCCCCGTCGCCAGCTCGTTATTAAGGAACAGATGGCGCAGGTACTCCGAGTGCATGCGGTAAGGCATGCGGGTGAGGTCCGCGTTCCAGGCCATGAGGTCGTTCATGGGCTGACGCTCGCCGATGAGGTAATCCCGCACCATCCGCGACCAGATCAGGTCGTTGGAGCGCAGCAACTGGAACGCCCCGGCCATTTGGTGGCCGTCCAGGTATCCCTGCTCCCACATCATGTTCTCGAGCAGATCGACCTCGCTCTCACTAATGAACAACATCAGCTCACCGGCCTCGTTGAAGTCCACCTGGGTGGCGAAATGGGTCATGGAGGCCAGGCGATCGTCACGATCCCGGCCCATGGCGGCGGCAGCGATACTGAGCAGCGTCCCGCCGATGCAGTAGCCCACGGAGTGGATCTTCTGACCCGGCACGATGTCGTTGATTACATCCAGCGCCGCCATGGGGCCGAGCTTGCGGTAGTCGTCCATGCCCAGGTGACGCTCCTCTGAGGTGGGGTTGCGCCAGGAGATCATGAACACCGTGTAGCCGTTGCTCACCAGATAGCGGACCAGGGAGTTCTCCGGCGACAGATCGAGGATGTAGTACTTCATGATCCAGGCCGGGACGATGAGCACCGGCTCGGCGTGGACGCTCTCGGTGGTCGGGCTGTACTGGATCAATTCGATCAGGCGGTTGCGGTAGACGACCTTGCCCGGCGTCACCGCCACATTCTCACCGACCTGATACTCCTCGGCGCCGACGGGGGGCTCGCCGGCGACCATGCGCTCCCAGTCCTCCACCCAGTTATCGAAGCCGCGGACGAAGTTCATCCCGGCTTCCGAGAGGGTGCGGCGGGTCACCTCCGGGTTGAGCCAGGGGAAATTCGTCGGCGAGAGGCGGTCGAGCATCTGACGCGCCGCGAACGACACCACCTGCTCACGGTGCTCAGAGAGCCCGTCGATATCCGTGGTGGCCTCGTTCCACCATTTCTGCTGCAGCAGGAACCCCTGGGCGAAGAGGTTGTACGGCCAGCGGCACCAGCCGTCGTCATCGAACCGGTGGTCCGACGGTGCCGGCTCAATGCAGGGTTGCTCGTCTGGACCGGCGCCGCTGCGGGCGGCATGATGCGCCAGCCGCACCCAGTGCCGCCCGGCGCGCTCGGTGAGCTCCAACTGCTTGCCCGGCGAGGTGGCAAGGTGTGCCAGCCACTCGAAGGTCGCCCCCGCCATCCCCGCTGGTGTGATTCCATTGGTGCTTCGGGCGAGACCGGCCTTAAAGGCGCGGTCCAGCGCGTGGGCCATGTAGGTCTCCGGGGTGAACGGCTCGCTACCGGTGCCGTTGCCGCGCTGCTCTCGGGACATGCCTGTCTCCTGCGTATTCACTATATTCCTCCTCCTTAACACGAATACGCCGTGTTGCATAGCAGCACAAGGTTACGGCCGTCGCTCGCCCAGCGTTCGAGCACAGTGGCCGCCTCCGGCGGCTAGACATGTGCAAATTTATTGCTACAGTTGGTCGATGACAGGCCTTTTTGCGCAAATATATTTGCCTGTCCAACTAGCCTGAGGAGGAGATCATGCAACCAATGAAGATGCTCGCCGCCGCCGTGCTCGGCGTCGGCGTGAGCCTTACCGCCCATGCCGAAGACCTGCTCGTCGCCGTCGACACCGCCTTCGTTCCCTTCGAGTTCGAGGAGGACGGGGAGTACAAGGGCTTCGACATCGACCTCTGGAAGGCCGTCGCCGAGCGGCTGGACGTGGATTACGAGCTCCAGCCCATGGACTTCAACGGGATCATTCCCGCACTGCAGACGGGCAACGTGGACCTGGCGCTGGCCGCCATCTCGATCACCGCCGAGCGCGAGAAGGTCATCGATTACTCCCACCCGTACTACGACAGCGGCGTGCTGCTGATGGTGCGCGCCGACAACGACGACGTCTCCGGCACGGACGACCTCGGCGACAAGGTGGTGGGCGTCAAGCAGGGCACGGCGGCGGCGGACTTCATCGACTCCCTGGAGACCGCGGGGGTCACGAAGTTCCCCAACATCGGCGATGCCTACCTGGCACTGCGCACCGGCCGCGTGGACGTGGCGGCCCACGATACCCCCAATGTTTTCTACTACATCGAGACCGCCGGCGACGGCGAGGTGAAGGCGGTCGGGCAGAGCATGGACGCCCAGTCCTACGGCATCGGTTTCCCTGAGGGCAGCGAGCTCCGCGACCGCGTCAACGTGGCGCTGCTGGAGATCATGGAGGACGGCACCTACGACGACATCTATGCCAAGTGGTTCGGCGAACCACCGAAGTGATCCGGCGGCGCGGGGCCGAGTCCCCGCGCCGGCCCCACAGGGCACAGCGTCATCGAGAGGCATCCCATGGAATTCGACTTCTCCGTCATCCCGCAGGCGATACCCGAGCTGCTCGCCGGCGCCCGGCTGACGCTCTACATCACGGTGACGGGACTGCTCGGCGGCTTCTTCATCGGGGTGGTCGCCGGTACCGCCCGGGCCTACGGCAACCGGCTCATCAACGCCATCGCCATGACCTACATCGAGCTGATCCGCGGCACCCCCATCGTGGTGCAGGTGATGTTCATCTACTTCGCGATGCCGATACTCCTGGACATGCGCCTGGACGCCCTGACCTCGGCCATCGCCGCCATCGTGATCAACGCCGGCGCCTACATCGCCGAGATCGTCCGCGGCTCGCTGCTGTCCATCAGCCGTGGCTACATCGAGGCCGGTAAGGCCCTGGGGATCACCAACTGGCAGTTGTTCCGCGACATCATCGGGCCCCTGGCCTTCCGACGTCTCGTCCCGCCGCTGGGCAACCAGTGCATCATCAGCCTTAAGGACACCTCGCTGTTCATCGTCATCGGCGTCGCCGAGCTCACCCGACAGGGCCAGGAGGTCATGGCCAGCACCTTTCGCGCGGTGGAGATCTGGTCCACCGTCGCGGTGCTCTACCTCGCCATGACCCTGACCATGACCGTAATCCTGCGCGTGGTCGAAAAACGGATGAAGATCCTATGAGCATGGTCGAATTCGACAACGTCACCAAGGCCTTTGGCGACCTGGTGGTCCTGCGGGACCTGGACTTCAACATCGAGCAGGGCGAGGTGGTGTTCGTGGTCGGGCCGTCGGGCTCGGGCAAGTCCACACTGCTTCGCTGCATCAACGCCCTGGAGCCCATCACCTCCGGCGCCCTTCGCGTGGAGGGTAAGAATGTCGCCGACCCGCGCACCAATATCCGCGAGATCCGCCGGGAGGCGGGGATGGTGTTCCAGCAATTCAACCTGTTCCCGCACATGACCGCGCTGGGCAACGTCGCCTACGGCCTGCGACGGGTCCGCGGCAAATCCCGGCGGGGGGCCAAGGAAGCGGCCATGCCCATCCTGGAGATGGTCGGCATGGCCGACCGCGCCGAGCACTACCCCGACGAGCTCTCCGGCGGGCAGGCCCAGCGGGTGGCCATCGCCCGGGCGCTGGCGATCAATCCGGACCTGATGCTGTTCGACGAGCCCACCTCCGCGCTGGATCCGGAGCTACGCTATGAGGTGCTGCGGGTGATGGGCGAGGTCGCCCAGGCGGGTATGACCATGATCGTGGTCACCCACGAGATGTCCTTCGCCCGGGAGGTGGGCACCCGGCTGCTGTTCATGGACGGCGGGCGCATCGCCCTGGACGGCGACCCCCGTGAGCTCATGCGCGAGCCGCCGACGCAGCGCTTCGCGGACTTCCTAGTCCACATCCAGTAGGCACGGCGCGATGGATCATCTCCGCATCGGGGGCGACCCCTACACCCTCGGCCGCGAGCTTGGCGAGCGCGGGCGGGAGGCCTTCGTCCGACGCATCCGCCCGGGCGATGACTTCCGGCGGCTGCAACGCCGGCTGCCCACGGGCTGGCTGGACGACGTCGCCGGCCGCATCCGCGCCGCCTTCCCGGGAATTTGGCGGGAGCTGGAAGGCCTGGCCATTGGCCTGGGGCAGCCGCTGGAGGCGGTGCTGCTGTGGAACTGCCGGGGCGATCTCGCCCCCACCGGACCGGAGGGCTGCAGTTCCGTGGCAGTGAAGGGACGGGGCCGCTGCTGGCTCGCCCACAACGAGGATGGCGACCCGGCGCTACGCGACGCTTGCTTCGCGCTGGATGCAGCGCCGGATGACGGCCCGGCGTTCTTCACCTTCTGCTATCCCGGCTCACTGCCCGGCCATACGCTGGCGATGAACGCCGCAGGGCTAGCGTACACGGTTAACAACCTCCGCCTGACCGAGCACCCGCCCGGCATCCCGCGGATGGTCTCCGCCCGCGCGTTGCTGGGTTGCAGCGAGGTAGACGAAGCGCTCCGCCTTCTCGACGGCCTGGAGCGCAGCGGCGGCTTCCATTTCATGATGGCGGATACGAGCACCCTTTCCCCGCTCTCGGTGGAGGCGCCTTTCCAGCGCATCTCCGCCCGTCCAGCGTCGCCGGTGGCGGTCCACGCCAACCACCTGGTGCATCCCGATTGCCGCGATATCCCCCAACGGGTGACCGCCTCATCGGCCGCCCGCCAGGAGCAACTGGAAGGCTGGTGCGCACAGACCGACCCCGGCGACGCCCCCAGCGCGCTGCTGGGCGTTCTCGGCGACCAGGGAGACCCGTGGCTGCCCATCCATCGCACGGACCCGGGGGACCCGGACCGCGAGAACACCCTGGCCACGGTTGTCTTTACCCTGCGGCACGGTGGTATAACGGCGGAGCTCCGGCCGTCACCGCAGGCACGAGTGGCGGTACAACGCCGCTTTCCCCCGAGCGCAGCGAGTGACGGGTGACGCCAGCATGAGCCAATACGCCACGCAACCGACACCCGCCCGACCCCCGGAATCCCTCGAGGATCTGCGCCGGATCCTGGAGTCGGCCCGACGGGACGAGGGCCCCATCCGCCTCGGCAACCGCGGCATCGCCGTGCTTGAGGAGATGCTGGCCTGTCCGGAAGAGGTCACCCTGGGGAGTATCGCCGGGATCGCCGGTCACCACGGAGTGAGCCCCTCCACCCTCAGCCGCCTGGCCCGGCGCCTCGGCTTCGACGGTTTCAAAGGCTTCCAGCGGGTGTTCCGCCTGGCCGTGGCCCAGGGCCGGCATTTCTACACCGAGCAGGCCCAGCGCTTGCTGGAGAGCACCCAGGCGCCTGGAGCGAGCGCGGACGGCGGCCATAGTGCCGGGATGATGGCGGCCACCCGGGAGCTGGAGAACCTTGCGGACACGGCCGCCGCCCTCGAGCCGGGTACCCTGACCGAAATCAGCGATGCGGTACTCCAAGCCCGTCGCCTCTACGTCCTCGGCCTGCGTGGCTGCTACAGCGTGGCCCACTACCTCGGCTACTACCTCGCATTCACCGGCAAACCGGTGACCACCCTGGGTGGCAGCGGCTTCACCGTAGCCGAGGAAATCAGCGATATCGGTGAGGGTGACGTCCTCATCGCGGTCACGGTCCGCCCGGAAACACGCCTGGCCATCGACGCCTGCGCCCTGGCGGCGGAACGGGGCGCGACGGTGGTGACCGTCACCAATCACTTCGCCTCCCCCGCCCGGACCCATGGCGACTTCAACCTCCACGCCCGGTGCGAGGGGCCGTACTACTTCAATCCGGTGGCCGCCCTGTTCATGGTGGCGGAGGGACTGCTCGCCGAGCTGGCGGCGTCCCTTGGCGAGGCGTTGATCGAGCCACTCGGGCGGCGGGAAGCGGCCTTCGAGGCCCTGAACATCGAGTAACCCGCTCGCAATAGATAGAAAGGGCCGGCCCCGCAGCGGGGCCGGCCAATGGGCTTCGCCGCAGGCGACGCCCGTCCCCGTGGTCGTGGATGGCGCTCAGCGGTGCCGGCCGATGACCGGCGCCTCCTCAAAGAGAAAAGCAACGCTCATGCCAAGCCGACGCAATCGGGCGCCGGTCCGCTCGTCGAGCACGCAGGAATGATGGTCGAAGCCTTGGGCCCATCCCTTGCGGACGGCCTCTTCCGGACTTTCGGCAAGGATCTTGACGCGTTGCGGCGCGGCGGAACCGCTCGGACCGCTTAGCAGGTACCATTGCGCCATGGGTTTGCTCCCTTTGCGTCGCTGACGGGGACCACCATAGCGCATTGTGTTGCGTCGCAGCATACTAGGTGCTGTGACCACAACTCCCTGATTGAACAAGTCTTGTGCGAAGGCGTGGTGCATCGCGGGAGGAATGCACCAGTGCGAGGCATCTCTGTCTCCCGGCACGCGCCGGGCGGGCATCCCCGCCGAGCGGGGACACGCCGCGCGCGGGCGGCTTACTCAGCCGCCCTTGTCGAGCTCGGCCTCGAGCTCCGGCACCGCCTCGAAGAGATCGGCGACCAGGCCGTAGTCCGCCACCTCGAAGATCGGCGCCTCCTCGTCCTTGTTGATCGCCACCACCACCTTCGAGTCCTTCATGCCCGCAAGGTGCTGGATGGCGCCGCTGATGCCGACGGCGATATAGAGCTTGGGGGCAACGATCTTGCCGGTCTGGCCCACCTGGTAGTCATTGGGCACGAACCCGGCGTCCACCGCCGCCCGCGAGGCACCCACTGCCGCGCCGAGCTTGTCGGCCAGACGCTCGATCAGCGCGAAGTTCTCGCCGGAACCCACCCCGCGACCGCCGGAGACGACGATCTCGGCCGCCGTGAGCTCCGGGCGGTCGGAGCTGGTCAACGACTCATCGACGAACTCGGCAACGTCGTTGTGGGGCATGGCCTCCACTGCCTCCACCGTGGCGCCGCCGCCCTCGGCGGCCGCCGGGTCGAAACCGGTGGCGCGGACGGTGATCACCTTGATGGCGTCCGTGGACTGCACCGTGGCGATGGCATTGCCGGCGTAGATCGGCCGCCGGAAGGTGTCCTCGGACTCCACGGCGACGATCTCGGAGACCATGGCCACATCCAGGCTGGCCGCCACCCGGGGCAGGAAGTTCTTACCGGTGGTGGTCGCCGGGGCGAGCACATGGGAGTACCCGCGCGCCAGCTCGGTGACCAGCGCCGCCAGGTCCTCGGCGGTGGGGTGGGCATAGTGCTCGGCCTCGGCGTGGAGCACCCGCCCGACGCCCGGTACCTTGGAGGCCGCCTCCGCCACTGCCTCGCTGCCTTGGCCGGCCACCAGCAGGTCGATGTCCCCGCCGATGGCGGCCGCCGCGGTCACCGTGGACAGCGTGGCCGCGCCCAGGGTGTCGTTGTCGTGGTCCGCAATGATCAGCACGTTGCTCATGTTCAGATCACCTTCGCCTCGTTGCGGAGTTTCTCGACCAGCCCGGCGACACTATCCACCTTCACGCCCCCCTGGCGCTTCGGCGGCTCGGCAACATTGAGCGTCTTCAGCCGCGGCGCCAGGTCCACCCCCAGCTCGGCGGCATCGATCACGTCTAGCTGCTTCTTCTTCGCCTTCATGATGTTCGGGAGCTTGACGTAGCGCGGCTCGTTGAGACGCAGGTCCGTGCTCACCACCGCCGGGAGCTTCAGACGCACCGTCTGGGTACCCCCGTCGATCTCCCGGCTCACCGTGGCGGTGCCATCCTCGAGCTCGAGGCCGCAGGCAAAGGTCCCCTGCCCCCAGCCGAGCAGCGCGGCGAGCATCTGCGCGGTCTGATTGGCGTCGTCGTCGATCGCCTGCTTGCCGGCAATGACCAGCCCGGGCTCCTCGCGCTCCACCACTTTGGCCAACGCCTTCGCCACCGCCAAGGGCTGCAGCGCCTCCTCGCTGGTGATGAGCATGCCACGATCGGCACCCATCGCCAGGGCGGTGCGCAATGTCTCCTGGCTCGACTGCTCGCCCAGGGAGACCGCGACGATCTCCTCGACCTTGCCCGACTCCTTCAACCGGACCGCCTCCTCCACGGCGATCTCATCGAAGGGGTTCATCGAATGCTTGACGTTGGCGGTCTCAACGCCGGAGCCGTCCGCCTTTACCCGGACCTTGACGTTGTAGTCCACCACCCGCTTGACCGGGACCAGTACCTTCATGATCGCTCCCGTCCGTTCCTGTATCCGTTACTTATTATCCCGCAGGCCGGTGGGCCCGCAATTCGCGAACCCTGACGCCGACTTTCGCCGCTGCGACACCCCGGCGAAGCGACCCCGGGCCGTTACGGGCTATTAGCGTAAACCGATATGGCCCCCGTTTGCCCAGCGGCCTGCCCTATGGCTGTCAGCACCCCGCGTTCTCGAGAAGGCCCCTACCGGAACTCGCGCTGATCGTCGATGACCTTGCCGTCGTTGGCAAGCGTGCCCGGTTCCTCCAGGGCCACCTCGCCGCGCAGCCCGCAGAGCTCCCGGATGGACTCGCCGACGGCCTCGGCGAGGCCCTCCGGACGATCCCGCGCCTCGCAGTGCAGGGTCATCACGTCACGGTGCTCCTGCTGCGTGACCACCAACCGCGCCCGAGTGAGCTCGGGGTGGCGCTTGACCAGGGCATCCACCTGGGAGGGGTGCACGAACATCCCGCGTACCTTTGCCGTCTGGTCCGCGCGGCCCATCCAGCCGCGGATCCGCTGATTGGTCCGGCCGGTGGGACAGGGCCCCTCGAGCACGGCGGAGAGGTCGCCGGTGGCGAAACGGATGAGGGGATAGTCCGGATTCAGGGTTGTGACCACCACCTCGCCGACCTCGCCGTCGGGGACCGGATCACCGGTGCCGGGACGGACGATCTCCACGATCACCCCCTCGTCCACCACCAGCCCTTCCCGGGCCGAGGTCTCATAGGCGATGAGGCCCAGGTCAGCGGTGCCATAGCACTGGTAGACATCGATACCGCGGCCGGCGAAGCGCTCCACCAGTGAAGGGGGCAACGGCTCGGCGGTAACCAGGCCATGTGTCAGCGAGCCCACGTCCTCGCCCAACTCGTCCGCCTTCTCGAGGAGGATGTTGAGGAACGACGGCGTTCCCGTGTAATAGCGCGGCCGCAGCGCGGCCATCGCTCCGACCTGTTGCTCGGTCTGCCCGGTGCCGGCCGGAAATACGGGGCATCCCAACGCGGCTGCGGCACCGTCGAACATGAAACCCGCGGGGGTGAAATGGTAGGCGAAGGTGTTGTGCACCAGCCCACCGCCGCGCTCGAAGCCCGCAGCGACCATGGCCCGGGCGAAGCGCCAGAAGTCCTCGCGGCGGGACTGCGGCTCATGGATGGGCCCCGGCGAGCGGAATACCCGCAGCAGGTCCCGCTCCCCCATGGCGGTCAGCCCGCCGAAGGGCGGCGCCGCGTCCTGGCGCTCCACCAACTCCGTCTTGCGCAGCACCGGCAGCCGCGCCAGGGCGTCGCGATCGGTTACCCCCGCGGGGTCCACATCCGCGAGACGATCGGCGTAGTGGGGGGCGCGCTCGCGCGCCTGGCGCACCTGGCGGGGAAGGGCCTCCGCCATCGCCTCGGCGCGCGCCGCCACGCTGCGCGTCTCCAATTCATCGTAGAAACCGGTCATTGCCGCTCCGTTACAGCCAGCGCTTGCGCCGCTTGTAGCTCTTGAGGTTCTTGAATGAACGGCGCTCTTCGCCGCCACCCAAGTAGGATTCCTTGACGTCCTCGTTGTTGAGCAGCTCATCGCGGCTGCCGTCGAGGACGATCTTGCCGTTCTCCATGATGTAGCCGTAGTCGCACATCCGCAGGGCATAGTTGGCGTTCTGCTCCACCAGCAGCATGGTCAGCCCCTGCTCGCGGTTGATCCGCCCGATAATGGAGAACACCTCCTTGACCAGCATGGGCGACAGCCCCATGGACGGCTCGTCGAGGAGCAGCATCCGCGGGCGGGCCATCAGCGCCCGGCCGATGGCCAGCATCTGCTGCTCGCCGCCGGAGAGGTAGCCGGCCAGACCGCCGGAGCGCTCGCGCAGGCGGGGGAAGTACTCGAAGACCATATCCATGTCGGTCTTCACCGCCTCCCGGTCCCGGCGGGTGAAGGCACCGAGTCGGAGGTTCTCCACCACCGTCATGTCCTCGATCACCCGCCGACCCTCCATGACCTGGAAGATCCCGCGTCGCACGATCTCCTCCGGCGGTCGGTCGCTGACGGTTTCCCCCTCGAAGGAGATGTTGCCGCGGGTGATCTCGCCATCCTCGCTATGGAGCAGCCCGGAGATGGCCTTCAGGGTGGTGGACTTGCCGGCGCCGTTGGCGCCGAGAAGGGCCACGACCTGCCCCTTGGCCACCCCCATGGAGACCCCGCGCAGCACCAGGATGACGTCGTCGTAGACCACCTCGACATTGTTAACGGAAAGCACCGGCTCCGCGGTGAACGCCTCAGCGGGTTGTGACATCGTGCCTACCTCCTCGGATTCAGCGGGCGGGGCGCTCGCACGCCCCGCCCCGGGCCGTCACCAGCCGAGCCAGTCGTCCCGGCGTGGCAGGTCGACAGTGGTCAGCTTGTTGAGCTCGAAGTCGCCGCCCCCCTTCCACTCGTTCTGGTAGACCATCACCTCGGTGGTCCCGCGGTGATTCTCGTTGGTCCAGGTGTGCGGCAGGCAGACACCCTTCATGCCCTCCGGCACGTGGCTGCGCATGCTCTCCAGGGCAGCCTTCACCCGTGGACCGGTAATATCGCCGTCCTCGGCCGCCATGAGCATGGCGTCACGCATGAAGTACACCGAGCAGGCACCACGCATATAGTGCAGGGCCCGCTCGCCACCGCCGGACATCTGGGAGATCTCCTCGATGGTGTCCATGCCGGGGACATCCGCGCCCCACTGTGCCGCGCCTACCGGGAAGACGATGCCGTCACCCGCGGCCTCCGCCGCCGGCGCCGCCAGCTCGTCGAAACCCCAGACATTGGAGACGAACTGCACATCGACATCCACCGTGTCACAGGCCTTGAGCAACGAGATGTTGGAGCCCGAGGTGTTGGCCAGGTATGCGTAGTCGGCATCCGCGTCCTGGAGCGACAGGCACTGCGCCTTGAAGTCCCCCGGGGCGAGCGAGTAGACGATGGGATTCAGCACCTCGAAACCCTGGTTCTCGGCGTACTGTGAGCAGGCCGCCTTGGGGGCGTTGGGGTAGGGGTGGTTGTCGCCCATGTGCACCCACTTCGGGGTTCCGTCCTCGCCCCGGTCCGCCCAGTCCTGCTTGGCCCAGGACACCATCGCCCGGCAGCCGTCGGTATAGGAGGGTCCGTAGAAGAAGTTGTACGGGGCGGGGTTCTTGGTGTGCTCCGACTTCCCGGTGGGGTCGGTCAGGTGCCCGGAATAGGAGGCGGACATGTACACGATCTCATCGCGGGCGACGAAGCGCACCAGCGCCTCGGTGTCCGCGGTGCCCCAGCCCTGGATCACCGGCGGCGGGTTGTCGGAGCCGGTCCAACGCTTGTAGGTGGCGATGGCGCGGGGCGCCTCGTAGCCATAGTCCACGGTGTCCTTGTCGATCATGCGGCCATTGATGCCGCCCTGGTCATTGATGTAGGCGATGGCGTCCTCGACACCCTGGCCGTAGACCTTGCCCACCGACGAGGTCGCCCCGGTATAGGCGGCGATGTGGCCGACGGGGATAGACTCCTGGGCCTGAGCGCCGGCCGCCAGGCCGAGGGCCGCCGCCGCCGACAGTGCAATGGTGGTAGTACGGATCATGCTTCTCTCTCCTCCACTAGCGTGGTTGGCGTAATTCGGGCGAGTGCCCGTTGCTTGGTGGTTGTCAGTATGAGAAAGGATAGAGCTTCCAGTAGGCCTTGATGAGCTTCCAGCGGTGGGCGAGGCCATCCGGCTCGAAGATCAGGAACAGCACGATGGCCAGACCAATGGCCATCTCGCGGAGGTATGACAGCCCCTGGCTGAAGCCAGGGAAGACCACGCTCACCGCACCCGAGCTCCACTCCATGACCTCCGGCAGCAGCACCATAAAGGCCGTGCCCATGAGCGTGCCCATCACCGAGCCGAGACCACCGATGATGATCATGCCGAGGAACTGGATGGACAGCACGATGGTAAAGCCCTCC
This sequence comes from Arhodomonas sp. SL1, assembly GCF_052060015.1. Classification (NCBI taxonomy): domain Bacteria; kingdom Pseudomonadati; phylum Pseudomonadota; class Gammaproteobacteria; order Chromatiales; family Ectothiorhodospiraceae; genus Arhodomonas; species Arhodomonas sp. SL1. The sequence goes on along the minus strand of NZ_JBPODZ010000003.1, from coordinate 276,655 downwards.
GCCGAGACGAAGCTCAGGTAGTGGGCGAACAACGCCCCGCCGACGCCCGCATAGAACGAGGCCACACCGAAGGCGAGCACCCGGTACTTGCTGAGGTTGATCCCCATAATCTCGGCGGAGAGGTAGTGATCACGGACGGCGACGAAGGCCCGGCCGTCGCGGCTGCGCAGGAGGTTGGCGCCGAGCAGGTACATCACGACCACGAAGGCGAGCACGATGTAAAAATAGCGCTCGTCACTCATGAACGTATAGCCGAACAGGGACAGCGGCTCGGCCATTGCGCCGGCGGAACCGCCGGTGAACCAGGCCGCGCGGCTGAAGAAGTCCTCGAGGATGAACTGCGCCGCGAGCGTGGCGATGGCGAGGTACAGCCCCTTGATGCGCATCGCCGGGATGCCGACGATCATGCCCACGGCGGTGGTCAGCACGCCGGCGAGGGGGATGCACAAGATCACCGGTATGCCGGTGGTGTTGTACAGCCAGGCCGAGGCGAAGGCCCCGAAGCCGAAGAACGCGCCGTGGCCCAGCGAGATCTGCCCCGAGAACCCCACCAGGATGTTCAGCCCCAGGGCGGCGATACCGTAGTAGCCGATCTGGATCAGCAGGTTAAGCTGGTAGCTGCTGAGCACCAGGGGCGCAAGCAGCAGCAACACCACGCCGGCGATGGCGAAGTTCCGCGACATGGGCGTGGGGAAAATGGTGGTGTCCGCCTTATAGGTGGTGCGAAACTCGCCGCACCGCATGCTGTCCGCGCTGAGCGCCATGCCCTCTCTCCTCCTCGCCGGTTATCAGATGCGTTCGATGTCCTTGGTGCCGAATAGCCCGTAGGGTTTGATCATCAGGATGATCACCAGCACGTAGAACGGCGCGATCTCGTAGAGGTTGCCCCAGCCCAGCCACTGGGTGTCCACAAACTCGGCGAAGTTCTCCAGCAACCCGATGATCAGCCCGCCGACCACGCCGCCGACGATGGAATCCAGCCCGCCGACAATGGCGGCGGGAAAGACCTTGATGCCGATGAATGACAGTGCCGAGGACACCCCGTTGACCATGCCCACCACCACGCCGGCGAGCGCCGAGACCATGGCGGAGATCGCCCAGGACAGGGCGAAGACGTGCTTCACCGAAATGCCCAGGCTCTGGGCCACCTGCTGATCGAAGGCAGTGGCCCGCATGGCAAGCCCCATGCGTGAGTATTTGAAGAAGAAGAAGAAGCCCACCATGATCAGCAGCGAGATCACCAGGCTCATGATGTAGGCGCTCTGCACATTGAGCCCGAGGATATTCACCTTCTCGATATCGAATACCTGGGGAAAGGGCTTGGCGAACTCGCCGAAGATCCACGACAGCAGGGCCTGCAGGAACATCGACAGCCCGATGGTGAGCATGATCACGGAGATAATGGGCTCGCCGATCATCGGCCGTAAGACCACCACCTGAAGCAGTACACCGAAGACGAACATGAACGCCAGGGTGACCAGGAAGCCCAGCCAGAACGGCAACTGGAAATACACCAGCAACGCCCAGCAGACCCAGGCCCCGATGAGCAGGAACTCGCCCTGGGCGAAATTCACCACCTGGGTGGATTTGTAGATGAGGATGAAGCACATCGCCACCACCCCGTAGAGGGTGCCGACGATGACGCCGTTGACCAGAAGCTGTCCGAGTAGTGCCCAGTTCATCGTCCTCTCCTCCGGTAAGGCTCAAGCCGCGCCAGCGGCGCGCTTGTTACCGCCCGCCTCCACCACCCCGGTCTCGGGGGCCAGATCCACCAGCCGCAGATCGGTGCGGATCCGCGAGGTGGTGCCATCCTGGAAGGTGATCACCGTATCCACGTGCACGTGGTCCAGGTCGCCATAGATGGCGTCGATGATCTCTTGGTATTTCTCCTGGATAACCCCCCGGCGGACCTTGCGGGTGCGGGTGAGCTCGCCGTCGTCGGGGTCCAGCTCCTTGTAGAGCAGCAGGAACTTACGGATGCGCTGCCACTCCGGGAGGCTCGCGTTGACCTGCTCCACTTCCGACCGGATCAGGTCATAGACCTCCGGCTGGGCGGAGAGGTTGGTGTAGTTGGTGAAGGAGATGCCGCGCTGCTCCGCCCACTTGGCAACAATGCCGTAGCGGATGCAGATCATCGCCGCCAGATACGGGCGCTCATGACCGAGGATCACCGCCTCGGCGATGAACGGGGAGAACTTGAGCTTGTTCTCGATGAACTGGGGCGAATACCGGTCACCGTGGGAGGTAGTGGCCAGGTCCTTGACCCGGTCAATGACCACCAAGTGGCCGTTCTCCTTCTTGAAGTAGCCGGCGTCGCCGGTATACATCCAGCCATCACGGACGTCCTCGGCGGTGGCCTTCTCGTTCTTGTAGAAACCGAGGAACATCCCCGAGTTGCGGGCGACGATCTCGCCGACGCCATTCTCGTCCGGCTTGTCGATGACCACCTCGGCGTTGTCGAAGGGCACGCCGACGGTGTCGTAGTCGATGTCATCGCCGCGGTGGATGGTGTAGGCGCCGGCGAGCTCGGTCTGGCCGTAGAGCTGGCGCAGCGGCACGCCCATGGCCAGGAAGAACTTAAAGGTATCCGGGCCGAGGGCGGCCCCGCCGGTGGCCGCTGAACGCAGGTACGAGAAGCCGAGGCGATCCTTGAGCGCCCGGAACAAAATCCAGTGCGCGAGCCGCGAGTGCTCGCCGCGCTCCACCGCCTCCATGCCGAGCTTCATGCCCAGATCGAACATGCGCCGCTTGAAGGGCGTCGCATCCATCATCCGCGCCTTGACGTCGGCGGCAATGGTCTCCCACACACGGGGCGCGAGCAGCACGAAGTTGGGCCCGATCTCGCGGAGATCGGACATCATGGTCTCGGTGGCCTCGACGAAGTTCACCGTGATGCGGCTGAGCAGCGACTCCGCCACCGCGTAGACCTGCTCCATGATCCAGGGCAGCGGCAGCACCGAGACGTAGTTGTCGTCCGGATACTTGGGGTCGGCGCGCAGGTACGCCATGCAGTGATCCAGGAAGGGACCCGCCTGCATCATCGAGAGCTTGGGCTTGGAGGTCGTCCCGGAGGTGGTGATAAGCATGGCGACGTCGTCACCGTTGGTCGCCGCCACCAGTTCCCGGTAGAGCTCCGGGCCCTCGCGGTCGAGCTCGTCGGCGAGCTCGAAGAGCCGCTCCTGGCTGATCAACCGCGGGTCATCGTATTTCCGCATCCCCCGGGGGTCGTGGTAGATGATGTGCTTCACACAGGGGCACTGCTCGGTGATCTCCAGCGCCTTGTCCACCTGCTCCTCGTCCTCGCACATCACTACCGGTGCCTCGGCATAGTTGATCAGATAGGCAACCTCCTCATTGAGGCTATCCTGATACATGCCGAGGCTCATGGCCCCGAGGACGTGGGCGCTGACCTCGCAGTGGATCCATTCCGGGCGGTTGCCACCGATGATGCAGACGCTGTCGCCGCGGTCGACACCAAGGCTGCGCAACCCCAGGGCAAAGCGGCGCACCGCGGTTTCGTAGTCCCGCCAGGTGTACTCCATCCAGATGCCGAATTCCTTCTCACGCATGGCCACCTCATCGGGCCAGTGCGCGGCGTTGTAGGCGAGCAGCTTGGGGAAGGTGTCGTGCTCGCCGATATCCGGCAGCTCCATGGCTCGCTCGCTCATCACGCCACCTCCGCGCTGTCTTCCTCGCCGAGATAGGCTTCACGGACGCGGGGATTGGCCATGATTTCGTCGGGCACCCCATCGCCGATCTTCTCGCCGAAGTCGAGCACCGCCACCCGGTGGGAGAGGTCCATGACCACGCCCATGTCGTGCTCGATCATGATCACGGTAATGCCCCACTCCTCGTTCACATCGACGATATAGCGCGCCATGTCCTCCTTCTCCTCGTGGTTCATGCCCGCCATGGGCTCGTCGAGGAGGATCAGCCGCGGCCGCAGCGCGATCGCCCGGGCGAGCTCAACGCGCTTGCGCAGCCCGTAGGACAGCGTCCCCGCCACCGACTTGCGAATATGCGCGATCTCGAGGAAGTCAATGATGTCCTCCACCTCGGCGCGGTGATCAAGCTCCTCGCGCTGGGCCCCGGACAGCCAGTAAAGGGAACCCGTGAAGAAGTTGTTCCGCAGATGGTGATGGCGCCCGACCATGATGTTGTCGAGCACGCTCATGTGATCGTATAGGGCGAGGTTCTGGAAGGTGCGACCTATGCCGAGCTCACAGCGCCGGTTCGGCCGCAGCCCGATGATATCGCGCCCCTGAAATCGGATCCGACCCTGCTGCGGGTGATAGCGCCCTGAGATGCAGTTAAGCAAGGAGGTCTTGCCGGCGCCGTTGGGGCCGATGATGGAGAACATCTCGTTGTCGTGGACGTCGAGGCTGACGTTGCGGAGCGCCTTCACGCCACCGAATGACAGCGTGATGTCATCGATATTCAGGATGACATCCCCGTTCCCGGATTCAGCCATGCCGAACTCCCCTGCCTCGGCGACCCTTGCCGCCGGTGGACTCCCCGGGAGAGGCGCCTTGTTCGGCCGCGGTGGCCGCGACGGGCCGCAACACCGCAAGCTGGCGGGAAACCGACGCGATTCCCTCACGCCGGCACCTCTCCTCCTCCTATAGGGTGGCCCGCGGACCACCCGGCGGCGGGGTGACTTGATGGGATGGTGGTGTCACCCTCTGCCGACGTAATGAGCTTACGTTTACGTAAACGTTAATTCAAGCGCCCACCGGAGCGCAACAGCTCATCGCGGGCCCAGTTCGGGGTTCAGGGAAGGGGCGGGCACCACGCCGGCGCCCACCCCGGGGTGGCTCAGCGCGGCGCCATGCGGATGGCACCGTCGAGGCGGATCACCTCGCCGTTTAACATGACATTCTCGCAGATGTGGCGCACCAGGGCCGCATACTCCACCGCCCGGCCGAGGCGTGGCGGGAACGGGGTCTGCTCGCCGAGGCTCGCCCGCACCTTCTCGGGCAGGCTCGCCATCATTGGCGTCTCGAAGATGCCGGGAGCGATAGTCATCACGCGGATCCCACGGTCAGCCAGATCCCGGGCCAGCGGCAGGGTCATCCCCGCCACACCGGCCTTGGAGGCGGAATAGGCCGCCTGCCCCACCTGGCCGTCGTAGGCGGCCACGGAGGCGGTATTGATGATCACCCCCCGCTCGCCCTCGGCGTCCGGCTCGTTGCCCGCCATCGCCGCGGCGGCGACGCGTAGCACGTTGAAGGTCCCCACAAGGTTGATCTGGATGACCCGGGAGAAGCTCTCCAGGGCATGGGGCTCGGCGGACTTGTTCAGCACCCGCTCGCCATGGACGATGCCGGCGCAGTTCACCACCCCGTGCACACCGCCAAAGGCAGAGACCGTACGGTCCACGGCGGCCTGCACGGCCGCCTCGTCAGTGACGTCGGCCACCACGGCCACCGCGGCCTCGCCGAGCTCTGCGGCCAGGGACTCGGTGGCCTCGGCGTTGATATCGGCGAGCGCCACCCGCGCCCCGCCGCCCACGAGCTCCCTGGCGCTGGCACCACCGAGCCCCGATCCGGCACCGGTCACCAGGAAGACCTTCCCATCGATGTTCATCGTCGTCTGCTCCTTCGTTGCCGTGTGTCAGGCGCGCATACCTTTAATGGGTTAATGCTCGCCCGTCCAGAAAATTGACGCGTGAAAGATTCCCGCAAATTGACGTTAACGTAAACGTCACTAGAATGGTTCCCGTAGCCCCGGGCCGGGTCACAAGCTCCCGAGCCAGGGCATGACGCCACGATAACGCGACAGGTGCTCCCATGACGCGAACCGTCCCCTTATTCATCGAAGGTCGCTTCGTCGACAGCGAGGCGAACGAGTGGATCGACGTCACCAATCCCGCCACCAACGAGGTCATCGCCCGGGCGCCGGTGGCCACCGATGACGAGATGGCCCGGGCCATCGCCGACGCCAAGGCGGCGCAGAAGTCCTGGGCGGATGTCTCCGTCTCCGAGCGGGCCCGCTACCTGATGCGCTACCAGGCCCTGCTCAAGGAGCACCAGGAGGACATCGCCCACATCCTGGCCGAGGAGACGGGCAAGACCTTCGGCGATGCCAAGGGCGATGTCTGGCGCGGCATCGAGGTGGTCGAGCATGCCATAGGCGTGCCGACCCACCTGCTCGGCGACGCCATGGCGCAAGTGGCCGGCGGCGTGGATACCGAGAGCTTCCGCGAGCCGCTGGGCGTGTGCGCCGGCATCACCCCGTTCAACTTCCCGGCCATGATCCCGCTTTGGATGTTCCCGCTGGCGGTGGCCTGCGGCAACAGCTTCGTACTGAAGCCCTCGGAACAGGACCCGCTTACCCCGATGCGCCTGGCCGAGCTCTGGCAGGAGGCGGGCTTCCCCGACGGGTTGCTACAGGTCGTCCATGGCCGCAAGGAGCAAGTGGACACCCTGCTCACCCATCCGGACATCAAGGCCGTCTCCTTCGTGGGCTCGGCACCGGTGGGCCAGCACATCTACCGTACCGCAAGCCACCATCTAAAGCGTGTACAGTGCATGGTCGGCGCCAAGAACCACTCCGTGGTGATGCCCGACGCCAACCGGGAGCAGACCGTCAACGCCCTGGTGGGCGCGGCCTGCGGCGCCGCCGGCCAGCGTTGCATGGCGATCTCCGTGGTGGTGCTCGTCGGCGAGGAAACACGGGACTGGGTCCACGACCTGAAGGCCGGCTTCGAGCGCACCCATCCCGGCCCCACCGACGACCCCGGCGCCGCCTACGGTCCGCTGATCAGCCCGGCCGCCAAGGAGCGCGTCGAGCGCCTCATCGGCACCGCTGAGGCCGAGGGGGCCACGCTGCCCCTCGACGGCCGCGGCTACCAGGTGGAGGGCTATCCGGACGGGAACTGGGTGGGACCGACGCTCATCGACAACGTCACCTCGGAGATGACCTGCTACCGCGAGGAGATCTTCGGGCCGGTGCTCAGCGTGGTCCACGTGGACACCCTCGACGAGGCCATCGAGCTCGTGAACGCCAACCCCTACGGCAACGGCACTTCCATCTTCTCGGACTCGGGTGCGGCGGTGCGCAAGTACCGCCGGGAGTGCGAGGTGGGCCAGATCGGCGTGAACCTGCCTATCCCCGTGCCCCTGCCGTTCTTCTCGTTCACCGGCGGCAAGGGCTCGTTCTACGGGGACCTGCACGCCTACGGCCAGGACGCGGTGCGCTTCTATACCGAAACCAAGACGGTGATCGAGCGCTGGTTCGAGTCGGACATCCCCGACGGCCATGGCCCCAACATGACCATCAACCTGGGCTGAGCCCGGCGCCCCCGCTAACGGGGGCGTCACCGGGCACGAGAGGAGGAGGGATCAGCGCCCATGGACTTCGCACTCACTGACGAGCAGCTCGCCTTCCAGGAGGCGGCGCGCGAGTTCGCCGCCAACGAGCTCGCCCCCAACGCCGCACGCTGGGACGCCGAGGCACACTTCCCCACCGACGTCCTCGCCCAGGCGGGCGAGCTCGGCTTCTGCGGCATCTACGCCCCCGAGGCCGCGGGCGGGTTGGGGCTATCACGACTGGACGCCGCCATCATCTTCGAGGAGCTGGCCGGGGGGTGCACCTCCACGGCAGCCTTCCTCACCATCCACAACATGGTCACCTGGATGATCACTACCTTCGGCGGCGAGGCGGTGGTCGGCGAGTGGGGCGAGACCCTGACCAGCGGACAGCGGCTGGGCTCCTACTGCCTCACCGAGCCCGGCGCCGGATCGGACGCGGCGAGCCTGCGCACCAGTGCCCGCCGCGACGGCGACCACTACATCCTCAACGGCGGCAAGGTGTTCAGTTCCGGTGCCGGCGACACCGACGTCCTGGTGGTCATGGCGCGCACCGGCGGCGAGGGGGCGGCGGGGATCTCGGCATTCGCCGTGCCGGCGGACCTCGACGGCATTACCTATGGGCGCAAGGAGGAGAAGATGGGCTGGAACAGCCAGCCCACCCGCTCCATCACCTTCGACGACGTCCGGGTCCCCGCCCAGAACCTGCTGGCCGAGGAGGGGCACGGCTTCCGGCTGGCCATGAAGGCCCTGGATGGCGGGCGCATCAACATCGCCACCTGTTCGGTGGGCACCGCCCAGGCGGCGCTGGCCGCCGCGGGCGGCTATATGCACGAGCGTCGCCAGTTCGGGCGACCCTTGGCGGACTTCCAGGCCCTGCAGTTCAAGCTCGCGGACATGGCCACGGAGCTCGTCGCCGCCCGGCAGATGGTCCGCCACGCCGCCTGGCGCCTGGACCACGGCGACCCGGAGCTGACCACCTACTGCGCCATGGCCAAGCGCTTCGCCACGGACGTGGGCTTTCGGGTGTGCAATGAGGCGCTGCAGATCCACGGCGGCTACGGCTACATCCGCGAGTACCCGCTGGAACGCCACGTCCGCGACACCCGGGTCCACCAGATCCTGGAGGGCACCAACGAGATCATGCGACTGATCATCGGCCGGCGCATGCTCGCCGACCATGCCATGGAGACCATTCGATGAGCGACTACACCAACCTCCGCGTGGAACACCGGGGCCATACCGCCCTGGTGACCATGGACAACCCCCCGGCCAATACCTGGACCCGGGAGGGGCTCATGGACCTCAAGCGCCTGGTGGGGGAGCTGGCCGCGGACCGGGACGTCTATGCCCTGGTCCTCACCGGCGCCGGCGAGAAGTTCTTCTCCGCGGGCGCCGACCTCAAGGCCTTCGCCGACGGCGTCCCGGCGGTGGCCGCGGAGATGGCGCGGCGCTTCGGCGAGGCCTTCGAGGCCTTGGCGGGTTTCCGCGGCGTCACCATCGCCGCCATCAACGGCTTCGCCATGGGCGGCGGCCTGGAGGTGGCGCTGGCCTGCGACACCCGCATCGCCGAGGAGCAGGTGAAGCTGGCCCTTCCGGAGGCCAAGGTGGGCCTGCTGCCCTGCGCCGGCGGCACCCAGCGCCTGCCCCGGCTGGTGGGCGAGGGCTGGGCCAAGCGCATCATCCTGTGCGGCGAGCAGCTGGACGCCGAGACCGCCCTGCGGATCGGGCTGATAGAGGAAACCGCGGCCACCGGCGGGGCCCTTGAGCGCGCCCTGGAGCTCGCCGGGCAGGTGGCCAACCAGAGCCCGCCCGCGGTGGCCCACTGCAAGGCGCTGATCGACGCCGCCCAGTTCCGGCCCATGGCGGACAACCTCCCGGATGAGCGCGAGCGCTTCGTGCGGCTGTTCGACACCGAAGACCAGCGCGAGGGGGTCAACGCCTTCCTGGAGAAGCGCGCGCCGCAGTGGAAGAATCGTTAGGCGGGAGCCCGCCCCGCGCGACCGGACCGGGCCCGCCGCTCGACGGTGAGGCCGGCTCCCACTACAGCCGCCGCGCCGCAAGGCGCTTCATCCGGTAACGGCGGGGCCACCCCGCCGGATCGCCTGCAGAGGAGCAGACAATGTCCGACGAACCCGTCATCTTCGAGGAGGTCGGCACCCGCAACGGCCGGCGCATCGGCTTCGCGCGGCTCAACGCCGAAAAGGCGCTGAACGCGCTCAACCCCGCGATGATCGCCGCGCTCCAGCCCCAGCTCGCCGCCTGGGCCGAGGACCCGGCCATCGCCTGCGTGGTCCTGCACGGCTCCGGCGACAAGGCCTTCTGCGCCGGCGGTGACGTCATCGCCACCTACAACGCCATCCGCGAGGCGGACGGCGGCCGCAGCGAGTTCTGCGAGCAGTTCTTCGAACAGGAATACCGGCTGGACTACCGCATCCACACCTATCCCAAGCCGCTGCTGGTCTGGGGCCACGGGATCGTCATGGGCGGCGGCCTGGGGATGATGGTGGGCGCCAGCCATCGGGTGGTCACCGAGGCCTCCCGCATCGCCATGCCGGAGATCACCATCGGACTCTACCCGGACGTTGCCGGGACCTGGTTCCTCAACCGCATGCCCAGCCGCGTCGGCCTGTTCCTCGGGCTCACCGCCGCGCACATGAACGCCGCCGACGCCCTCTACACCAGCCTCGCCGACTACTTCATCACCGTGGAGCAGCGCGCCGCGGTATTCTCCGCCCTAAGCGATGTGGAATGGGACGACGACCCGGAGCTCAACCGCGGCCACCTCTCCATGCTCCTGCGGGGCTTCGCGGACCCGGTGCGGGAACAGCGGCCCCGCTCCAATGTCCTGGAGCACATCGATTTCATCGATCATGTAACCGACCGCCACAGTGTCGGCGGCATTCTCGAGGCCATGCGCAGCGCCGCGCCCGACGACAAGTGGCTGGCCACGGCCACGCAGAATCTCGCCGACGGCTCGCCCACCTCGGCGCGGGTGATCTTCGAGCAGTTCCGCCGGGGCAAGTACCTATCCCTGAAACAGGTGTTCCAGCGGGAGCTGAACATGTCCGTACAGTGCACCCGTCGCCACGACTTCCCTGAAGGCGTGCGGGCGCTGCTGGTGGACAAGGACCGCAACCCGCGCTGGGATCCGCCCACCATCGACGCGGTGGACGACGCGCTGGTGGCCGCCCATTTCGAGCCGCCCGAGGGCCTGGAGCACTCGCCGCTGGCCGATCTCCCGGAACCGTTCTAGGGCGTCGGGTCGACGATGGTGTAACCTGCCTTCCCATGGAACAACCGAGCTGGATCGTGCCGGACTGGCCGGCCCCGGAAAACATCCGGGCGGTGTCCACCACCCGCTGTGGTGGCATCAGCCGCCCGCCCTTCGACAGCCTCAACCTGGGCGCTCGCACCGGCGACGATGCGCTCAGCGTCACCGAGAACCGCAAGCGCCTGGCCACCGCCCTGGGGCTGCCGACGGCACCCCGATGGCTCGCGCAGATTCACGGCAGCCGGGTCGTCACCGCCGAGGAGATCGAGCCCGACGAGACGCGCGCGGATGCCGCCACCACCGGCGCCACTGCGACGGTATGCGCGGTGCTTACCGCCGACTGCCTGCCGGTACTGCTCTGCGACCGCGATGGCTCCCGGGTGGGCGCCGCTCATGCCGGCTGGCGTGGGCTTGTCGCCGGTATGCTCGAGCGCACGGTGGAGGCGATGGGAGTAGCGCCGGAGAGGCTCATGGCCTGGCTGGGCCCTGCGATCGGGGCGGAGGCGTTCGAGGTCGGTGATGAGGTCCGGGAGGCCTTCCGCCTCTCGGACCCGGGTTGTGAGGCGTGTTTCACTGCCGGCCGGCCGGGCCACTGGTATGCCGATCTCGGCGCCCTCGGCCGGCGCCGGCTCTCGGCCGCCGGCGTCGGCGCCCTATATGGCAGCGGCCTGTGCACCTACAGTGATGCCGGGCGGTTCTATTCCCATCGCCGGGATGGGCGCACCGGCCGGATGGCCACCCTGGTCTGGCGGGCACACTGAGACGATGACAACGGATTCAAGGGGGAGAGGATCATGCGCGTGATCAGCGGCGAGCAGGTGGCGGCGGCGCTACCGTGGCCGGACCTCATCGACGGCATCGACGCACTGTTCCGGGAAGGCTGCGAGGCACCGCCGCGGCACCACCACGCCATACCCCGACCCGACGGCGAGGCCACCATGCTACTGATGCCGGCCTGGGAGCATGACGGCCACATCGTCGTGAAGATGGTGCATGTGTTCCCGCAGAACGCGGACCGCGGGCTACCGGCGATCTCCGGCGTCTACCTGCTCTGCAACGGGGAGACGGGCGAGCCGCTGGCCTGCATCGACGGCGCCGAGTTGACCCGTCGCCGCACCGCTGCCGCCTCCGCGGTGGCGGCCCGCTACCTGGCCCGGCACGACGCCCAGCGACTGGTGATGGTGGGCACCGGCGCCCTGGCACCGATGCTCATCGAGGCCCATGCGGCGGTCCGCCCCATCCGCTCGGTGGGCATTTGGGGACGCAACCCGGAGAAGGCCGCAGCGCTGGCCGAGACCTGCCGGCAGCGGGGCTTCGACTGCGATGTGGTCACGGAGCTGGCACCGGCAGTGGCCAATGCGGACATCATCAGCTGCGCCACCCTCTCCAGCGAGCCGCTGGTGCTCGGCGAGTGGCTCCGGCCCGGAACGCACCTGGACCTGGTCGGGGCGTTTCGGCCGGACATGCGCGAGAGCGACGACGAGGCGGTCCGCCGCGCCGAGGTATTCGTGGACACCTATGCCGGTGCCCGGGGCGAGGCCGGCGACCTGCGCATGGCCGAGAGCGCCGGCGCCTTCGACTACGACGAGATCCGCGCCGACCTGGCGGCGCTGGCCCGCAGCGAACACCGCGGCCGGCGCGACGCCTCCGAGGTCACCCTGTTCAAGTCCGTGGGGACGGCCCTGGAGGACCTCGCCGCCGCCATCGCCGTATGGCGCGCTATCTCCTGACGCTCCCAGGGCTCAGGTATAGGGCTCAGGTATCCGGTCGGTCCCGGCGATGGCGTAGCTCGTCGCCCAGCGACGAGCCCGCCGCCTGGGCCATGCCCTTGAGCAGGTCCCATTCCGCCCGAATCCGGCGCAGGCTCATATGCCAGAGGTCCTGGTCCTCTTCCGCCTGCCCTTCGGGGCCGTCGAGCTCGCCGTACAGGGCCAGGGCGCGCTCCGCGCAGCGCGCCAGGGAGTAACGCTCCGCCGTCTCCGCCACCGCCTGCGCCCAGCGCCGTCGGGTGTCGACGTCGGCCTCCACGCACTCGCCCAGGGCGCTGGCGAAGGCGGCCTCATCACAGTGGGGCAGGAGCCTCCCGTTGTGGCCGTCGTCCACCACTTCCCGCACCCCGGGGGCATCCACCGCGACCACGGGCAGGCCTGCCGCCATCGCCTCCGCCAGGACCATGCCCTGGGTCTCGCTGAGCGAGGCGAAGGCAAAGCAGTCCATGGCGGCGTAGGCATCGGCCAGCGCCGGTTGCACCAGCTTTCCGGGCATGTGCAATCGCTCCCTCGCCCCCACCACGTCCAGCGCCCGCCGGATCCCTTCGGCGGCGGGGCCATCCCCCACCACCAGGAAATGGGCCCGCGGGACCCTGGCGAGCAGCCGAGCCACGGCACGGGCGAGGAAGCCCAGGTTCTTCTCCTCGGCCAATCGCCCCACATGGCCGATCACGAAGGCGTCCTCCGGGATCCCCGCCCGGCGCCGGAACGAGCGGCCATCGCCGCCCCGGAACTCGTCCACGGCGACCCCGGTGGGTACCACGTCCACCGGCGTACGCACCCCCCGCTCGCGGAGAATGCCGGCGATGCTCTCACTGGGGGCGAAGACGCGATCGCAGAGATTGGCGTAGCTGGTGGAGAGTTGCACCACGAAGCGCCGCAGCACCGCCGAGTCACCAGGCACATAGTGCGTATAGCGCTCATACATGGTGTGGTGGGTGAACACCAGCGGGAGGCCGAACAACGAGGCCAGGCGCAGGGCAGTGGAGCCGATGAGAAAGGGATGATGGGAATGGATGATGTCCGGCTCGAAACGGGTCACCTCCCGTTCCAGGAAGCGGGGCACCGGCAGGACCACGGAGAAATCACTGCCGTTGAAGTTCTGCAGCGCCGGCATGCGCACCACGCCGGCCTCGTCCTCCACCGTCCCGGCGAACTCCGGGGCCACCACCAGCACCCGATGGCCACGCTCGCGATAGGCCTGCGTAAAGGAGGCCACCGAGCGCGCCACCCCTCCGACGTGGGGCAGGTAGGTGTTGGTCATCATCAGTATGTTCACGCCGCCGTCCTCCAGCGCAGGGTTACCCGGCCGGCACCGGGCTCGGCCCGCATCGCCCGCATGCCGGCCGGGGCGATCTCCACCGCCTCCGGCCGGCGGCGCCAATCGGCCTCCCAGCGCACCTCGACGGCGCCTCGGTCGCCGGATACCGGCACGATCTCCACCGCGACCGTCCCGAAGCGGGTAGGAGTGGGCCCGAAGCGCATGCGCTCCCCCGCGGCGAACCACTGCGGCGGGACACCGGCGGCAAGCACCAGACGCTCGCCCTCCTCGCGCACGAAGCAGTTCCGTAGCACCGATACCCATTCCGCCGCCGCCCAGACATGCTGGCCATCGCCCATGCAGCCACCGAGGGTCCTTGGATGGATGGCCTCGGGCCACTGGCCCGTAGGGGTGGCCAGGTCCGCCACCGCCCGGATGAGCTCATGGCAACGGGGATCGCCGGCGCGCATGAGCACCTGGGCCAGGTGCAGGGTGAGATAGGCGTTGATCCCCGAGTGGATCATATCCTGGAAGAAGCCGCCGCGGACCCGGGCGTGGTCCATCAGCCAGTCCACCGTGCCGAGCAGCCGCGCATCGCCGGCCGGCACCAGCTGCAGGGGATACCCGGCGACGAGCCCCCCCACGGCGCCGGCATCCATCCGCCGATAGGGGGAGGCCGGCACCGCGACCCGTCCGAGTCGCTTCTCGTCCTGCTCGTGACAGCGCTCCAGGACCCCGCGAAGGTCCACCGCCTCGGCCTCCAGCTCCGACGCCCGGACCGGGTCACCATGATCGCGCAGGACCTCCGCCGCCGCTTCCAGTCCACCCACGGACCAGTAGTCGTCCCAGTAGTAATAGTCGTTGGGCCCGAAGTGCTCGGCGCTGAAACCGGCCGGTAACAGCCCCGCGTGGGGGGCATCACCGTGCGCGTCCGTGCGCTTGCGCGCGATCCAGCGCGCGCCGCGGCGCAGCGCCTGCAACCACGCCTCCGGCAGTTCCTCGCCGGTGACCTCGTGATAGCGCGATAGGATCCACAACGCCTCGCCGTTGGCGTCCCATTCGCCGTCCTGGGAGTGGAAATACCCGGTGGTACGATGCTGGCGTCCCGGGAAGGGTGCCAGCATTCGACAGGCCCGACCCGTAAGGCCCGCGTCGAGCAGGGCGTGGACGATAAAGGCCGCGTCCCGGAACCAGAAGCGCTTGTAGGTGTAGGGGCCCGGATAGGCATCCTCCACCGTGTGCAGCACCAGGGTGCGCAGGGCCGTGTGGTAGAGCCCGGCGATGTGTGCATCCGGGATCTCCAGGACGGCGCCGCCGGCCAGGGCCCCGGCCCAGTCGCCGCCGGCGCCGACATCATCGGCCGGGTCCAGGGGTACCCGCACCCCTAACCGCCGAACCTCGCCGCCGGCGACCGGAAACTCGGCGGCGGCAGTGGCGAGGCCCACGTCGCAGTCGACCTGCCCCGCACCCTCTTCCTCCCCCATGTGGATGGCCACATCACCATGGGCGTAGTCCGATACGTGATGACGCGCCGCCGCTGCGTCGAAGCGCACCGGCCGTTTGCCGTCCACCCGCCAGCCACGGCGATCCGCGTCCAGCTCGGCCTGGTGGATGAAGCTGATTCCCTCGGGATTGTAAGGCCGCAGGGCCAGCACCAGCGTACCGCCATTGTCCGCGCGGGCCTCGTAGTCCAGGTACAGGGTCGCCCTGCCCCCCTCGCGGCGCACCGCGGCCCGACAGAGCAGGCGCAGGCCGTTGCGGACCACCTCGGTGACCACGGCGCCATGGTCGGCGGAATCGAGGTACTGGGAGGCATGGGGCTCCCGCGAGGGATACAGGCGCTCCCCGTCGGCACCGTACACCCAGGCATCCAGGGACCAACCGTCGTGGAAGGGGGTCACCAGCCCCCTCGGATCCACGATGGGCAGCCCCGCGTGATCGGGGATGCCCACGGCGGTCCAGTTCCGATGCGTCAGGTTCACATGGGTTACCGAGAAGGCCCGGGGCAGGAACGCGTCACTCGAGGGATCGAACTGCTGCTCGATCCACCAGGGCCACACCCAGTCCAGGTTGTGCTGTATCACCCGGGTATTGATGAGCCCGCGGGCATGGAAGACCACCCCCGCCCGCAGCAGCTCGATGGGCTCGGAGACCTCCGATGGCTGAGCGAAACGCTGCAGACGCGCGATCAAGGCCAGCGGATCGAGAAACCCGTGGGCCCGCGCGGCACGGCGTACGAGGAATCGCCAGGGCAACCAGCGCCAGCGCAACAGGGCACCTCCCGTTCAGGGCAGCTCGACGAGACTGCAGTCCAGGGTCCGGCGATGGGTCTCCGGTGTTTCATCCGGATAGCCGTACCAGAGCAGGCCGATGACCGTCTCGATATCCGGATCCACCCAGAGGAGGTCATAGAAACGTGGATCGCGGATGACCGGCCCGGTGGTCCACTTCACCCCGATCCCCTCGCTCCAGAGATACAGTGCCAGATTGTGTATCGCGCAGGCACAGGCGGCATAATCCTCCCAGGCCTGCAGCTCATCGGTGGAATGGTCACAGCTCACGGCGAGCCAGCCCGGCTTCGCGGACCAGCTCTCGCGCTTGTCCCGGGCCGCCTCCTCCCCCTTGTTCGCGGCCACGAGTTCCGCGTTGAGCTCGATGATCGCCTCGCGGGTACGCTCGCCGATGAGATAGAAATGCCAGGGCTCGGTGAGGTGATGATTCGGTGCCCAGCGCGCCAGCTCCAGGGCGCGCAGGACGGCCTCCCGGGGCGGCGGCTCCGGGCGGAAGCGATTAATGGTGCGCCGGCTACGGATCAGCTCCGCGGCCTGCTCCGGCGTGGCGGGATGGGCCGATCGCTCGGCGGTGGCGCGGGTCTCGGCTGCCATGAGTACTCCCTTCACACGTCGCCCGGAAAAGCACAGGATATCAGAGCCACAGGGGCAGATTCGGGGCGAGGGATCGCCTTTCAAGGGGATGGGACATGGACACCGAGAGCTACCACCACTGGATGATCCTCACGCCGCCGCTGACCGGCGACGGCGGGGATTGGCTCGCACGCGGCCTCGCCGATGCCCGCGCCACGCTCCTGCATCGATTGGAGCTCACCAGCGCCCGGTTGCGCCTGCGCGGCCTGCGCCTGCACGTCGCCGCTGCGACCCCGCCGGACGTCCGCATCCCTGCGCAGGGGTCCCTGGGGCTGGCGCTGACCATCGTCGATGTCGATGACAGTCTGCGCGTCCGGGAGGCCCTGTACGGGAGGGAGGCCGAGGGCTGGCGACGGCTGTGGCTGGGGTATAGCCTGATCGGCGTCAGTGATGGCGAGCACCCGCAGCCGATGCCGGACGACCTCCGCGAGCAGGCTCGGGGCTGGCTGCGGCTGTTCCGGGATCAGGTCGCATTCCATTCCAGCGGGGACACACCCTGAGCCGACGGCGAATGGACTGTGCACCGCCCGTTTTTTTATGATACAAACACTATACAAACCTAGGACACGACGAAAGACCCATGACCCACCCCCTGGCCACCCAATTCGAACAGATCATCACCGGTATCGGCGAGGATGTCAGCCGTGAGGGGCTCGAAAAGACCCCCGAACGTGCCGCCAAGGCATTCGCGTACCTCACCGAGGGCTATACCCAGAACCTCTCGGAGCTGATCAACGGGGCGCTGTTCGAGTCCGATCTCGACGAGATGATCATCGTCCGGGACATCGAGCTGTATTCCCTGTGCGAGCATCACCTGCTGCCCTTTTTCGGCCGCGCGCAGGTCGCTTACATCCCCAACGGGCGGGTCCTTGGCCTGTCCAAGGTCGCCCGCATCGTTGATATGTTCGCCCGGCGCCTGCAGATCCAGGAGCAGCTCACCCGCGACATCGCCGAGGCGGTACAGGAGGTGACCGGTGCCCGGGGCGTGGCCGTGCAGATCGAGGCCCGGCACCTGTGCATGATGATGCGGGGCGTCGCAAAGCAGAACTCGGAGATGAGCACGTCGGTGATGCTCGGCACCTTCCGGGAATCACAGTCCACGCGGAACGAATTCCTCCAGCTGATCCGCTAGGGGCGGCCCATGCGACACGAGCGCTCGCGGATCCGTATCAAGAATCTCCGGCTACGCACCTATATCGGCTTCAACCCCGAGGAACAGGAGAAGCGACAGGACGTGGTGGTCAACGTCACCATCGACTACGACGCCCTGCCCGCCGCGCGTGCCGACGAGGTGGAGCGGGCCCTGGACTACAAGGGCATCACCAAGCGGATCATCGCCCACGTCGAGGACAACCGCTTCCTGCTGCTCGAGAAGCTGGTCAGCGACATCCTCGACATCGCCATGGCCGCCGAGCAGGTGGAACGCGCGGAGGTGGAGGTGGACAAGCCCCACGCCCTGCGCTTCTCCGACTCGGTGTCCCTGGCAATGGCGGCCAGCCGGGAATGATATGCCCGGGGATTCAGTCCCGGTTCATGCGGTGATACTCGGGATTGGGCATCATATCCACGCCGGCGGCGAGGCGGTTGGTCATGTTGAAGAATGCCGTGACCGCGGCGATATCCCAGATCTGTCGATCCCCGAAACCGGCCTCGCGTAGCAGCGCCCGGTCCTCGTCGCCCACGGACTCCGGATCCTCGGTCAGGGAAACCGCGAAGTCCAGCATCGCCACCTGCCGCGGCTCCAGCTCCGCGACCCGGTAGTTCATCACCAGCATCTCGCCGAGCTCCGGGTCCCCGGAGAGGGCGCGCACGGCCTGTCCATGGGCGACGAGGCAGTAGTAGCAGCGGTTGATCGAGGACACCACTACCGCGATCATCTCCCGCTCGAGCTTGCTCAGCCCCGAATCGCCGAGCATGAGCTCATTGTAGGCATTCACGAAATTGCGCAGCTTCGCCTGGTCGAAGCTGTAGGCCCGGAGCACGTTCGGGACCATGCCCAGCTTTTCCTCGCAGACCTCGAAGTAGCGGCGCATGTCCTCGTCCATGGCGGCCCGTTCGGGCTCGGGTAGATCGAGGGCGGTGACGTGATCGGGCTGACCCATTGCCATTCTCCTACTCATCGGATTTCGCCCCAGCGTAGCGCAATGGCGGGAACAAGGCGCGATCCGATTCGCGGGACGAGCCCCGGTGACTACCCCCGCCGTCCGCCCACGCCGTAGCGGGTCACCAGGGCCACCCCAATCAAGGCCAGGGCACCGCCCGCGAAGATCAGCGCGTTGGGCTGTTCGTCCAGCCACAGCCAGGCGATCAGTACGGAGATGGGCGGCTGCAGGTAGATGAAGCTCGAGGCGACGCTGGCCGGCAGGCGCGACAGGGCGAAGGTATACAGACCATAACCCGCGGCCATGGGGAAGATGCCCAGATAGACCCCGGCCAGGGTGGCCTCCAACGGCGCCGCGGCGATCCGATCCCAGATGCCGAAAGCGGCGGGGCTGCTGGCGAGCAACGAGGCCCACACCGCCCAGGCCAGAAACACCGTGGGCCGCTCGTGGCGCAGCACAGGTTTCTGATAGACGAAGTACACCGCGGTCACCGCCGCGGCGATGATGATGAGACCGACGCCACGGATGCTGCCCAGGTCCAGGCCTTCGTTGGCGGTGATCACCGTCACGCCGGTGGCCCCCAAGGCAAGTCCCACCCAGGCGGGGGCACGGAGGCGCTCGCCGGCCACCGCCGCGCCGAGCAGCGCGGTGAACACCGGCACCGCCGTGATCACCAGGCCCGCCGCGCTGGCCGTGATGCTGGTCTGCCCCGTCGCCAACAGGGCCTGGTAACCGAATACCCCGATGAGCCCGAGCACCACCACCCGGGGGAGTCGCCGCCAGGAACGCAAGGCGGCGACGCCCCGGGGGATCAGGACCACGGCGAAGCACAGCGCCGCCACGGTAAGGCGCAGGAACACCGTCTCCATGGGGGTGTAGTAACTCAGCGTCGCCTTGGCCGCGGGAAACGCGGAGGCCCAGAACACCGCCGTGGCACAAAGCGCCAGCAGGGCCACTAGCCGGGCCCGGGCGTCGCTATCGGCGGCGCTGCTCATGACGAGAGGACCCGGGACACCGTCACCACCGCGAGGCCGAGGAGCAGGCACCCTGTGAGCCGGTCCACCCAGACGCCGTGCCGGCGCAGCCACTCCACCACGCCGGCACCGGTCAGCGCCGTGGCCACCAGGGCATACCAGCCGCCGTCGATCACCGCCGCCGTGAGCCAGAAGACCGTGGTCTCCCCGACCCCCATCCCCGGGCGGACAAATTGGCTGAATAGCGCCACGAAGAAGACCGCGATCTTGGGATTGAGAAAGGCGATGAGGAAACCGTCACGGGCGGCGGCCCCGACTCCGCCGACGGCCTCCCTGCCAGCTCCCACCAGGGTCCGACCCCCAGCCCGCAGCGCCGCCACCCCCAGCCACGCCAGATAGGCGGCTCCGGCCAGTGCGATAACCCGGTAGACCAGCGGCTCGGCGGTGACCACCGCGGCCAGGCCCAGCGTGGTGAGCAGCGCGTACACGCCGATACCGACCGCGTGGGCGAGGGCCGCGGCGACGCCATGGGTCCGGGAGCCGCGGATACTGTGGCGCACCACCACGGCGAGGCTCGGACCCGGCGATACCGCCCCCATTGCGCAGACGGCGGCCAGGGAGAACCAGGCGGTGAGGCTCACTGCGCCGGTTCCGGCACCGTCAGCCGCGCCCCCGGCCGCAGGCCGAGTCGCTTGGCCTGGCCGGCGGCGAGCTCCAGGGCGTGCTGCACCCCGGGGGGCGACTCATAACCGTGGCCACCGGGCTCCATGCGGCCAACCTCCAGGACGCGGCCATCGACGTCCATCCAGACGATATCGAGGGGCAGGCGGACGTTGCGCATGTGCCAGCGGGTCACCCGCGGGGACGGATAGGCGAACCAGATAGGGCGGGCGCGGATCTCGGCCGGCGGCAGGTGCTGCATGCCCTGGGCCCGTTCGCGAGCGTCATCAGCGATGCGCACCACCAGTGGGTGCTCCCGGCCGGGCACGGGGACGGTAGCGGCCTCCATCCCCTCCACCACCGCCAGCGCCCGCCCCAGAGGCCCGCGGTCATCGGCGGGTCCCAGCGGGGCGAAGGCCAGCACCGCAACGGCCAGCAACAGCGGGAAGGCAAACCGGGGCGCCTGGCGCAGGATCCGTAAAGGCCGGCCCCTGCCAGTCCGGAGCCGGCGAGTCATTGCCCTTCCCGGGCCACCGTGCGCCGGATCCGCAGCCCCAGCTCGCGGAGTTGCGCCTCCTCCACCGCGGCCGGCGCCTCGGTGAGCAGGCAGGTGGCCGTCTGGGTCTTGGGGAAGGCCATCACGTCACGGATGGAGTGGGAACCGGTCATCAGCATGGCCAGTCGGTCCAGGCCGAAGGCGATCCCGCCGTGGGGCGGTGCGCCGTACTCGAGCGCATCCAGCAGGAAGCCGAACTTCTCCCGGGCCTCCGCCTCGCCGATGCCCAGCAGCTCGAAGATGCGCCACTGCATCTCCGGGCGGTGGATACGGATGGAGCCGCCACCGATTTCGGTGCCGTTGAGCACCATGTCGTAGGCCCGGGACAGAAGCGCCTCCGGGTCCTGGCCCTCCAGCTCGGCAGGATCGGAGACCCGCGGCGAGGTGAACGGGTGATGGAGCGCATAGAGGCGCTTGTCGTCCTCGTCGTACTCGAACATGGGGAAGTCCACCACCCACAGGGGCCGCCAGCCCGACTCCACGAGGTCAAGGTCGTGGCCCAGGCGCACCCGCAGGGCCCCCAGGGCATCGTTGACCACCTTGGCCTTGTCAGCGCCGAAGAACACGAGATCCCCGGCCTCCGCGCCGGTGCGCTCGAGGATGCCCGCGACCGCCTCGTCGGGGAGGAACTTGAGGATCGGCGACTGCAGCCCGTCACGACCCTTCGCCGGATCGTTGACCTTGACGTAGGCGAGCCCCTTGGCGCCGTAGCGGCCCACGAAATCCGTGTAGCCGTCGATGGCCTTGCGCGTCAGCGAACCGCCGCCGGGCACCCGCAGCGCCGCCACCCGCCCCTTGGGGTCGGCGGCCGGCGCGGCGAAGACCTGGAACTCCACGCCCGCGACCAGGTCGGCCACCTCCACGAGCTCCAGGGGGATGCGCAGGTCCGGGCGGTCGATGCCGAAGCGCTCCACGGCCTCGGCGTAGCTCATCCGCGGGAAGGGCTCCGGCAGCGCCACATCCATGACCTCCGCGAAGACACCGCGGATCATGGCCTCCATGTGGCCCATGATGCCGTCCTCGTCGAGGAACGAGGTCTCGATATCGAGCTGCGTGAATTCCGGCTGCCGGTCGGCCCGCAGGTCCTCGTCGCGAAAGCACCGGGTGACCTGGTAATAACGGTCCATGCCGCTCATCATCAGCAACTGCTTGAACAGCTGCGGCGACTGCGGCAGGGCATAGAACTCGCCCTGGTGGATGCGGCTCGGCACCAGGAAGTCCCGGGCCCCTTCGGGGGTGGCCCGGGTGAGCATCGGGGTCTCGATATCGAGAAAGCCGTTGGCGTCGAGATAACTTCGCGCCGCGGCCGTGAGCCGGGCGCGGGTGCGCAGGCGCTCGAGCATCTCCGGGCGGCGCAGGTCCACATAGCGGTGGCGAAGGCGGACGTCCTCGCCCACGTCGTGATCGTCGAGCTGGAACGGCGGCGTCTTCGCCCGGTTGAGGATTTCCAGATCCGTGGCATAAAGCTCGACCGCGCCGGTGGCCAGCGCCGGATTCTCGGTGCCCGTAGGGCGCCGGCGCACCCGGCCGGTTGCGCGCAGCACGAACTCATTGCGCACGCCATCGGCGAGCTCGAAGGCGGCCGCCTCGTCGGGATCGAAGACCACCTGCAGCAGCCCCTCGCGATCACGCAGATCGACGAAGATGATCCCGCCATGATCGCGGCGCCGGTGGGCCCAGCCGCAGACCGTCACCGTATCGTCCAGCAGGGCCTCGGTGACCTCACCACAGTAGTGCGTACGCATGAATCCGAACCGCCGTGTCCGCAATTGGGAGACAAGAAAATGCCCGCGACCGCGGGCACTGAGAAGCCCAGAATGGTAAGAGCTCGCCGTTGACGGCGCAAGCACTCAGCTTGCGCTCGCCTTCTTGCCTTCGCCCTTCTTCGTCTCGCCACTGCTACCGGAGCCGGACCCCTCGGAGCCCTTCGACCCGCTGCTGCCACTGCCGCTGTCACCGGCGAGATTGCGGCGCTTTTCCTTCTCGTTCTTGAAATCGGTCTCGTACCAGCCGCTGCCCTTCAGCCGGAACGCCGTCGCGGAGATGCGCTTGCGCAGCTGCGGGCGATGGCACTCGGGGCAATCGGTGAGCGGCTCCTCATTGATGGACTGGAGGGCCTCGAGCTCATGGCCACAGGCATCACAGCAGTATTCATAGATGGGCATGGCAGAATCCTCACGAAAATGGCCCGAAGGGATGATCACTCGTAACAACCGATAGACATAGGGGCACCCGCATCCCGAACCAAGTACCCGCGAACGCGCCGATGATACCCCATTCCAGGCAATCCATTTACCATGCGGTCGGGGCCTTTCCCGGGAGGGACGCGTGAATCCACTCGGACTACTGCTGGGCGTCTTCCTGCTCGCCTTCGTCTTCGCACTGGTGCAGGTGGGGGCGCTCACCATCGCCTTCGATAAGCTGGGTCTGTCCAGCGGCTCGGCCATGCTGCTGTTGCTGAGCTCACTGGCCGGCAGCGGGATCAATCTGCCGCTGTTCACCCTCGACGCCGAAGGCGAGCTGGACCCGCGCTGGCGCCAGCGGCAACTGTGGATGAATCCGCTGATGCGCCAGATCCGCGCGGGCAAGGTGCTGGTGGCGATGAATGTGGGCGGCGGCCTGGTGCCCGTGTTCTTCTCCGGCTACCTGCTTTCCCGAAGCGCCCTGCCGCTGACCGCTGTTGTGCTGGCTACGGCACTGCAGTCGCTGGTGTGTTACCTGTTCAGCCGCCCCATTCGCGGCGTCGGCATCGGCATGCCCATCTTCATCGCCCCCATCTCCGCGGCGCTCATCGCCGTTACCGTCCTGCCCGAGGCCAGCGCCCCCCTGGCCTACATCTGCGGGACGATGGGGGTGCTCATCGGTGCGGACTTGATGCGCCTTCGCGACGTCGGCCGCCTCGGCGCGCCGCTGGCCTCCATCGGCGGCGCCGGCACCTTCGACGGGGTATTCATCACCGGCATCGTCGCCGTGTTGCTGGCCTGACGCTCCCGAACCGCTGCCTAGCAATCCGCGTTCATCCGTGCCCATCCGTGGCCCGGTCACGATGGGCACGCAGGGCGGCGAGCAGGGACTGGAAATCCTCCGGCGGCTGTGCCTCCCAGGCCATGGCCTCACCGCTAACCGGATGCTCCAGCTGCAACCGCCAGGCGTGCAGCGCCTGGCGGCGAAACCCCGCCAGCGCCTCACGCACCGCCTCATCGGCCCCCGGGGGCAACCGCGGACGGGCGCCATAAGTGGCGTCCCCCACGATGGGATGACGGATGTGCGCCATGTGGACCCGAATCTGATGGGTCCGCCCGCTCTCGAGCCGGCAGCGCAGCAGGGTGTGCGCGGGGAATCGCTCAAGGATGCGGTAATGGGTTACCGCGGGACGCCCCCCCTCGCGCACCGCCATGCGGGTGCGATGATGGGGGTGGCGGCCGATGGCGGCCTCCACACGGCCGCCGGCGGTGAAGGTGCCCGCCACCAGGGCCTGATACTCCCGACCCACGCGCCGCCGCTGGAGCTGCTCCACCAGCGACCGGTGCGCTCCCAGGGTTCGCGCCACCACCATCAGGCCCGTGGTATCCCGATCCAGCCGGTGGACGATCCCCGCCCGCGGCAACGTCTCCAGGGCGGGATCGTGGTGCAATAATGCGTTCTGCAGGGTGTCCGCCAGATTGCCGGCCCCCGGGTGTACCACCAGCCCGGCAGGCTTGTTGATTACCAGCAACGCCTCGTCTTCGTGGCAGATATCCAGGGGAATGGCCTGCGCCTGCACCGCACCCTCTGGCTCTAGCTGCGCGTGAATACGCACCCGCTCGCCACCGTGGACGATATCCCGCGGCCGGGGCACGGCACCATCGACGGTGATGGCCCCATCCTTCAGCCACCGCTGCAAACGGCTTCGGGAATAGTCCGGGAACACCGCGGCCAGGGCACGGTCCAGCCGCACCCCGGCCTGCCCGGCGGGGATCTCGGCCTCAAGTCGGAGGGTCGGTGCTTGCATTGCGGCGTCTGCGGTCTCGGTGTGGATCAACGGACGGTGGCCCCCTAGAATAGCGCACTCAGTCACTGCCGGAGCGCACCCATGTTGCGAGCCCTGCCCCTGATGCTGGCGGCCCTGCTTCTCGCCGCCTGTGCCGGCGATCCGCCGGAGGAGGAGCCAACCGGTGACCCCTCCGCCGAGGTGCTGTACGACCGCGCCCGCGGCGCCCTCGATCGCGGCGATTATCAGCTCGCGGTGGCGCGGCTCGAGCAACTGGAATCCCGCTACCCCTTCGGCGTCCACGCCCAGCAGGCACAGCTCGACATCATCTACGCCTATCAGCAGATGGGCGAGCCGGCCTCGGCGGTGGCCGCCGCCGAGCGCTTCATCCGGCTCAACCCCCGCCATCCCCGGGTCGACTATGCCTGGTACATGCAGGGGGTGGCCCAGCAGGAGCAGGGCCGTGGCTTCCTGGACCGCGTGCTGGGGCTGGAGCGCGCGGCACGCGATCCCGAGCCGCTGCGGCAGGCCTTCGAGGCGTTCCGCACACTGCTCGAACGCCACCCACAGACGGAGTACGCCCGCGACGCCCGGCGCCGCATGGCCGACATCCGCGACCTCCTCGCCCGCCACGAGTTGCGCATCGCCCGCTTTTACGCCGACCGCGGTGCCTGGGTGGCGGCCGCGAACCGCGCCGCCCATCTCGTCCGGGAATACGAGGGCGCGCCAGCGATGGGCCCGGCGCTACAGCTGCTCGAGCGCAGCTACGCCGAGCTCGGGGCGTCCGATCTGCGCCGCGAGGTACGACGCGTGCTGGAGTACAACGACCTGGATCCGGCGGACGCCTGAGCCCTCAGATCGCCTGTTCGTCCTCCTCACCGGTGCGGATGCGGATCACCCGCTCTACCGGGGTGACGAAGATCTTGCCGTCCCCGATCTTGCCGGTGTGGGCCGCCTGGTTGATCGCCTCGAGGCAGCGCTCCACCTGGTCGTCGGCGATCACGATCTCCACGCGCATCTTGGGCAGGAAGTCGACCACGTACTCCGCGCCGCGGTAGAGCTCGGTATGGCCCTTCTGCCGGCCGAACCCCTTGACCTCCGTCACCGTCATGCCGGTGATGCCGATCTCGGAAAGCGCCTCCCGGACGTCGTCGAGCTTGAACGGCTTGATGATCGCTTCGACCTTCTTCATGTAGTGGCTCCTTGGGTAATCGGTCGCCGCCGGATGCGGTCATGGCGGCAGTTTACCCATCGTCACGGCGCTCCGAAACCGAGCCAGGCCTGCCGCGCCGGCCCGGGGCGATTCCCGCCGCCGTTTCCGGTAGGATTGCGCGGACCCCCGATTTGTGGCGAACATCACGGCTATGACCGATTCCCAGCGCTTCGCAATGGCCCAGCTCAACCTCCTGGTGGGGGATATCCCCGGCAACACCGAGGCCGTGGCCCGGGCGGCCGAACGCGCCCGCGACGAGCTCGGTGCGGGGGTGGTCGTCTTCCCGGAGCTCGCCCTCACCGGCTATCCGCCGGATGACCTGCTGCTGCGCGGGGACTTCATCGCCGCCGTCGAGCGGGGCATCGAGCGGCTACGCGCCGAGGTCGGGGGCGTCGTGCTCGTCGTCGGCGCGCCGCGGGCGGAGGGCGACAATCTCTACAACAGCGCCTTCGTCCTGCGCGACGGCGAGCTGCTCGGGGTCTACGACAAGCACCACCTGCCCACCTACGGGGTCTTCGACGACCGCCGCTACTTCGACGCCGGTGACCGCCCCTGCATCGTGGACACGGGGGGATGCCGCCTGGGGGTGACCATCTGCGAGGACGCCTGGCACCCTGGCCCGGTGGAGGAGGCCGCCCGGGCCGGCGCCGAGGTCGTCGTCAACCTCAACGCTTCGCCCTTCGACCATCGCAAATGGCTGGCCCGGGAATCGGTGCTCCGCGAGCGCATTGCCACTGCCCGTGTGCCAGTACTCTACTGCAACATGGCCGGCGGACAGGACGAGGTGGTCTACGACGGCGGCTCCTGTGCCTTCGACGCCGACGGCGCGCTCGCCATGCGTGCACCCCGCTTCGAGACCGGGCTCTACCCGGTGGATCTACAGCGCGGCACCGACGGCTGGCGGCCCGTCGATGCCGAGGTCTGCGAGGACCCTTCCGAGGAGGCCTGCGTCTACGACGCCCTGGTCTGGGGCTTGCGGGACTACGTGGAGAAGAACGGCTTCCCCGGCGTCCTCGTCGGTCTCTCCGGTGGGATGGATTCCGCGCTGGCGGCCACCATCGCCGTCGACGCCCTCGGCCCGGAGCGGGTCGAATGCGTGATGATGCCGAGCCGCTATACCTCGGATACCAGCCACACCGACGCCGCCGCCCTGGTGGCGAATCTGGGGGTTCGCTACCGCGACATCCCCATCGAGGGGATCTTCTCTGCGTACCTGGAGGCGCTGGCGCCGAGCTTCGAAGGGTTGGCGCAGGATGTCACCGAGGAGAACCTCCAGTCCCGGGCCCGCGGGACGCTGTTGATGGCACTATCCAACAAGTTCGGCAAGTTGGTGCTGGCCACCGGCAACAAGAGCGAGCTGGCGGTGGGTTACGCCACCCTCTACGGGGACATGGTCGGCGGCTTCGCCCCCCTGAAGGACGTATTCAAGACCGAGGCGTACCGGTTGGCCCGCTACCGCAACGAGCTCTCGGAGGTGATCCCGGCGAACATCTTCGTCAAGGCGCCCACCGCGGAGCTGCGGGAGGACCAGAAGGATACCGACAGCCTGCCGGACTACGAGGAGCTGGACGCCATCCTCGCCGCCTACGTCGAGGATGACGCCGCCATCGCGGAGATCGTGGACGCGGGCCACGACGAGGCCACGGTGCGGCGGATCGTACGGATGGTCCACGGCAACGAGTACAAGCGCCGCCAGGCCCCACCGGGGGTGAAGACCACTACCAAGGCCTTTGGCCGGGACCGGCGCTACCCCATCACCTCGGGGTTCGGTCGCGTCGAATGAGGGGGCGCCCGCCCCCTCAGACGTTGAAGCGAAAGTGGCAGATGTCGCCCTCCTGGACGACGTAGTCCTTGCCCTCGAGGCGCAGCTTGCCCGACTCTTTCGCTCCCTGCTCGCCGCCGCAGGCGATGAAATCCTGGTAGGCGACGACCTCGGCGCGGATGAACCCGCGCTGGAAGTCGGTATGGATGCGCCCCGCGGCCTCCGGCGCCGTCGCCCCCTCGCGCACGGTCCAGGCCCGCACCTCCTTGGGACCGGCGGTGAAGAAGGTCTGCAGCCCGAGCAGGCGGTAGCCGGCACGGATGACCCGGTTCAGCCCCGGCTCCTCGAGGCCGTACTCGGCGAGGAACTCCGCCTTGTCCGCGTCTTCGAGCAACGCGAGCTCCGCCTCGATGGCCGCGCAGACGACCACGACACCGGAGCCCTCGGCCTCGGCATAGTCGCGCAACGCGTCCAGTTGCGGATTGTCGCTGAACCCGTCCTCGGCGACGTTGGCCACGTAGAGCACCGGCTTGGCCGTGAGCAGGTGGAGCTCGCCGAGCAGCGGCTGCACATGCTCGTCAAAGGCCATGGCACGCACCGGGGTACCCTCGTCCAGGGCCGCGTGGATGCGTTTGAGCTCGTCGCGGTAGGCGATGGCGGTCTTGTCGTTGGACTTCGCCTGGCGTTCATAGCGCTGCAGGGCACGGGCCACCGTGTCCAGGTCCGCCAGCGCGAGCTCCGTGTTGATGGTCTCCACGTCGGCGACCGGGTCGACGCGGCCGGCCACGTGATGGACGTCCCCGCTGTCGAAGCAGCGCACCACGTGGGCGATGGCCTCGGTCTCGCGGATATTGGCGAGGAACTGATTGCCGAGCCCCTCCCCCCGGGAGGCGCCGGCCACCAGCCCGGCGATGTCCACGAACTCCATGGTCGTGGGAATCACCTTCTCCGGGCGCACGATCTCCGCGATACGCTCCAGCCGCGGGTCGGGCACCGGCACGATGCCCACGTTGGGATCGATGGTGCAGAATGGATAGTTCTCGGCGGGGATCTCGTTGCGCGTGAGCGCGTTGAAGAGCGTGGACTTGCCCACATTGGGCAGGCCCACGATGCCGCATTTGAATCCCATGTTCGATGCTCCGAAGCGCTGTGGCGCGGCGGAAGGCTACGCCGCAGTATGCAGTCGCTGGAAGGCGCGGTCCCAGTCGCCGGCGAGTAGCCAGGGCATCACCGCCAACGCCTCGTCGATGGCGGCCTCCATGGCCGTCTGCTCATCCCGACTGGCCTGGCTGAGCACATAGGGGACCACCGCCTCCGCGCTACCCGGATGGCCGACCCCGATACGCAGGCGAGCAAACTCCCGACTGTCCAATGCCTTAACGGCATCGCGCAGCCCGTTGTGCCCGCCATGGCCACCACCGCGTTTGAGACGGACGGTCCCGGGCGGGAGGTCGATCTCATCGTGGGCGAGCAGCAGTTCCGGAGCGCCCAGACGGTAGAACCCGGCCAGCGCCTGCACGGCGCGTCCGCTATGGTTCATGTAGGTGGTGGGCTTGAGCAGGTGGACGTCCCGTCCGTCGATAGTCACCCGGGCGTGGAGGCCGTGGAACCGGCGCGCCTCGCGCCAGCTGCCATGGTGCGCCCGCGCGAGGGCCTCCACGAACCAGAAACCGGCGTTATGGCGGGTACGCTCGTAGCGCGATCCCGGATTGCCGAGCCCGACAATCGCCCGAATCCCCTGTTGCTCCACCATACGCCGGTCTCTCTCCGTGAGGGGCAGTCAGCCCTCCTCGCCCTCGCCACCGGCCTCCTCGGAGGGGGTCTCGCCGCCCTCTTCCGCCTCTTCGGCGGCCTCTTCCTTGGCCTTGCGCGGCGCGTGGATGCTGACCACCGGCTGATCGTGCTCGGCATCCTCGCCGAGACCCGGCAGAGTAACGCCGGCGGGCACGGTCACGTCCGAGAGGTGCAGGGCGCTGTCGATGTCCAGATCCTCGACGTCCACCTCGATATATTCGGGCAGATCGCGCGGGTAGCACTCCACTTCCACCTCGATCATGTCGTGGTGGATCACACCCCCGGCCTGCTTGACGCCCTTGGCGATCTCCTCGTTGAGGAAGTGCAGCGGCACGTGGGTGCGCAGCTTCTCGTCCGACCGGACCCGCAGGAAGTCCAGGTGGGTGACGAGCGGCTTGAACGGGTGACGCTGCAGGTCCTTGAGGATGACCTGCTCCTTCTTGCCGTCGACGTTGAGGTCGATGACCTGGGAGAAAAAGGCCTCCTCGCGCATAAGGCGTGAGAGCTGCTGCTCGCCGACGGTGATGGCGGCGGCATCCTTGCCGGCGCCATAGACGATGGCCGGCAGGCGCTTCGCCCGGCGCAGGCGGCGGCTCGCACCTCTGCCCTGCTCCGCGCGAACGCTGGCATCCAGCTTGAGTTCGACACTGCTCATGGGTTGTTTACTCCTGACATGGTAATGGAACCGCCCCTAGGGCGGCCGCCTCCCCCGCGACCAGGTTCGGCGTGGGAAATCACTCGACGAACAGCTCGCTGACCGATTCGTCGTTGTTTACCCGGCGCATGGTCTCGGCCAGCATCTCGGCGAGGGTCTGCGCACGGATCTTCTCCGAGGCCTCCGCGGCCTCCGAGAGGGGGATGCTGTCGGTCACCACCAGCTCGTCCAGCTCGGAGGCATTGATCCGGTCGATGGCCGGACCCGAGAGCACCGGGTGGGTAATATAGGCGACCACCTTGCCGGCCCCCTTCTCCTTGAGCACCCGTGCCGCCTCGCATAGGGTGCCCGCGGTGTCGACGATGTCGTCGACGATGATGCAGGTCTTGTCGCGCACATCGCCGATGATGTGCATGACCTTGGATTCATTGGCCCGCGGGCGGCGCTTGTCGATGATGGCCAGCTCTGCGTCGTCCAGGCGCTTGGCGATGGCACGAGCCCGCACCACGCCGCCGACATCCGGCGAGACAACGATCTTGTTGGGGTGGAGCTGGCGCCAGATGTCGCCGAGCAGCACCGGAGAGGCATAGACGTTGTCCACCGGCACGTTGAAGAACCCCTGGATCTGATCGGCGTGCAGGTCGACGGTAATCACCCGGTTGATACCCGCCGCGGAGATCATGTCCGCGACCAGCTTGGCACTGATGGCCACGCGCTCGGAGCGCGGCCGCCGATCCTGGCGGGCGTAGCCGTAGTACGGGATCACGGCGGTGATGCGCGCCGCCGACGAGCGGCGCAGCGCATCCGCGATCACCAGCAGCTCCATGAGGTTGTCGTTGGTCGGCGCGCAGGTGGGCTGGATGATGAACACGTCGCGACCGCGGACGTGCTCGTTGATCTCCACCTGCACCTCGCCATCGCTGAAGCGCGAGACGAGGGCATTGCCAAGACGGGTCTTGAGATGAGCGGCAACGGCATTGGCGAGTTGCGGATTGGCGTTGCCCGCAAACACCTTCATGCGTCCGTTTTCGATCACGACGGCCTACCTGTCGGTTGCAGCGGTGGGGCTGGATAATGGCTGGGGCGGCAGGATTCGAACCTGCGAATGCGGGGATCAAAACCCCGTGCCTTACCGCTTGGCGACGCCCCAGTGGTTTTGTGCGGTCACCGGCGGCACTCCTGTGCCTCCTGCAGCCGGCCGAGCAGTGGTGAGGTGTTGCGCGCCCGGGCCACGAACCCCCGCCATTGCCGCGGCAGCCGCGCCACCACCTCATCGGCACCGGCGCGTTCCGGGAAGGTCGCGAACACGCACCCGCCGGTTCCCGTCAACCGCGGCCGGGCAAAGCCCCCGAGCCAGTCCATGGCCTGTGCCACCGCAGGGTAGCGCTCGCGAACCACCGGCTCACAGTCATTGCCGAGTGACCCCGTGTCAAGGCGCGGTATTCTGATACGCGGGGTGTTGCGTGTCAATTTCTCAGCGCCGAAAACCGCGGCGGTACTGACATTCACGCCGGGGTCGACCACCACGACCCAGGGCTCGTCCGGGGCCACCGGCGTCACTCGCTCCCCCACCCCCGTCGCCCAGGCCGCATGGCCATGCACGAACACGGGCACATCCGCGCCCAGCGCAAGGCCGATGTCGGCGAGCGCCGCCACCCCCAGCCCCGTCCCCCAGAGGTGGTTCAACGCCACGAGGGTGGTGGCCGCGTCGGAGCTGCCGGCACCCAGACCACCGCCGGCGGGGAGGCGCTTAGCCACACGCACCGTGCACCCGGCCGGGCTGCCCGTGGCGCGCTGCAGCGCCCGCGCGGCACGTACCGCGAGGTCGTCCCCGGCGGCGAGGCCGGGGAGCCCGCCGCTGCGTTGGACCTCACCGGAGCGATCCACCTCGAAGTCGAGAAGGTCACAGCGATCCAGGAACTGGAACAGGGTCTCCAACTCATGGTAGCCGTCCGCCCGGCGACCGACGATATGGAGGAAGCGGTTGATCTTCGCCGGTGCCGGCCAGGCCGCGGAGCGGATGGTCGCGACGGGCATGCTCACTCCTCGCCGAGCCGCCACTGCCGCACGGCAAGGCGCAGTCCTACCCCCTCCCCCTCCACGGACAGCCGCCCCGGCAGGGAATGACCCTCCAGCCGGCGATAGTCGTCATAGATGATCGTCCAATCGCCCTGGTGGAGCCGCACGGGCCGGTCATTGGCATCCAAGGCGACCTCCCCGCCGAGGCCCGGCGCCGGCAGGGCCCGGACCCACCAACGCAGGTAGGCCACCGGGAGGTCGTAGCCGGTCTCGCGCCACAACAATACCCGCGCCGAATCCGCCTCGCTGCGCCGGCCATCGCCGGTGCGCAGGATCACCCGGCCATCCCAGCCCTGTAGCCGCACGCTCCCTGAACCGAGGGGACCATTCAGGGTCAGGCGGTAACGCTCGCCATCGCTGCGCCAGGAGACCGATACCGTGGCGGCCTCGTCACCGGCGCGCAGCGCCGCACGACCGCTCAAGCCCCAGGCCGCCGGGACATCCGGCGCCTCCCAGTCATCCACCCCCAGGATACTCTGCTCGCCGGCCGGCTCCGGTGGCGCGACGCCGCAGCCGGTCACCAATGCCGCCAGCAGGAACACCGCCAGGGCCCGCACGTCCCTCATGGGCGCAGCCGCTCTACCGTCTCGCGGAGGACCTCGTGGTCGGGGTTCACCGATAGCGCCTCGTCCCAGATGGCCCGCGCGCGATCCCGCTCCCCGAGCCGCCAGAGGACCTCGCCCAGGTGGGCCCCGATCTCGGGGTCGCGACCGAACCCCCAGGCCCGCTCCAGGTACTCCCGGGCCTCCTTCAGCCGCCCCTGGCGGTAGGCCACCCAGCCCATGCTGTCGATCACCGCTGGGTCATCCGGCGCCAGGCGGTAGGCTCGTTCGATCAGCGTCTGCGCGCGGTCGAGCTCCTCACCCCGGTCCGCAAGCGTATAACCAAGGGCGTTGAGCGCCGTGGCGTTGTCCGGTTCCTGCTCGATGATTCCTTCCAGGTCGCGCGTGGCC
Organism: Arhodomonas sp. SL1; assembly: GCF_052060015.1. Lineage (NCBI taxonomy): Bacteria > Pseudomonadati > Pseudomonadota > Gammaproteobacteria > Chromatiales > Ectothiorhodospiraceae > Arhodomonas > Arhodomonas sp. SL1. Next base: position 243,399 of record NZ_JBPODZ010000003.1, on the reverse strand, counting down.
GCCTCCACCCGGTCCGCCTGGATTCGGGTCATTGCCCGCGCATACAGGAGATCGGTGTCGCCGGGAAACGCTTCCAGGGCCTCGTCGAGTACCGCCAGGCCTTCATCGACCCGCCCCCGGCGACGAAGCAGCTCCGCCTCCGTGGCGTAGGCCCGCACCCCGGCGTCGGGCTCCTCGGTACGTAGGGCGCCCAGCAGTCGGCGCGCCTCGACCAGGCGCCCGGAAAGCGCCATGGCGGAAGCCTCACCGAGGCGGGCATCGATGGCGTAGTCGCCGCCCACCTGCCGGAAGCGGCGGATCGCCTCGGCGTAATCCCCTTCGTCCACGGCCAGCCGACCGAGGTAGTAATTGGCGGCATGGGTACGCGTCCCGATGGCGAGCAGTCGCTTGAGCCACTGCCGCGCCTGGTCGTGGTGGCCCGACTGCAGGGCCAGGAGCGCCCCGGACAGGAGAATGCGCCCGTCGTCCGGCTGACGCTCAAGCAGGGCATTGAACTGCTCGAGTGCCTGTTGCGGCCGCCCCGCCGCAGCCAGGGCACGAGCGTACTCCCGGCGCAGCTCGTAGTCCCCCGGAGACGCGGCGACCATGGCGTCCAGGCGCTGCAGCGCCTGTTGCTCCCGGCCCAGGCGTCGCAACGACTCGACCTCCAGGAGCTCCGCGGCCCGCCACTGCCCGCGCAGGGCGAGCGCATCCCGGCTGGCACCGAGGGCGATCCCCGCCTCCCCGGTGCCGAGCGCCACCCGCGCGAGGGCGAGCTGGGCGTGAGGGTTATCCGGAAACCGGCCGGCGATGCGCTCCGCCACCAGGAGCGCCGCCGCCCCATCGCGCTCCTGCGCCAGCGCGGAGCCGATGCGGTCGAGGGCCTGATCCCGCTGCGCACCCCCCTCGGGCAGAAAGGCGAGGAATGCCTCCGCCGCCTCGCGTGGATTGCCCTCACGCAGGGCGCTCACCGCCGCGATCCGATAGGCCTCCCTCGCCACCGGATCCAAGGCCAGCCAGCGCTCGGCTGCGGTGCGAGCCAGGCCGAAGCGCTCAGCGTAGAGCGCGACCCGCGCGGCCCGCTCGGCCACCGCGGCGTCGCCGGAAAGCTCTATCGCCCGGGAATACGCCTCCGCCGCCTGGTCGAAGGCCCCGCGGCTGCCGGCGAACTCCCCCACCAGCAGCTCGAAAAGCAGGCGGTCGTGAGCGGACGCCTCCATCCCCGCGGCATCCGGCGCAAGCTCCTGCCGCGCGGGGGGCGTGCCGGTGTCGGGCCGGGTCGCGCAGCCGCCGGCCAGCAGCACGGCCGACAATACAGTCACGATGGTGATTCGCCCCATGCGCTCCTCGTTGGTTCCCTGGTGTGGGACGCGGTTCGTCCCCATATTACGGCCGACGGGGCAAGCCCTGCCACCACGGCGGTTTGTGTAGAGGCGGCAGTGCTCTACAATTCGGCTTTCGGCACGCCGCCCGGTAATGCATGCCCGTTGTCACCCTAGGCCTTAGTCACAAGAGCGCCCCCATCGAGGTCCGAGAGCGCGTGGTGTTCGAGCCCGACCACCTCGCTGAGGCGCTCCGCGCCCTCGCGGGTAATCCGGGCGTGGACGAGGCCGTATTGCTGTCGACCTGCAACCGCACCGAGCTGTACGCGGTGCTCGATGACGAATGCCCCGCGGAAGGCCTGCGCACGTGGCTCGAGAGCACACACCAACTCCGGGCGGGCTGGCTGGCACCGTATACCTACGCCCACCATGGCGAGGCGGCGGTCACCCACCTCATGGAGGTCGCCGCGGGGCTCGACTCGCTGGTGATCGGCGAACCCCAGATCCTCGGCCAAACCAAGCTCGCCTGGCAGACGGCGGCGGACGCCGGTGTGGTAGGGGCGACGCTGGACCGGCTGTTCACCCACGCCTTCTCCGTGGCCAAGCAGGTCCGCACCGAGACCGGTATCGGCAGCCACCCCGTGTCCGTGGCCTTCGCCGCGGTGACCCTGGCCCGGCAGATCTTCGGCGCACTGAAAGGCCACACCGCGCTCCTGATCGGGGCCGGCGAAACCATCGACTTGGCGGCCAGACACCTCCGCGAGCAGGGCATCGGCCATCTGATCATCGCCAACCGCAGCGTGGAGCGGGCCCGACAGCTCGCCGACGAGGTCCATGGTGAGGCCATCGGGCTGGCCGAGATCCCGCGGCGCCTCGGCGGTGCGGACATCATCGTGGCCTCCACCGGTGCCACCCTGCCGGTCCTCGGCAAGGGCAGCGTGGAGAGCGCCCTGCGCCACCGCCGCCATCGACCCATGTTCATGGTGGACATCGCGGTGCCGCGGGACATCGAGCCCGAGGTAGCCACCCTGCCGGACGTCTACCTCTACACCGTGGATGACCTCCACGAGGTCATCGAGGACAATATGCGCTCCCGGGAGGCAGCCGCCGAGCAGGCGCGCACCATCGTCGAGGTGCAGACTGAACGCTTCATGGCCTGGCTGCGCAGCCTGGATGCGGTGAGCGCCATCCGCAGCCTCCGACGCCGCGCCCATCAGGAGCGGGAGGCGGTGCTCAGCCGTGCCCGCCGGCGGCTACGCCGGGGCGACGACCCGGAGGCGGTTCTGGAATATCTGGCCCATACCCTGACCAATCGGCTCCTGCACCCACCGACGGTGGGGCTGCGGGAGGTCGCACGGGACGGCGATGGCGCGGCGCTCGCCGCCGGCCGCCGGGTACTGGGGCTGGGCGACGACGAGGGCGAGTCATCGTGAAGGAGAGTCTGCGACGCAAGCTCGAGCAGTTGGCCGAACGCCACCAGGAGATCGAGGCGCTACTGGCCGACCCCGAGGTGATCGGTAACCAGAAGCGCTTCGCCAGCCTGTCCCGGGAGTATGCCCAGCTCGAGCCCCTGGTGGCCACGCTAAACGCCTTCCGCGCCGCCGAGGCGGACCTGGCCTCGGCACAGGAGATGCGCCACGAGGCCGACCCAGAGCTGCGCGCCATGGCGGAGGAGGAAACCGAACGCCTCGGCGAGCGGCTCGCGGAGCTGGAGGGCGAGCTCGAGGTGCAGATGCTGCCCCGCGACCCCGATGACGACAAGGACGTGTTCCTGGAGATCCGCGCCGGCACCGGCGGCGATGAGGCGGCGCTGTTCGCCGGTGATCTGTTGCGCATGTATGCCCGCTACGCCGAGCGCCAGGGCTGGCGAATGGAGATCATCTCCGAGAGCCTCGGGGAGCACGGGGGTTACAAGGAGGTCATCACCCGCATCAACGGCGACGCGGTGTACTCGCGCCTGAAGTTCGAATCCGGCGCACACCGCGTCCAGCGCGTCCCCGAGACTGAGTCCCAAGGCCGGATCCATACCTCGGCATGCACTGTGGCCGTGATGCCGGAGGCCGACGAGATCGCCGAGATGGAAATCAACGCCTCGGACCTGAAGGTGGACACCTTCCGCGCCTCCGGTGCCGGCGGCCAGCACGTCAACAAGACCGACTCGGCGGTGCGCATGACCCACCTACCCACGGGCATTGTGGTGGAGTGCCAAGACGAGCGCTCCCAGCACAAGAACCGCGCCAAGGCGTTGTCACTGATTCAGGCCAAGCTCATGGCCAGCCAGCGCGAGGCCCAGGCGGCGGAGCAGATACAGACCCGCCGCCGGCTCGTCGGCAGCGGTGACCGCTCCGAGCGCATCCGCACCTACAACTTTCCCCAGGGCCGGGTCACCGACCACCGCATCAATCTCACGCTCTACAAGCTCGAGGAGGTGATGCAGGGGGACCTGGATCCGATCATCGGGCCATTGGTCCGCGAGCACCAAGCGGACCAGCTCGCCGCGATGGCCGAAGAATCACTCTGAGCGGATATCGCCGTGGAAGGGAATGGACCACTGTTGGACGCGGATGCACGCGGATTCGGCGAGCACCGCCACGCACCAGCCGCGTCCATCAGGGTTAATCTGCGGCTTTAGAACCACTTCGTGGCAGCGCGCCGCCTCAGGCGACGCGCTGCTTCTCGCGGATCTCCTCGAGGGTCTTGCAGTCTACGCAGAGCGTGGCGGTGGGGCGGGCCTCGAGCCGGCGCAAACCGATCTCCACGCCGCACTGCTCGCAGAAACCGTAGTCGTCCTTGCGGATGCGCTCCAGGGTCTGATCGATCTTGCGGATGAGCTTGCGCTCGCGGTCACGGGTGCGGAGCTCGAGGGCGAACTCCTCCTCCTGGGTGGCCCGGTCCGCCGGATCCGCATAGTTGTTGGCGTCGTCGCGCATATGGCTCATGGTGCGCTCGACCTCCTCCTGGAGCTGACGCTTCCAGGCAATGAGCAGCTTCTCGAAGTGCTCGAGCTGGGCGTCATTCATGTACTCCTCGCCCTCCGCCGGCTGATACGGCTCGATCCCGCGGACTGGCAGGGTATTGTGCTTCTGGGGCATTCGTCACTCCTCCATAGACGGGACGCCGGCCAAGCCATCGCCGACACCCCTATCGTCTGGGCAGCGGCCACACGGGCCGCGCCCTGTTCCGTTTGATCGCCGCGAGGGCGGGCGCTCAGAGGCGCTGTTTACCCCGCCGGTCAACCACTCGTCAAGGACGACAGACAGTCGATGGTCCCCGGCGGTTCCTTCAGGCCGCCCGCTGGCGCAACACGCCCGCGAGGCGCTGATGGGCGTCCCGGAGCACGGTCTCGGTGGTCGACCAGTCGATGCAGGGATCGGTGATGGAGACCCCGTACTCCAGCTCGGCGGGATCGCCGGCGAGCTTCTGGTTCCCCCAACCGATGTTGCTCTCGATCATCGCGCCCATGATGGTGCGATTGCCCTCCAGGATCTGATTGACGAGGTTGTCCACCACCAGGGGCTGCAGCCCGGGATCCTTGTTGGAGTTGGCGTGGCTGCAGTCCACCACCATCTGGGTACGCAGGCCGGCCTCGCGAAGATCCTTCTCGCACAGGGCGATGCTCACCGAGTCGTAGTTGGGCTGCTTGCCGCCGCGCAGGACCACGTGGCCGTAACGGTTGCCCCGGGTACGGATGATCGCCGACTGCCCCTCCTGGTTGATACCGAGGAAGCTGTGGGGGCTTGCTGCGGAACGCAGGGCATTGATCGCGACGTCCAGGCTGCCGTCGGTACCGTTCTTGAAGCCCACAGGGGTGGACAGGCCGCTGGCCATCTCCCGGTGGGTCTGGGACTCGGTGGTGCGCGCACCGATGGCCGTCCAGGTGATCAGGTCCCCGAGGTACTGCGGGGTGATGGGGTCCAGGGCCTCGGTAGCCGCCGGTAGCCCTATGTCAGCCAGGTGCAACAGCAGTTCCCGCGCCCGGAACAGGCCCTCCTCGATATGGAAGGAATCATCCATGTACGGGTCGTTGATCAGGCCCTTCCAGCCGACGGTGGTCCGGGGTTTCTCGAAATACACCCGCATGACCAGGAACAGGCTGTCGGAGAGCTCATCATGCAGCCGTTTCAACCGTTCCGCATAGTCCTTCGCGGCATCCACGTCGTGGATGGAGCAGGGGCCGACCACCACCAGGAGGCGGTGGTCCTCGCCGTCGATAATCTTCTCCACGGTCTCGCGGCCCTCGAGCACCGTGGCACGGGCCGCCTCGGTGAGCGGCAGCCGTTGTTTGGCCTCGATAGGGGTCGGCAGGATCTCCTGGGCGACCACGTTGAGGTTGTCGATATGCACTTCGGTCATTGCTGATCCCCGTGGCGGGTCCGTCGCTAGGCTGATTAAGGGATCATGATACGGTGCCCCCTTGCAAGTTTCCACGCGCCAGGAAATCAGCCGGTGCGCCGCAGCCCGCCGCGGGTACCGGCGACGTCCTCGCCGCTGATGACCAGCTCCCCGTCCGTGGCGGTATACATCGGCTCCAGCAGCACCCGCTCGAGGACGGACCTCAGCCCCCGCGCCCCGGTGCCGGCGGCCAGCGCCTCCTCGGCGACGAGCTGCAGGGCCTCGGAGGTGAACACCAGGCGGCAGCCGTCCATGGCGAACAGGGTCTGATACTGGCGGACCAAGGCATCGTGGGGCTCGGTGAGGATGCGGCGCAGACGCTTCGCATCCAGCGCGTCCAAGGGCACGGTCACCGCAAGCCGGCCCACCAGCTCCGGCAGCAGTCCATAAGCGACGAGGTCATCGGCAGCGGGCGCCTGGGGCACGGCCGCGGCGCCGTCGGGGGTGGCGGCGAAACCGATCCCGCCCGCATGACGCCGCCCCGCCATCACCCTCCCCAGTCCGGCAAAGGCCCCGCCGCAGATGAACAGCACCTCCCGGGTATCCAGCTCGGGGACCGGGGCACGGGGACTGCGGCGGGCCTGGGGGACGGGGATACGGCTGCCCTCGAGCAGGCGCAGCAGGGCCTGCTGGACACCCTCGCCGGAGACATCCCGGCCATGGCCTGGCCCCTCTCCCCGCGCGGCCAGCTTGTCCACCTCGTCGATGTAGACAATACCGCAGCCGGCACGGGATACATCACCGCCGGCCGCCTGCAGCAGGCGCTCGGCGACGATGTCGACGTCATCACCCACATAGCCGGCCTCGGTGAGCGCGGTGGCGTCTATGGAGACGAAAGGCACCTCCAGCGTGCGTGCCAACGTCTCGGCGAGCAGGGTCTTGCCGGTGCCGCTGGGGCCGAGAAGCAATACGTTGCTCTTGCCGATCTCCGCCTCTGCAGGCGAGCGCAGCCGTCGCAAGCGTTTGTAATGGTTGTAGACCGCTACCGAAAGGCAACGCTTGGCGTGCTGGTGGCCGATCACGTAACCATCCAGGAAATCATGGATCTCCCGGGGCTTGGGCAGCGCGGTGGGGGCGACCTCCGCCGCGCCCGCAGGGGTGTCTAGGATACGCGCGCACTCACCGAGACACACCGCACAGATGGACGCACCGCTCACCGCCACCAGCGCCGAAAGGGATGAGCCGGTACGCCCGCAGAATGAACACGTGCTCTCGGAGCATGCCCTGCCACCGATACGTCCGCGCTGTGCCATCTCGGCCATGACGCTACCTCCTCCCGCTATGGTGGTGCGCGGCAATCACCGCCCCTGCCCCCCTTTTATAGAACCCCTGAACGCAGACGCCAGGGTTGCGGGGCTGCTATCATCGGTTTCCGTACACCCGTGGAGCGAGCCATGGCCCTGGACCGAAAGCTACTGGACATCCTCTGTTGCCCGGTGACCAAGATCCCGGTGCGACCGCTGCGCCGCGATGAGCTCGCCCGGCTCAACGACGCCATCCGTGCCGGTGAGCTGCGGAGCATGGACGACAGCCCCCTCACCGAACCCCTGGATGAGGGCCTGGTGACCCGCAACGGCGAGCGCGTCTACCCGGTGGAGGACGGCATCCCGGTGATGCTTGAGGAGCGCGGCATCCCGGTGCGCCAGCTCGGCATCGGTGGCTGACGTCGCGACACTGCTCGAGGGCGGGCACCGGCGCCTGCGGGCCGGGCAGAGTCCCGGCCTGGATGCCGCGCTATTGCTGGGCCACGTGCTCGGCCGCTCCCGCACCTGGCTGCACGCCTGGCCGGAGCATCCCGTGGGGCCCTCGGAGCAGGCACGCTATGAGGCGCTGCTGGCGGCGCGGGAACGCGGCGAACCGGTAGCCCATCTCGTGGGCGAGCGCGAGTTCTGGAGCCTGCCCCTGCGGGTCACCCGGGACACCCTGATACCCCGGCCTGAGACCGAGACCCTGGTGGAGGCGGCCCTCGCGGTCGCGGAGCGGCCCCCGGAGGCGTTCGCGGACCTGGGCACCGGCACGGGGGCGGTCGCCCTGGCCCTGGCCCGGGAATGGCCGGATGCCCGGATCTTTGCCACGGAGCTCAGCGGCGCGGCTGCCATGGTGGCGCGGGAGAACGCGGATCGCCTCGGTATGGCCGCGAGGGTGGAGGTGCTGGAGGGGGATTGGCTGGAAGCCCTCCCGGCCGGGTATCTTCCCCTGATCGTCGCCAACCCACCCTATATCGGCACGGACGAGCCGGAGCCCGGGCAAGGGGACGCCGCCTTCGAGCCGCGCGCGGCACTGCTCGCCGGCGAGGACGGCCTGGCGGCGCTGCGCACCATCATCGCCGCGGCCCCGGCCCATCTCCTGCCGAAGGGCTGGCTGCTGCTCGAGCATGGCTGGCGCCAGGGGCCGGCGGTCCGCTCGCTCCTCGCCGCCGCCGGCTTCCGGGCAATTGAGACTTGGCGGGACCTGGCGGGCCACGAGCGCGTCAGCGGCGGCCGCCGTGACGCCTCCTCCGCGGAACCACGGTAGTACACTGGGACCATGGACGACGATCAGCTGCTGCGCTACAGCCGCCAGATCATGCTCCCCGGTCTGGACTACGAAGGCCAGCAACGCCTGCTCGAGGCGAGCGTCCTCATCGTAGGCCTCGGCGGTCTGGGATCCCCGGCGGCCCTGTACCTGGCGGCGGCCGGCGTGGGCCGCCTGGTGCTCGCCGACCACGACCGCGTGGAGCTGACCAACCTGCAGCGCCAGATCCTCTACACCAGCGATGACATCGGGCGGCCGAAGACGGAGGCGGCTGCGGAACGTCTGCGTGCCCTCAATCCCGACGTGGCGTTGGAGACGGTGACCACGCCGCTGGGCGACGACAACCTCCCCGCCCTGGTCGCCGGGGTGGACGCGGTGGCCGACGGCTGCGACAACTTCGCCACACGCTTCGCGGTCAACCGCGCCTGCGTGGCCCGGCGCCGACCGCTGATCTCCGCCGCGGTGATCCGCATGGAGGGCCAACTCGCCGTCTACCGCCCGGACCGTCCTGAAGCGCCCTGCTACCGATGCGTCTTCGCCGAGGCGGGGGGAGAGGCGGAAACCTGCAGCGAGACCGGCGTCCTCGGCCCCCTAACCGGCGTGCTCGGCAGTCTTCAGGCGGTGGAAACAGTCAAATGCCTCACCGGCCTGGGCGAGGGCCTGGATTCCCGGCTGCTCACCGTGGATGCCAGTACCATGCGCTTCCGGACCCTTCGCCTGCGCCGCGACCCGGACTGCCCGATCTGCGGCGGCACCTGATCCCCGGCATCAGTTTCCGGCGCCGGTGAGCTCCGCCTCCACCGCCGCGAGCAGCCGACGCCGCGCCTCGCCCATGGGCAGGCTCACCCCGAGGCTTCGCAGGTCGATCACCTCCAGGCCGGCATGACCGCAAGGGTTGATCCGGGAGAACGGCTCCAGGTCCATATCGATATTGAAAGACAATCCATGGTAGCTGCAGCCGCGCCGTACCCGTAGCCCCACCTGGGCGATCTTTGCGTCACGCACGTACACGCCGGGGGCGTCAGGGCGGAGATGGCCACTGATCCCGAGGTCGGCGAGCACGCGGACCACGGCGCCCTCCAGCACCGATACCATGCGCCGCACGCCGAGCCCCCGACGGCGCAGGTCCACCAACAGGTAGGCGACCAGTTGCCCGGGCCCGTGGTAGGTGACCTGCCCCCCGCGGTCCACGGCGACTACGGGGATATCCCCGGGGGCCAGGACATGCTCGGATCGCCCGGCGAGCCCCTGGGTGAACACCGGCGGGTGCTCGAGCAGCCAGACCTCGTCGCTGTCGGCGGGCCCGCGCCGGTCGGTGAATGCCTGCATGCGCCGCCAGGTCGGCTCGTAGGCCACCCGCCCGAGCTCCCGGACGATCAGGGCTGCGTCGTTAACGGCCGCCGCGCTCACAGCGTCATCAGGACATCGTCATGGTCGTGCAGGGCCCGGTAGATCGCATCCAGTTGCGCCCGGCTGGTAGCCCGCACGGTGACCGTCACGGAAATGAATCGGCCGTTTCGACTCTCCGCCACCCGGACCGCCTCGGCTCCGGCCACCTCCTCGGCGTGCTGGCCGATGAGCTCGCGGACGCTGGACTCGAGATCTACCCCGGCACGACCCATGGCCTTGACGGGGAAGTCGCACGGGAACTCGAAGGGGCTATCGCTCGACTCACTCATACGCCCTCCACCGCATTCCCGCCGGCGACAAAGGCGGCCTTCCGCCGGTCGAGGGCGGCCCGCAACCGTTGCCACAACGGCCCCGGCCGGCCCGCGCCCACCGGCCGGCCATCGACCCGTGCCACCGGCAACAGCTCGCGGGTGGAGCTGGTCAGCCACAGCTCTTCGGCGTCATCCAGGGCCTCCCGGGGCAGCGGCCGCTCGGCGACCGCCATGCCCTCGCCTCGGGCCAGCTCCAGGATCAGGCCCCGCGTGACCCCGGCGAGTAGCTCCGGGCCCAGCGGCGGGGTGGTGACCACCCCGTCGATGACCGCGAACACATTGCTGGCTGAGGCCTCGGTAACCCGTCCCTCGCGGAGCAGCAGCACCTCCGCGGCCCCTGCCTCTTCCGCCGCCTGGCGCAGCAGCACGTTGCCGAGCAGCGACGTCGACTTGATGTCGCAACGGCCCCAGCGGAAGTCATCACGCAGGACCACGTCCACACCCCCATCATCCCCCGGAGGCGGGGATAGCGGGGCAAGGTAAGCGAACACCCCGGGGCTCCCCCCTTCGGGGAAACGGTGATCCCGACGCGGGGCCGCACCCCGGGTCACCTGCAGGTACACCGCCGCGTCGGCATCGACCCCCTCGAGGAGGCCGTCGACGATGGCGCTGGCATCCAGGGCGCACGCCTCGATGCCGATCGCGGCGAGGCTGTCCGCCAGCCGGGCCAGGTGTCGGTCGAGCAGGAAGGGGCGGCCGGCATACACCGGGATCACCTCGTAGACACCGTCACCGAAGAGAAAACCCCGGTCCATGGGCGAGATACGGGCCGCCGAGAGCGGCAACCACTCGCCGTTGACGTAGGCCGGTGGATCGGTCACTGGAACCAAAGCAGGACCTCATCCATCAGGTTGCCCACCATGCCGCCCTCCCCCACGTCCTCGAGGGCTTCCAACGGCACATCGGCGACCGGCGAACCGTCCAGGGACACCGCGACTTCGCCGAAGGCGTCACCGCGGCGCACCGGCGCGACGATACGGCTATCCACGCTCATGCTCGCCTCCAACCGATCATACTGGCGCTTGGGAACGGTCACGTACAGGTCGTGGCGAATCCCCAGCGGCAAACGGTCGCTGTCGCCCTTCCACACCCGGACGTCGGTGAGCTCCGCTCCCCCTTCGTAGAGCCGATGGGTCTCATAGAAGCGGAACCCGTAATTGAGCAGGGACTGGCTCTGATTCAGGCGGGCATTGGCGTTCGCCGCACCCAGAACCACCGAGATCAACCGCATGCCCTCCCGCTCCGCCGAGCTCGCCAGGCAGTAGCCCGCCGCCTGGGTATAGCCGGTCTTCAGCCCGTCCACCGTGTCGTCACGCCAGAGCAGCTTGTTGCGGTTGCTCTGCTCGATGCCGTTCCAGGTGAAGTTGCGCTCGGAGTAGTACTCGTAGTACTCGGGGAACTCGCTGATCAGGGCACGGGCGAGCTTCGCGGTATCCTCGGCGCTGGAGTAGTGGTCCTCATGGGGCAAGCCGGTGGCATTGACGTAGTGGGTGTTTTCCATGCCCAGCGCGTCGGCGTACTGGTTCATAACCTGCGCGAAGGTATCCTCGCTGCCGGCCACGTGCTCCGCCATGGCGATGCTGGCGTCGTTACCGGATTGAATGATCATCCCCCGCAGCAGGTCCTCCAGGCGGATCCGGTCGCCCACCTCGATAAACATTCGCGAGCCCGGCGCCCGCCAGGCCCGCTCCGAGACCACCACCTCGTCGTCGGCGGAGATGTTCCCCGCCTCGAGCTCCTTGAACACGGTATAGGCCGTCATCAATTTGGTGATGCTGGCGGGGTCACGGCGCTGACCGGGATTGCGCTCGGCGAGCACGCGGCCACTGTGGTAGTCCATGAGGATGTAGCTTTCGGCGGCCACGCTCGGTGGATCGGGTACCGGGATGGGCTGCGTCTGGGCGCTCGCGGCGCCGCATGCCCACAGCAGCAGGGCGCCGGTGACTGCGATGAATGCCTTGGAGAATCTTGCCATCTTGGCTTCTTGCTCGTGTAGTGAAGAAGGAAACGCGGTGCTCAGGGCTCGCTGACCACATGCCCCGGCGGGTAGCCCATGGCGGTAAGCCGGCCCCCGAGCCGCTCCACCAGGGACGGGTCCGGCAGCGGGCCGACACGCACACGATACAGCGGCCTGCCCCGGTGCTCGGCCTCGAACAGGCGAACGGGGGCCCCCAGCTCGCCGTCGCGGAGGTCATTGAGGACCCGGCGGGCGTTGGCCCGCTCCCCGAAGGCCCCGACCTGGAGATACAGCTCGCCGTCCCCCGCCGCTGCGGTGTCAGCGGAGGGCGGAGCGTCGCCATCACCCCCCGCCGCGGGGCCCGCCACCGCAACGACCCGGAGCTCCACCGGCGCGGTACCCGCAGCGACCACACCCAGCTTGCTGGCCGCCGCGTAGGAGAGATCGATGATGCGGCCCTTCGCGAATGGCCCGCGATCATTGACCTTCACCACCGTCGTACGGCCGTTGTCCAGGTTGGTGACCTCTACCCAGCTCGGCAACGGCAGCCGCTTGTGGGCGGCGGTCATGGCATACATGTCGTACGGCTCGCCGCTGGAGGTCCGGCGCCCGTGGAACTTCCTACCATACCAGGAGGCCACTCCGCGCTGGGTGAACCCGTCGGCGCTTTGCAGCACATGGTAGCGCTGGCCGAAGACCTCGTAGCTCGGCGGATTGCCGTAACGGCTGCGAGGCTCCTTGCGAGGCACTGCATCCGGGAGGTTCCCGGCATCGGCGATGGCCTCGCCCGGTCCATCCGACTCCGGCGAGGAGGCGCAGCCGCCGAGGAGCAGCACCGGCGCCGCCAGGGCGGCGAGCAGCCGCGCCCCGCGCCTCATGCACCGGTCTCCTTGCGCCGCTCGGCGATGGCCGCGGCCAGCTGGTGCACCGCCATGGCGTAAAGCGCGCTGTGATTGTAGCGCGTGATGACGTAGAAATTCCTCAGGGTAACCCAATGCTCATCCCCCTCCGCCCCCTCCAGGACGGTGAGCCGGGCGGCGGCGTCCGCGGGCAGCGGGGTCTTCGGGCGGACGCCGGCGGCGGTGAGCTCGCCCACCGTGGTGTTCGGCCGCAGCCCGTCGGCATCCAGCGAGCGCCATTCCTCGCCTACGACCTCCGCGGGCACGGCCACCGACGCGCCGGTTTTCCAGCCATGCTCTTGGAAGTAGTTCGCGACACTGCCGAGGACGTCGGGCAACTCGCCCCACAGGTCGCGGCGACCGTTGTCATTGAAGTCCACTGCATACGCCCGATAACTGCTGGCGATGAACTGCGGCATTCCCATGGCGCCGGCGTAGGAGCCCTTGGGCTCCAGCGGATCGATCCCCTCATCGCGGGCCAGGAGAAGGAACTCCGCGAGCTCGCGGCGGAAGAACTCGCTCCGCGGCGGATAGTCGAAGGCCAGGGTGCGCAGGGCATCGAGGACGCGGTAGCGACCGGTATACTCGCCGTAGCGCGTCTCCACCCCGATGATGGCGACCAGGAGATCCGCCGGCACGCCGTAGCCGGCGCTCACTTCCCGGATCAGCGCCTCGTGCTCGTCCCAGAAGGCCGCCCCGGCGCGGATCCGATCCTCGGTGAGGAAGATCTCCCGGTAGCGGTGCCATGGCAGGGCCTCGGCGGGGCGTTCCATGGCATCGATGATCCCCTGCTGGCGGCTGCTGCGCTCGAGCAGGGCGAGCACCTGGTCATATTCGAGCTCGTGCTCCGCGGCCATTTCCCGGGCGAACCGGTCCATAGCGTCCTCCGCCGCCGCATCCGCCGTGGTGGCACAACCGGCGCCGGCGAGGGCGGCCGTCAGCAGGCCCGCCAGTGCCAGGCCGGTGGGGACGATACGCTGGGGTGATCTCATCCGCTCTCCTCCAAGGCGCCCTGCCGCTCACGATGAGGACCACATGCGGCGGTGCGTGTGAATGGACATGAGAATACCGAACCCCGCCATGAGGGTCACCAAGGATGTGCCGCCAAAGCTCACCAGCGGTAGGGGCAGCCCCACCACGGGCAGCAACCCCGACACCATCCCCATGTTGACGAAGCCGTACACGAAGAAAGTCAGCGTCATGCTGCCGGCGAGCAGCCGGGAGAAGTTGTCCTGGGCCTGACCGGCGATCCAGAGACCGCGACCGACCACCGCAAGGTACAGCGCCAGCAGCACGCAGACGCCGAAGAAACCGAATTCCTCGGCGAGCACTGCGAACACGAAATCCGTGTGCCTTTCCGGGAGGAATTCCAGGTGGGACTGGGTCCCCGCCATCCAGCCCTTGCCATAGAATCCGCCCGAGCCGATGGCGATCTTGGACTGGATGATGTGATAGCCGGCACCGAGCGGGTCACGTTCGGGATCCAGAAAGGTGAGCACCCGCTGGCGCTGGTAGTCATGCATGCCATACAGCCACAGTATCGGCGCCGCGCCCCCCACCAAAAGGCCGCCGCCGAGGACATAACGCCACCCCAGGCCGCCAAGGAAGAGGGCGAATATACCGGCAGCCCCGACCACCACCGCGGTGCCGAGGTCCGGCTGGGCCGCAATCAGACCCACGGGCACCAGGATAACCGCGAGCACAAGGGCCACCGCACGGAGCCGCGGTGGCGGCCCCTCGCGGGCGAGGAGCCAGGCCACCATCATGGGCAGTGCCAGTTTCAACAGCTCGGAGGGCTGAACCATCATCACCCCGAGGTCCAGCCAACGCTGCGCGCCACCCGCGGTGGAGCCGAAGGCCGCCACCAGCAGCAGGCTGACGACGCCTGCGGCATACACCGAGGGGCTCAACCGCCGCAGCTGCCCGGGCGGCACCTGCGCCAACACCAGCAGCACCACGAACGCCGCGCCGAGACGCCAGAGCTGGCGTTGCCACTGGGCCCCGTCGCCGTCAAAGGCACTGTAGAGCACCACCAGGCCGCCACCGGCAAGCAGTGCCAGCAACACCAAGAGGGGAACGTCAAGGTGGAGGTAACGCTGGACCGGACCACGCTCGCCGCCACCGATTACGTCAGCCACCCTTATAGCCCTCCGCCGTCTCCCGCAGGCGCAACAACCAGGCGTCCATCACCGCCCGCGCCAGCGGCGCGGCGGTGCCGCTGCCGCTACCACCGTTCTCCACGATCACGGCAACGGCGATCTCCGGATCTTCCGCCGGCGCAAAGGCGATGAAAAGGGCGTGGTCGCGCAGGCGCTTCTCCAGCTCCTCGGCGTTGTATTCCTCGTCCTGACCAATGCCGAAGACCTGGCTGGTGCCGGTCTTGCCGGCGAACCGGTAGGGCGCGTCCTCGCCCACGGCCCGGGCGGTACCCCGGCGCCCGTGCACGACGGCCTCCATGGAGCCGACCACGTCCCCCCAGTACCCCGAATCGGACAGCCGGATCGGTTCCACCGGCTCACCCCCCCCGGCTACCGGTGCCCTTTCACCGTCGTGGGAACGGGTGCCGGCCAGCAACCGAGGGGGTACGGTCCGCCCCCGACTGGCCAGGGTGGCAGTGGCATGGGCCAGCTGCAGCGGTGTGGCCAGCATATAGCCCTGCCCGATGCCGGCGATGATGGTCTCGCCGTGATACCACGGCTCGCCGCGCGTCTCCCGTTTCCAGTCCTTTGAGGGAACCAGCCCGCCCCGCTCGCCCGGGAGATCCACACCCGTAGGGCTACCGAAACCGAAGCGGCCGAGGAACTCATGCATCGCCTCGATCCCCATCTCGTAGGCGAGGTCATAGAAATACGTGTCGCAGGACTCGGCAATGGCGTCATGGAGATCCACATGGCCGTGCCCGCCCGCCTTCCAGCACCGCCACCGATGATCGACCCCGGGCAGGCTGTAATAGCCGGGGTCGTAGACCGTCTCTTCCGCCGCCTTGGTGCCGGTCTCCAGGCCCGCCAGCCCCAGGAAGGGCTTGAGCGTCGAGCCCGGCGGATACTGTCCGCGCAGGGCACGATTGAACAACGGCCGGTCCAGATCGGACTGCAGGGCCCGGTACTCGTCGATACCGATGCCGTTGACGAAGAGGTTGGGATCAAAGGTCGGCGTGCTCGCCAGGGCGAGCACCTCCCCGGAGCCCGGATCGATGGCCACGATCGCACCGCGCTCGTCCGCGAGGATGCCCTCGGCAACCTTCTGCAATCGCACATCCAGGGATAGGTAAAGATCCTCCCCCGGCGCCGGGGATTGCCGCTCCAGCGTCCGCAGGGTCCGCCCCATGGCGTTGGTCTCCACCCGCTCCACGCCCACCTTCCCGTGCAGTCGCGACTCGTAGTAACGCTCCACGCCGGTCTTACCGATATGGCTGGTGGCCGAGTACTCCGCCGGCGAGACGGTGGCGAGTTCCTCGCGGTTGATCCGGCCGACATACCCCACCGCATGCGCTGCAGTACCGCCCAGGGGATAGCGCCGCGCGAGTTGCGCCTTTACCTCCATCCCCCGCAGGCGGTGCCGGTTGACCGCGAGCCGGGCCACCTCCTCCTCGGTGAGGCCGAATTTCAGCGGGATCTCCTGGAAGCCCCGTCGCTGGCGGCGCAGCTGGTGGAAACGCTCGAGGTCGGTGGCCCGCAGCTCGACGATGCGGCCGAGCCTGCCAAGCAGCCCTTCCATGTCGGGGACCTGCTCCGGTGTCACCACCAATCGGTAGGTGGGCACATTCTCCGCCAGCAACACACCGTTGCGGTCATAGATCAGGCCCCGGGTCGGCGGGATCCCGACCACCCGGACACGGTTCTCCTGGGACAGCGTCGCATAATGCTGGTAGCCCTCCACCTGCAGCCACCAGAGGCGGGCGGCGATCGCGGCAAGCGCTACGGCCGCCAGGACACCGACGATGAGCAGCCGCGAGCGCACCAAGCGTCGCTCCGCCACCGGGTCACGGAGTTGCTGGCTCAACCCGCCCTCCCGGCCGGCACCCGCTCAACGCACATCGAAACGTCGGCGCATCTCGCGCAGCCCAAGGAAGATCAGGGGCCAGACCGCCATGGCGGTGAGCGCCGGCGACCAGTGCCACCACCCCGGCGTGGGGCCGCCGGTGAGCCCCTCCACCCAGAACAGCAGCATCCGCACCAGCAGGGTCAGCAGCAGGACGGTCATCGCCTGTTGCCATAGGGGGAAGATCCGCAGGCGCCGGTGCAGCTTCATGGTCAGCCAGGCCACCAGCGCGAAGGCCAGGGCATGGGCGCCCAGCGGCAGGCCCTGGACCACATCCAGCAACAACCCGCCCGCCCAGGCCATACCGACACCGATGCGCTCGGGCAGGGCCAGCACCCAATAGATGGTCACCAGCAGCAGCCACGGGGGGCGCCAGGCCTCCAGCAATGCCGGCAGGGGGGCGACGGTGAGGACCAAGGCGAGCAGCGCGCTCGCCAGGATCACCCAGCCGCCGCTATGGGGTGCCTTGCTCATCGCCATGCTCTCAGCTTCAACGGCTCGGGCTCAGGAGCCTGGCCCCCGGCCGGGGCGCCCGGCTTCACCCCTTGCAAAATGGGGCGCCTCCTCGTCACGGCGGACCAGCAACACCTCCTGGATACGGTCCAGCGCCGCCTCGGGATCCACCGACACGCGCGCGAACGGCTCGCCGGGATCGGTATCCACTTCGGCCACTTTCCCCACCGGATACCCCGCCGGGAACCGGCCACCAAGGCCCGAGGTGAGCAGCAGGTCGCCGGCACGCACATCGGAGTTATTGGGCAGATTGATCAGCTTCAAGGCGTTGAGATCGCCGGTACCCACGGCCACGGCGCGCACGCCGTTGCGATTGACCTGTACCGGGATCGCATGGCTCGGGTCGGATACCAGGCGGACGGTCGCCGAGAATGGTCCTACCGCGTTGACCTGGCCCACGACCCCCTCGGCGTCGAGCACCGGCTGACCGGCGAAGAGCCCATCAGTGGCGCCCTTGTCGATGCGAACGAGATGGGTATGGGGATCGAAGTCCACCCGCATGAGCTCGGCGATGAGCACCGATTCGCCCACCTCGTAGGAGGCATCGAGGAGCTTACGCAGGCGGATGTTCTCCACTTCCAGGGCGTCGAGCTTTTGCAAACGGGCCCGGTTGAGCAGGAGCTTGTCGCGCAGGCGATCGATCTCGGCGAGCAGGTCGCGGCGGTCGCGGACCTCGCGAGCGAACAGGCGCTGGACCATGGAGGGAAGCTCAGCGGTCAGGTGCACCGGGTAGATCAGCGCCGACAAAGTATAGCGCACCGGCTGCAGCACGCCCTCCCGATGATCCAGGGTCATCAACCCCACCGACACCAGTACCAGCAGCACCAGTCGGGCGGTAATCGACGGACCTCGTGCGAACAGCGGTTTGATGGCTTCCCCCGCGATCAGATCGTTGCCTGACAGGATAACGCCAAATCCGGCGCCGTGGGTGAACTGTCTGGCAATCGAGGCCTTCGCCGCGGCTCACGGCGCCAGCCGGCCGAGCCGTCGCGGCAGCCACGCCGTCGCTACTCGGCGACAAACAGCTCCGTGCCGCGCTCGTCCATCAGCTCCAGGGCCCGCCCGCCGCCACGGGCGACACAGGTCAGCGGTTCGTCCGCGATGACCACGGGGAGCCCCGTCTCCTCCATGAGCAGTCGGTCGATATTGCGCAGCAGCGCCCCGCCACCGGTGATCACGATCCCGCGCTCGGCCACGTCGGCGCCGAGCTCCGGCGGCGTCTGCTCCAGGGCGGTCTTCACCGCACCCACGATCCCCGACAGCGGCTCCTGCAGCGCCTCCAGGATCTCGTTGGAATTCAGCGTGAAGCTCCGCGGCACCCCCTGCGCCAGATTGCGCCCCTTGACCTCCAGCTCATGGACCTCGGTGCCCGGGAAGGCGGTACCGATCTCGTGCTTGATCCGCTCGGCGGTGGCCTCACCGATGAGGATGCCGTAATTGCGGCGCACATAGTTGATGATGGCCTCGTCGAAGCGGTCGCCGCCGATGCGCACGGAGGCGGCATACACGATGCCGTTCAGCGAGAGCACGGCCACCTCCGAGGTGCCACCGCCGATGTCCAATACCATGGAACCGCGGGCCTCATCGACGGGCATGCTCGCGCCGATGGCCGCCGCCATGGGCTCCTCGAGCAGGAAGACGTCGCGGGCACCGGCACCGGCGGCGGACTCCTTGATGGCCCGCCGCTCCACCTGGGTGGAGCCGCAGGGCACGCACACCAGCACCCGGGGGCTCGGCTTGAAGAACCGTGCCTCGTGCACCTTCTTGATGAAGTTCTGGAGCATCTTCTCGGTGACGGTGAAATCCGCGATCACCCCGTCCTTCAGCGGCCGCACCGCACGGATGTTGCCCGGGGTGCGCCCGAGCATGAGCTTGGCCTCGTGACCCACGGCGGCGATGTGCTTGGGACCACCATCACGGTCCTGACGGATGGCCACCACCGACGGCTCGTTGAGGACGATGCCCTGGCCCCGGGAGTAGATCAGCGTATTGGCGGTGCCCAGATCGATGGAAAGATCGTTGGAGAAGAGTCCACGAATACCCTTGAACATCCCGAGAATCCAGCCGAGCGACAAAGCGCGTAATCTAGCAACCTGCCCGGATCCGGGCAACAAAGGCCGCCGAACGGGCCGGTGAGGCGCGGGACAAAGCGCTTGCCGGCACGCCGGCGGCCCTGTAATGATGCGACGCAGTGCCCAAGCTGCAGGCGGATATGCGCACGGATGGGTCAGCCGCTCAGCCATTATCGGAATATCCTCAGCATCATCGGCGGCATCGTCCGGGTTCGCGTGCCCACCGCCCGCGACGGGAGAACACCGCCGGCGCGCCTGCGGGATCTCGCAAGCCTCCACAAGGCCAACGGCGACACCGTGCTCGCCCAGGTCATCCGCATCGACGCCGAGGTGGTCTCGCTGCAGGTCTTCGGCGGGACCGACGGCCTGACCACCGAGGCCTCCGTCCGCTTCCTCGGCCACCCGATGGCGGTCACCTGCTCTCGAAACGTCCTGGGACGCGTGTTCGGCAGCACCGGGGAACCCATCGACCGCGGCCCGGAGCTCGCCGAGGACCGGCGCGTGCCCATCGGCGGGCCGTCGGTAAACCCCATGCGGCGGATGATGCCGAACCGGATGATCCGCACCGATGTGCCCATGATCGACGTCTTTAACTCCCTGGTGGAGAGCCAGAAGATCCCGATCTTCTCGGTCGCCGGCGAGCCCTATAACGCCCTACTGGCTCGCATCGCGATCCAGGCAGATGCCGATGTGGTGGTCTTCGGCGGCATGGGGCTGATCTTCGACGACTACCATTACTTCCGCCAACGCTTCCTCGACGCCGGCGTGTTCGCGCACACCGTGATGTTCGTCAACCTCGCCTCCGACTCCGTGGTCGAACGGTTGCTGGTGCCGGACATGTGCCTCGCGGTGGCGGAGCGCTTCGCCGTCGAGGAGGGCCGACGAGTGCTGGTGCTGCTCACCGACATGACCGCCTTCGCCGACGCCACCAAGGAGGTAGGCATCAGCATGGAGCGGGTGCCCTCCAATCGCGGGCACATGGGTGACCTCTACTCCCAACTCGCCCGGCGCTACGAGAAGGCCTGCGACTTCCGCGGGGCCGGCTCGGTGACCGTGCTCAGCGTCACCACCATGCCCGGCGACGACGTCACCCACCCGGTACCCGACAATACCGGCTACATCACCGAGGGCCAGTTCTACCTCCGCGGCGGGCGCATCGACCCCTTCGGCTCGCTGTCGCGGCTCAAGCAGCACGTACTCGAGCACACCCGCGAGGATCACGGCCAGCTAATGAACACGATGATCCGGCTCTACGCCGGGGCCCGGGACGCCGAGCAAAAGCGGGCCATGGCGTTCGACCTCTCCGCGTTCGACGAGAAGCTCCTCCGCTTCGGCGGTCTCTTCGAGGAGCGCTTCATGGACGTGGACGTCTCCCTGCCCCTGGAACAGGCCCTGGACCGCGGCTGGCAGACGCTGGCGGAGTGCTTCGAGCCCGGGGAGCTGGTGATGAAGCAGGATCTCATCGACAAGTATTTTCCCCACAGCGGCGACGATGAGCCGGCGGGGGAGCCATGACGCCGCGCACCCCGGGGAGCTCGCTCAACAAGTCGGCACTGCATCGCGAGCAGGGCCGGCTGCGGCGCTTCCGGCGCATCCTGCCATCCCTGGACCTCAAGCGCCGGCAGCTCATCGCCGAACGCAGCCGCGAGCGGACGGCGTTGGCCGACACCGAGAAGGACATGGAGGAGCTGACCCGGCAGGTGCGACGGGAGTTGCCCATGGCAGGGGATGACAGCCTGTCCCTAGAAGGTCTGGTCCAAGTGAGCACGGTAGAGCTCGGCGAGCGCAACCTCCTGGGGGTGCGCCTGCCCACCCTGGAGGCGGTGCATACGCAGACCGCGGAGTACGGGACGCTCGCCACGCCCCACTGGCTGGACTCCTACGCCGAGCGTCTGCGGGAGGCGCTGGAGCTGTCGGTGCAACGGCAGGTCCGCCGCGAGCGCCTGCACCGCATCGCCGTCGCCGTGGACCGGGTCACCCAGCGGGTGAACCTCTTCGAGAAGGTCCTCATCCCCCGGGCGCGGGAGAACATCCGCCGTATCCGTATCCATCTGGCCGACGGTGAGCGCGCCGCCGTGGTCCGTGCCAAGATCGCCAAACGCAAGCGCCAGGGGGTCGCGGAGGGATGACCATCGTCACGCTGCGCAGGGTTACCCTGTTCGGCACCGAGGGCGACCGGGACACAGTGCTCGCGGGCCTCCAGGAGCTCGGCGTGATGCACCTGGTGCCGTTGCGGCACCCGCGGACGGATACCGCGGCCGCGGCCACCATGCCCGCGGACACCCACCGGGCGCTGAAGTACCTCCTCGACTGCCCCGTCAAGCGCCACCAGGTCCCGGAAGACCCGGATTTCGACCTGGCCTCAGTAGTGGAGCGAACCCTGGAGAATCGGCGCCGGAGCCGGGAGCTCGAGGATACCGCGGACTTCCTGCGCCGGCGCATCGACGACCTGGCGCCCTGGGGCGACTTCCGCTTCCCGCCCCTGGAGGCGCTGGCCGACCATCGGCTGTGGTTCTACGAAATACCCCACTACAAGCGCCATCAGCTCGCGGGCGTGGGGCTACCGTGGCAGGAGGTCCACCGGGACAACCGCAACAGCTACGTCGTCGTGATCGCCCGCGAGGAGCCCCCCGCAGACGCCCTCCCCGTGCCCCGCACCCACACCGGCAGTGTCCCCCGCTCGCGACTGCGAGAGCGCCTGCAACACCTCACCGTAACCCTGGACGAGCTGGCCGCCGAGCGGGAGGGGCTTACCCGCTGGATCCATCTCATCCACCGCCACCTCGCCCGCGCGGAGGACGAGGCCAGCCTGGAGCAGGCGCGCGAGATGAGCCTGGCCGAAGACGCGGTGTTCGCCGTTCAGGGCTGGGCGCCAGCGACGCAGATCGAACGCCTCCGGTCCTTCGCCGCGCGGCGCGGTCTGGCCCTGCTGGAGGAGCAGGCAGACGAAGACACCAAGCCACCTACTCTCCTCGACAACGACGAGACCACCGCGGGCGGCGAGGAGGTGGTGCGCTTCTACCAGGTCCCGGGCTACCGCAGTTGGGACCCCTCCCGGATCATCTTCTTCTCCTTTGCGGCCTTTGCGGCCTTCTTCGCCATGATCCTCGCCGACGCCGGCTACGCGGCGGTGCTCGCCGGCATCCTGTTCACCACCTCGCCCCGCCTCTCCCGAAGCCGGCGGGGCCGACGGATACGCAATCTCGGCTGGGCGCTGGCCGGGGCCGCGGGCCTCTACGGTGTGATCGCGGGCAGCTATTTCGGCTGGACCCCCGGGCCCGGGCACCCGCTGGCACTGGTGCGCCTGCTCGATGTCCACGACTTCGAGCAAATGATGCGACTCTCCGTGGCCATCGGCCTGACCCACCTCGTCCTCGCCAACGCCATCGTCGCCTGGCACCGGCGAGGCCACACGGCGGCGCTGGCACCGCTGGGGTGGATCGTGGCGCTGCTCGCGGGCACCGCGCTGTACTATGAGGTCCCCGGCGCGGGGGCGGCACTGGCGACCGGGCTCGCAGCCGTGGCGGCGTTCACGGACACGCGATCGGTGCACGGCCCCATGGACCTGCTGCGCCGCGCCGCGGGCGGGTTCATCGGCCTTGCCGGGATCACCAGGGCCTTCGGTGACGCCCTGAGCTACCTGCGGCTGTTCGCCCTGGGGCTGGCCAGCGCGTCGCTCGCGGTGACCTTCAACCAGCTCGCCGCGGACGCGGCGGCCGCCTTTCCCGGCCTGGGGGTACTCCTGCACATACTGATCCTGGTGGCGGGGCACGCCCTGAACCTGGTACTCGCGGTGGTCAGCGGGGTGGTACACGGGCTGCGCCTGAACCTGATCGAGTTCTATAACTGGGGGGTATCGGAAGAGGGATATCCCTTCCGCCCCTTCGCCACAACGGAGGAGAGCGAGCTGTGGAACAACTGATCCTCGCCCTGGGCTGGGCCGGTCTGTATGGCCCCATGGCCCTGGGCGCCATCGGCAGCGTCATCGGCTGCGCCATCGCGGGGCAGGCGGCCATCGGCGCGCTGCTGGAGACGGAATCGGGCCACGGCCGTTTCATCGGGCTCTCGGCCATGCCCTCGTCCCAGACCATTTACGGCATCGTGGTGATGTTCTCACTGCAGCGGCCGGTGACCGAGGCCACCGCGCCAGGGCTGTTCGCGGTGGGGATCCTCGCCGGTCTGGCGCTGCTATTCAGCGCCATCCACCAGGGCAGCTGCTGCGCCTCGGCCATCAACAGCGCCAAGAGCAAGCCGGAGATCTTCGGGCTATCCGTCGCGCCGGCGGCCATCGTGGAGGGCTTCGGGGTCTTCGCCTTCATCTTCGCACTGGTCATCGGCGGCGACATCGCCGCCGGCTGATGACAGGGGGAGTCGGGCAATGAATGACGACGAGCACACCGCCCCCGGCGCCTCGTCCGGCGTCGAGGCCTTGCTCGAGCGCCTCCGCGACGAGGGCGTGGAGGCCGGCAGGGAACGCGCCCGGCACATCGTCGCCGACGCCGAGCGCCGGGCCACCTGGATGATCGAGCAGGCGGAGCGTGACGCCGAAGGCATCCGCGAGGAGGCGCGACGCGAGGCCAAGCACCTGGAGCACTCGGCCCGGGAGGCGGTGCGGACCGCCGCCCGCGACACCATACTGGAGATGCAGGCCACACTGACCCACCGCTTTCGCGCCCACCTGCACTGGCTGGTGCGCGAGACCCTCTCCGAGGAGTCGTTGCTCCGCGAGCTCGTCCTGGAGCTCGCCGCCCGTGCCCGGGAGGACACGCCACTGGATGCCGATGGGGACGTGGAGTTCATCCTTCCCCGCGACGTGGTGGGCCTGGAGGAGCTGCGCCGCAACCCCGAGGAGCTCCGTGAAGGCAGCCTGTCGCACTTCGTGGTCGCAATGGCCCGGGATGTGCTGCGCGAGGGGGTGCGCTTCACCGCCGGCGACCACGAGCACGGCCTGCGGGTGCGCCTCACCGATCACGACATGGAGATCGACATCACCGAGGCGGCGGTGGCCGAGTTGCTGCTCGAGCACCTGCAGCCGCGTTTCCGGGCCATGCTCGAGGGGATCGTCAAATAGCCCATGACCGGTCGTCACCAGTACGTCGCGTTGCTGACGAGCCTGCCCGCCCTGCCCGAGACGCCATTCGGCCGGGAGCCGCCGGCGTTGTCACCGCTGCGCCTGGAGCGCCGCCTCGCGCTGCTCACCGACGGACACCAACGAGTCCTGGGGGCGCTTGAAGGCCTGCTCGACTGGAAGGCGCTGGGCATGGCGGTCAGCGACCGAACGGTGGTGCGGCGCTTCCACAGGGCGGAATCCGAGCTCGCGGAGCACCGCATCCTCGATCTGGTGAGCCCGATGCTGGAACGGCGCACCGTCATCGCGGCACTCCGGCAACGCGCCGCGGGTCACCAGCCGCCCGCACCGGGGGCGCCCTGGGGCGCGGGTCCGCGCCTGGAGCATATGCGGCTGCACTGGTCGGACCCGCTCCTCGGCCTGGGCGCGCGCTTCCCCTGGCTCGCCGAGGCGCGGCAACGCCTCGGCGCAGGGCCGCCACTGGCACTGGAACGCCTGCTGCTCGGCCTGGACTGGGACCTGCTCTCCCGCGCGCGAAGCCAGCACCGATTCGACTTCCGGGCAGTGGTGATCTACGCCCTGCGCTGGCGCATCGTCACCGCCTGGCGCCGCTACAATGCCGAGGCCGCCGAGCGCCGGCTCTACAAGGGCATGCATGACGGCCTCGGCGACCACCGCAGCCTCTTCCCCAACGCCGCGCCCCGGGAGTGATCCGCATGCCCGCCACCAACGTCGAAGGCCAGCATACCCCGGACTGCACCGTCGTCTCGGTGCAGGAAGACATCGTGGTCATAGAGACCACGGAGCGCTCCACGGGCCTGATGAAGAACGAGGTCGTCTACATCCATCCCGCCGGCGCTGACGGGGACCGTGGCCAGCGGCTCAAGGGCGAGATCCTTCGGGTTCGCGGCCGCAACGCCGATGTGCAGGTCTTCGAGGACACCGGCGGCATCGCGGTAGGCGACCCGGTGGAGCAGAGCACGGAGATGCTCTCGGTGACCCTGGGCCCGGGCCTGCTCGGCCAGGTCTACGACGGCCTCCAGAATCCCCTCGAGCAGCTTGCGTTGCAGTCCGGTTTTTTCCTGCCACGGGGTGTGCACCTCCAGGCGCTGGACCATACCACCCAGTGGTCCTTCTCGCCGCGGGTGCGGATGGGGGAGACGGTGAAGGCCGGCGACGTGCTGGGCACAGTGCAGGAGGGCCGCTTCCCCCATCGGATCATGGCGCCCTTCGACCTGCGGGGGGAGTGGCAGGTGAGCTGGATCCAGGAGGGCAGCTTCGCCGTCGACATCCCGGTGGCCCGGCTCGCCGACGCCGAGGGCAACGAGCGGGCGATCCCGCTCGCCCAGCGCTGGCCGGTGCGCCTGCCGCTGCCGGAACGGCTGCTCCGGGCCAACGCCAGCGAGCGGCTGTACCCGCAGCGGCCGGTGACCACCACCATCCGCGTCATCGATACCTTCTTCCCCATCGCCGTCGGCGGCACGGCCTGCATACCGGGGCCCTTCGGGGCCGGCAAGACGGTGCTGCAGAACCTCATCGCCCGCTACGCCACCGTGGACATCGTGATCATCGTCGCCTGCGGGGAGCGTGCCGGCGAGGTGGTGGAGACCATCACCGAGTTTCCGAGGCTCACCGACCCGACCACCGGCGGCTCGCTGATGGACCGCACGGTAATCATCTGCAACACCTCGTCGATGCCGGTCGCCGCCCGCGAGGCCTCCATCTACACGGGCATCACCATCGGCGAGTACTACCGCCAGATGGGCCTGAACGTATTGCTCATCGCCGACTCCACCTCGCGCTGGGCCCAGGCCATGCGCGAGACCTCCGGGCGGATGGAGGAGATCCCCGGCGAGGAGGCCTACCCCGCGTACCTGGACTCCGCGATCCGCAGTGTCTACGAACGCGCCGGCGTGATTCGCAACAATGCCGGCGATGACGGCAGCCTCACCATGATCGGCACGGTCTCGCCGGCCGGCGGCAACTTCGAGGAGCCAGTGACCCAGGCGACGCTGAACACCGTCAAGGCGTTCCTGGGGCTTTCCGCGGATCGTGCCTACAAGCGTTTCTACCCCGCGGTGGATCCGCTGCAGTCCTGGTCGCGCTACCGCGCCGAGCTCGCCGACCACATCGCCGAGCACCTCGGTCAGGGCTGGCCGGCGCGCATCGAGGAGCTGCTGCAGCTGCTCCACGACGGCGACGACGTCGCGCAGATGATGCAGGTCACCGGTGAGGAGGGGATCACCATCGAGGACTACCTCACCTATCAGAAGGCGTATTTCCTGGATCTCGTCTACCTCCAGCAGGACGCCTTCGACGAGGTCGACGTCTCCACCCCACTGGCGCGCCAGCGCCGCAGCCTGGAGCTGGTCTACCGACTGGTCGGTGCGGACTACGACTTCGAGGACAAGGAGCGCATCCGAGGCTATTTCACCGATCTCGCCCAGGCGATGAAGAACCTGAACTACTCGCCCACGGACTCGGGGGAATACCGGCACTATCTCGACGAGATCCGGCGACTCGCCGGCGAGGCGGGCGTCGAGATCGACTAACGGCACGGACTGCGACAGGGTCGGCACCACGACCACGCCCGCAGCGTTCGATTAACAGCCCCGCCGTTGTGTGCTAGTTTTCTCGCTTTACCCAATCCGAGCTGTTCCGGAGATCCGAGCATGTCCCTGGACGCCTCAACCGTGGCGCAGATCGCGCATCTCGCGCGCCTCGGTATCGACGAGTCCGCCGTCGGCGACTACGCCTCGAGCCTCGGCGAGATCCTCGACTTCGTCGAGCAACTCGGCGAGGTGGACACCACCGGCGTGGAGCTGCTCGCCCACCCGCTGGAGACCACCCAGCGCCTGCGCGCCGACGAGGTCAGTGAGACCGACCAGCGCGAGCGTTTCCAGGCCATCGCGCCCGCCGTCGCCGACGGGTTGTACCTGGTGCCCCGCGTCATCGAGTGATTCCCGGGAGGCCCCCGCCCCATGCATGAAAAGACCATCGCCGACCTCTCCGCCGGGCTCGCCGCCGCCGAGTACTCCAGCCGGGAGCTCACCGAGCACTACCTGCGGCGCATCCGCGAGCACGACGGGCGGCTGAACAGCTTCATCACCGTCACCGAGGAACGCGCCCTGGCCGCGGCGGAGGCCGCCGACGCCCGGCGCGCCCGCGGCGAGGCCGGGCCGCTGACCGGCGTCCCGCTGGCCCACAAGGACATCTTCTGCACCGACGGCGTGCGCACCAGCTGCGGCAGCCGGATGCTGGACAACTTCATCGCGCCCTACGACGCCCACGTGGTGGAGCGGCTGGAGTCGGCGGGCATGGTGCTGCTCGGCAAGACCAACATGGACGAGTTCGCCATGGGCTCGTCCAATGAGACCAGCTACTACGGGCCGGTGCACAATCCTTGGGATGCCGATGCCATCCCCGGGGGCTCCTCGGGCGGCTCCGCGGCGGCGGTGGCCGCCCGCCTCACCCCGGCGGCCACCGGCACCGACACCGGTGGCTCCATCCGCCAGCCCGCCGCGATGTGCGGCGTCAGCGGCCTCAAGCCGACCTACGGTCGGGTATCCCGCTACGGCATGATCGCCTTCGCCTCCAGCCTGGACCAGGGCGGCCCGTTCGCCCGCAGCGCGGAGGACCTGGCGCTGCTGCTCGCCGCCATGGCGGGTTTCGACCCCCGGGACTCTACCAGCGTCGAGCGCGAGGTGCCGGACTACACGGCCATCCTGGGCGATTCGCTCGAGGGCCTGCGCGTCGGCCTACCGAGGGAGTATTTCGGCGAGGGCCTGGACGCCGGGGTGCGCGCCGCCGTCGACGAGGCGGTCGAGGTCCTGCGGGCCGAGGGCGCCACCATCACCGAGGTATCGCTACCCAACAGCCACCTGGCGGTGCCGGTGTACTACGTCATCGCCCCGGCGGAGGCCTCCTCCAACCTGGCACGCTACGATGGGGTGCGCTTCGGTTACCGTTGCGAGGACCCGCAGGGCCTGGAGGATCTCTACAAGCGCAGCCGCGGCGAGGGCTTCGGCGACGAGGTCAAGCGCCGCATCATGGTGGGGACCTACGCGCTGTCCGCCGGCTATTACGACGCCTACTACCTCAAGGCCCAGCAGGTCCGGCGCATGATCCGCGACGACTTCAGCCAGGCGCTCGGGGAAGTGGACATCCTACTCGGGCCGGTGGCCCCGACCCCGGCGTTCAACCTCGGCGAGAAGACCGACGACCCGGTGCAGATGTATCTCTCCGACATCTACACCCTCGCGGTGAACCTCGCCGGTCTGCCCGGCCTGTCCATTCCCGCCGGCTTCGCCGGTGCACGACCGGTGGGCCTGCAGCTCATCGGCAACTACTTCGACGAGGCGCGCCTGCTCAATGTCGGCCACCGCTTCCAGCAGGCCACCGACTGGCATCTGCGCGCGCCCCAGGGCTTCGAGTAAGGAACCAACCGCCATGCAGTGGGAACCGGTCATCGGGCTCGAGATACACGTCCAGCTCGCCACCGACACCAAGATCTTCTCCGGCGCATCCACCGCCTACGGCGCCGAGCCCAACCGCCAGGCCTGCGCCGTGGACCTCGGTCTGCCGGGCGTTCTGCCCGTGCTCAACGAGCGCGCGGTGCGCTTTGCCGTGCGCCTGGGCCTGGCCCTGGACGCGGAGCTCGCCGGTCGTTCGGTATTCGCGCGCAAGAACTACTTCTACCCGGACCTGCCCAAGGGCTACCAGATCTCGCAGTACGAGCTGCCCATCGTCGGCCGCGGCCATCTGGACATCGACCTTGAGGACGGCACCACCAAGCGCATCGGCGTCACCCGCGCCCACTTGGAGGAGGACGCCGGCAAGAGCCTGCACGAGGGTTTCGAGGCAATGACCGGCATCGACCTCAATCGTGCCGGGACGCCGCTGCTCGAGATCGTCTCCGAACCGGATATGCGCTCGGCGAGGGAAGCGGTGGCCTACATGAAGAAGCTACACTCATTGGTGCGCTATCTCGGCATCTGCGACGGTAACATGCAGGAGGGGAGCTTCCGCTGCGACGCCAATGTCTCCGTGCGGCCCAAAGGGCAGGAGGCCTTCGGCACCCGAGCCGAGCTCAAGAACCTCAACTCCTTCCGCTTCGTCGAGCGCGCCATCAATCACGAGATCGAGCGCCAGATCGAGCTGATCGAGGACGGCGGGACCGTCATCCAGGAAACGCGGCTCTACGACGCGGACAAAAACGAGACGCGCTCGATGCGCACCAAGGAAGAGGCCAACGACTATCGCTACTTCCCGGACCCCGACCTGCTGCCGCTGGAGGTGAGCCCGGCGCTCATCAAGGACGTGCGCGGCGAGCTCCCGGAGCTGCCGGACGCCAAGAAGGCCCGTTTCGAGGCGGACTACGGCCTGCCCGCCTACGACGCCGGGGTGCTCACCGCGAGCCGCGAGCTGGCCGACTACTTCGAGGCCGTCACCGAGGCCGCCGGCGGCGAGACCAAGCTGGCCGCCAACTGGGTCATGGGCGAGCTCTCCGGGGCGCTCAACAAGGCGAGCCTGGAGATCACCGACTCGCCGGTGAGCGCGGAGGCCCTGGGCGGGTTGCTGCGGCGTATCAGCGACGAGACCATCTCCGGCAAGATCGCCAAGGACGTCTTCGAGGCCATGTGGAACGGCGAGGGCGGCGCCGACGCGGTGATCGAGGCCAAGGGCCTGAAGCAGGTCACCGACACCTCGGCCATCGAGGCCATGGTGGACGAGGCCATCGCCAACAACCCGAAGCAGCTGGAGCAGTACCGGGAGGGCAAGACCAAGCTGCTGGGCTTCTTCGTGGGGCAGGTGATGAAGGCCTCAGGCGGCAAGGCCAATCCGCAGCAGGTCAATGAGCTCCTAAAACGCAAGCTCGACGGCGAGTGACGGGCGCTTGAAGCCGCGCGGCGCGCCCCCATTTCCAACGCAATGAGTGACCGCCTCTACCGATTCCTCTTTGACGGCGCCGACGTGCGCGGCGAGCTGGTCCAACTCGACGCGACCTTCCGCGAGCTCACCCGCCGTGGTGACTACCCCCCGGTGGTGGCCCGGCTCCTCGGTGAGGGCATGGCCGCCGCGGCACTGCTCACCGCGACCCTGAAGTTCAGCGGCCGGCTAGTGATGCAGATCCAGGCCAACGGGCCGCTGACCGTGCTGGTAGTACAGGCCAGCAGCGACGGCGGACTCCGCGCCATGGCCCGCTACAACGCGGAAGTGCCGGATGCACCCCTCGACCAGCAGGCCCGGGAGGGGGCACTGGCCATTACCGTGGAGCCCGAGGATGACAGCCACCGCTACCAGGGCATCGTGGATCTCGCCCCGGGCAGCCTGGCGGCGGCGCTGGAGAAGTACTTTCGGGAATCCGAGCAGCTCGACACCCGGGTCTGGCTCTCCGCGGTGGAGGGCCGGGCCGGGGGGATGCTGCTGCAACGCATCCCCGGCGGCAGCGACGACGACCCGGACGCCTGGGAACGCAGCGGCCACCTCGCGGAAACACTGACTGCGCGGGAGCTGCTGCACCTGGATGTCGCTGACATCCTCCACCGGCTGTTCCACGAGGAGGACGTCCGGCTCTTTGACCCCCTGCCGCTTCGCTTCCAGTGCCGGTGCTCGCGGGAAAACGTGGGCGCGATGATCGCGGCCCTCGGCCCGGCGGAGGTCCGGGACATCGTCGCCGAACAGGGCGGGGTCGAGGTCCACTGCGACTTCTGCAACCAGCGCTACTACTTCGACGCGGTGGACGCGGAGCAGCTCCTCGCCGATCCCTCGGCAGGCCCGCCCTCGGCCACCCAACACTAGCGCCGCCGTTCGCGTCCGCCCTTACGCAGCCAGCGGTCCAGCGCCCGCAGCCGCTGCGGGGTGCCCACGTCCCACCACGTCCCCTTGTGGTGGCTCGCGGTGACGGCGCCGCGAGCGGCGGCCTCATGGAGCAGGGGCGCGAGACGGTGGACCCCGTCGGGCAGGCCCGCGAACAGCTCGGGACGGTACACCCCGACCCCCGCGAAGGTCAGCCGCGGCGCGCCGGGCTCCACCCGGCCGGCACGGTAGCCGAAGTCGCCCTCCGGGTTATGAGGGGGGTTGTCCACCAGCACCAGGTGCGCCTCACCCTCCGGCTCCCGCGGCAGCACCGATGGGTCCAGATCGATCCAGACGTCGCCATTGACCACCCAGAACGGCGCATTACCGAGCAAGGGCAGGGCCCTGCGGATCCCGCCCGCGGTTTCCAGGGCAGCCCCCTCCTCGTCGGATATCACCACCTCCAGGCCCCAGGCACCACCATCGCCGAGGTAATCGCGGATGAGCTGGCCCTGCCAGGCGACATTCACCACCACCCGGCTCACCCCGGCCGCCGCCAGGGCCCGCAGGTGATAGTCGATCAGGGGGCGCCCCCCCGCCTCCAGCAGCGGTTTCGGCCGGTGCTCGGTCAGCGGGCGCATGCGCTCGCCGCGGCCCGCCGCCAGGATCATGGCACGCATGGGCCCTCCTCGCCGACGCGGTAGCGCTCGAAGAGCGCAAGCAGCGGCTCGAGCTCCGGGTACGGGGCGGCCTCGCGGCGGATATAGCGGGCGAACCGCGGCAACTCCGGCAGGTAGCGGGGCTTCCCGTCCCGGTAGTAAAGGCGGGCGAAGATTCCCATGACCTTCAGGTGCCGCTGCACGGCCATCCAGTCCAAGTCCCCGCGGAACTCCCCCTCCGGCGGCAGGGCGAGGCCGGCCGCCGTTGCCAGCTGGCGGTAGCGGTCCAGCCAGCGGGCCTCCTCGGCGGGTGACCACTCCCAAAAGGCATCCCGGAGCAGGCTGGCGAGGTCGTAGGTAAGCGGGCCCGCCACGGCGTCCTGGTGGTCGATGACGCCGGGCAACGGGTCACAGTCCATGAGGTTCCGGGCCATGAAATCCCGGTGCACGCACACCCGTGGCTGGGCGAGCGCCCGCTCCACCAGCACCCTGGTGAGCCCGCGCCAGCCGCGCCGCTCGGCGAATCCGAGGCGCAGGCCGCGATGGCGGGCCAGGTACCACTGGGGGAACAGGGCCAGCTCCCGCTGCAGCAGCGCCGCATCATACGGCGGCAGGGACGCGCTGACGGGCGCGCGCTGCCAGCGCACCAGCGCCGCCAGGGCCGCCGGCATCAGCCGTTCCCCCTCGCCGCTGGCCAGTCCCGCCAGGTAGTCCCGCCCACCCAGGTCCTCGAGGAGCAGCCAGCCACGACGGCGTTCCACCGCGTGGATCGCCGGCACGTGCAGGCCGGCGCGGCGCAACAGGGCGGTGGTACGGAGAAACCGACGCAGCAGGTTGCCATCCCCTGCCGTGTCCATGACGACATAGGAGCCCATCCCGGGCCCGGAGAGGCGGAAATACCGCCGGCTGCCAGCATCCCCGGCCATGGGGCGGAGCGAAGCCCCGGGCACCCACCGGGCAACCCACCCGGCCAGGCCCGTCGGGATGCCCGCCCCGCTCGCCGCCATTGGATCCGCGCTGCTCCCTATCATGGCCCGGCATGATAGCAATCCGCGTCCGCTCGTGGCGGTGTTTGCCAGCTCCGCGGCCATGTGCCAAGGTAAGCGCGCCCTGCAGGAGAGACCCCGTGACCGGAGTGCGCAGCCCGATCCCACTGGTGCTGATGGTGCTGGCGATGGCCACCGCCTCGCCGGCACTCGCGGCGGAGGATCCCTGGGCACTGTGCGGCCCCCGGCTGACCCCGATGCCCATCGGCGATCCGGCCGACCGCGACGACCCGGATACGCCCACCCGCGCCTCGGCCGACCAGCTGCGCTACGAGACCGGCCGCTACACCCTAACGGGCAATGCGGCACTGGAGCAGGCGGACCGCCGGGTCGACGCCGATCGTTTGGAATACCGGCAGCGCCCACCACGGTTCACCGCCACCGGCAACGTCCGTTACCAGGAGTCGGGGCTGCTGTTCACCGCCGAGCGGGCGGCGCTGAACCTCGACGACGACACCGGGGAGCTCTCCGCGGTCAGCTACCGGGTGGAGGCCGGTCATCTCCAGGGGGATGCCGCCCGCATCGAGCGCCTCGACGGCAAACGCAGCCGCTACGAGGACGTCCGCCTGTCCACCTGCAACCCCGGCGAGGAGCTGTGGTGGCTGCAGGCGGAGACCGTGACCATCGACCGCGACGCCCGTCAGGGCACGGCCACCCATGCCTGGGTGTCGGTGGCGGACGTGCCGGTGCTGTACTCCCCCTGGCTGCGCTTCCCGGTGGGCAGCGACCGACTCACCGGGCTACTCGCCCCGGAGTTCGGCCATGACGACGACGGCGGCCTGCGCCTCGGCGTCCCCTGGTACTGGAACATCGCCCCCAACCGGGACGCCACCATCACCCCTACCCTGTATTCCCGGCGGGGGCTGATGCTTGGCGGCGAGTTCCGTTACCTGGAGCGAAACGTCGGCGGCAGCGTCCGCGCCAGCTACCTCCCCGACGATGACGACCAGGGCGACGACCGCTGGTCTGTTCGGCAACAGCACCGCTTCGGCGTCGGTGCCCACTTCAGCGGCGAGCTGGTCCAACGGCGGGTCAGCGACGACGACTACCTGGACGACTTCGACACCGGCTTCGGCGACGATGCCTTCGACCGCAGCGAGCGCCATCTGGAGAGTTACGCCCGCGCGGGCTGGGCAACGGACGACTGGCAGCTCAGCGCCGACGCCCAGAGCTGGCAGACCGTGGACCCGTTGGTCGCGGACGCGGCCCTCCCCTATGCCCGGCAGCCGCGGTTGCGCTTCAACTACCGCCCCCTGATCACGGAATGGCCGGTGGACGTAAGCCTCCGCGCCGAGGCGGTGGATTTCGACCACCCGGAGCCGGACCTGCGCGTCACCGGCTCCCGGCTTGACGTCATGCCCCGGCTGGCGCTGCCGATCCGAGAGCTCGGCTACCACTTCGAGCCGGCGGTGGCCTGGCGCTACACCGCCTACGACCTCGACGACCCCGACAGAGGCAGCCGCAGCCCGGACCGTGGGCTACCGGTCTACAGCATCGATGCCGGCGTCAGCCTCGAGCGCGAGTTGAGCGCCTTCGGTGGCGGTCTCACCCAGACCCTGGAGCCACGGCTCTACTACCTCTACGTCCCCGAACGGGACCAGGACGCGTTGCCGCTGTTCGACACCGACGCCCCGGAGCTGACCTACAGCGCGTTGTTCCGCGACAACCGCTTCGACGGCGCCGACCGCGTGGGTGACGCGAACCAGCTCACCCTGGGCGTGACCTCGCGCGTGCTCGACACCGCCACCGGCCGCAATCACCTGCGTTTCTCCGCGGGGCAGATCCACTACTTCGACGACCGCGACGTGACCCTGGAGGATACGCCGGAAACCGCCGGCAGCTCGGATTATTTCACCGAGCTGCGGGTGAACCTTCCGAAGGGACTGAGCGGCATGGTCAACTATCGTTGGGACGGCTCCCGGTTCAACGACCACGACCTCTACAGCCGGCTACGCTGGCGCGCCGGGCCCCAGACGCTGGTCAACATCGGCTACCGCGACCGGCGTGGCGAGGGACGCATCCCCCTGGAGCGGGCCGAGGCCAGTTTCGCCTACCGGCTAGGCCCGCAGTGGTCACTGCTTGGCGGCTGGCGGGAGGACCTGGACGCCGGCTTGACCAGCGAGCGCATGCTGGGCCTGGAATACGAGAGCTGCTGTTATGCGGTGCGGGCGGTGCATCGGGCGGTGCAGGACTCGGCCCCCGGCGATCAGCTGAACAATCAGTTCCTGCTGCAGTTCGTGTTCAAGGGCCTCGGGGGCTTGGGTGATACAATTCCCGCCGTCTTCGAGGACACCGTTCCCGGCTACCGCGCCAGCCGGCTGTACTGATAACGGGGGATGACCGTGTTGCGCAAAACCCTTCGCCACTGGAGCCTGGCCACCGTGCTGGCCCTGGTGACCGCCGTACCGGCCCCCGCGGCCGAATTGCTCGACGGCATCGTCGCCGTGGTCAACGACGATGTGGTGCTGCTCTCCGATTTCCAGCAAGAGCTCGAGCAGGTGCGAGCCGAGCTGGACCGGCGCGACATAGCGCCGCCCCCGGCGGAGGAGCTGCGCCGCCAGGTCCTGGAACGGCTGGTGGTGGAGCAGCTCCAACTCGATGAGGCGGAGCGGCGCGGGATCACGGTGGATGAGGCCACCCTGGACACGGCCGTACGGCGTGTCGCCGAACGGAACAACCTGGATCTACGCGGATTCCGTGACGCCCTGCAGCGGGAGGGGATGAGCATGGCGGACTTCCGGGACCGGCTGCGCCGCCAGATCACCATCCAGCGGCTGCGCCAGCGGGTCATGGATGAACGCGTCAACCTCACCCCCCAGGAGATCGATCAGTTCGCCGAGCGCATCGCCGAGGACCAAGAGGAGTTCCGGCTGCGCCACATCCTCGTCGCCATACCGGAGGCGGCCTCTGCGGGAGCCATTGCCGAGGCCCGGGAGGAGGCGGAGGCGCTGCGGCGGGAGCTCACCGAACAGGGCACGGACTTCGCCGCCCTCGCCGCCGCCCGCTCCGATGGTCGCAACGCGCTGGAGGGCGGGGATCTGGGCTGGCGGCGTGCGGGAGAGCTGCCCTCGGTAATTGCGGAGCGCCTCAGCGGCCTGGACCCCGGCGAGGTCAGCGAAATCCTCCGCACCCCGTCCGGATTCCATCTGTTCAAGATGGAGGACCGGCGCGATGCGGAACGCCATATCGTCACCCAGACCCGGGCACGTCACATCCTCATCGAGACCAACGAGGTGGTCAGCGACCGTGATGCACGGCTTCGCCTCGAGTCCCTGCGCGAGCGCATCGTCGGCGGAGAATCCTTCGAGGAGCTCGCCCGGGCCAACTCCGACGACCAATCCACGGCAAGCGAGGGAGGGGCGATGGGCTGGCTGACCCCGGAGGAGATACCCCCGGCCTTCCAGCGCCGGCTCGCCCAGCTCCAACCCGGGGAGCTCAGCCGTCCCTTCCGGTCCAGCGCCGGATGGCATTTGGTGGAGGTGCTCGACCGCCGCGAGGAGGACGCCACCGACACCTACCGTCGCAACCAAGCCGCTCAGCAGCTGCGCCAGCGCAAGGAGGAAGAGGAGACCGAGCTCTGGCTCCGACAGCTCCGCGAAGAGGCCTACGTGGACTACCGCCTGGAGGAGCTGGAGGACGCAGCGGTGTGAGCGCGCCTACACTCGCCCTCACCATGGGGGAGCCCGCCGGCATCGGCCCGGATCTCGTGGCCATGCTGGCGGCGGCGCCGCCCCCGGGCTGCCGGCTCGTGGTGGTGGGCGACCCGGTGGTCGTGGAGGACCGCGCCCGCCGCCTCGGCCTGCGCATCGGCCTAACCCCGTACCGGGAGGGCACAACGCCGCCGGCCGGCGCCACCGAGATCGCCGCCGTGCCCATGCGCAGCCCGGTCTCCTGCGGCCACCTCGATCCCGCCAACGCCCGAGCCGTCCTCGACAGCCTCGACGAGGCCCTGCACGGCTGCCTCCGCGGACACTACGACGCCATGGTGACCGCGCCGGTCCACAAGGGGATCATCAACGAGGCGGGCATCCCGTTCAGCGGCCATACCGAGTATCTCGCCGCAGGCAGCGGCGGGGCACTGCCGGTGATGATGCTGGTCGCCGGCGAGCTGCGGGTGGCCCTGGTCACCACCCACCTGCCGCTGCGCGCCGTGGCCGACGCCGTCACCCCGGAACGACTCCAGCGCGTGACCCGCACCCTAGTGGACGACCTGCAACGACGCTTCGGCCTGTCCCGCCCCCGGGTGCTGGTCGCGGGCCTCAATCCCCACGCCGGCGAGGGCGGGCACTTGGGCCGCGAGGAGATCGAGGTGATCACGCCGGTGCTGGAGCGGCTGCGCGGCGAGGGCCTGGACCTGGTGGGTCCCCTGCCGGCGGACACCTTGTTCACGCCGGATCAGCTCGCAGGGGCGGATGCGGTCCTCGCCATGTACCACGACCAGGGCCTGCCGGTGCTCAAGTACGCGGGTTTCGGCCACGCGGTCAACGTCACCCTTGGGCTGCCCCTGATCCGTACCTCCGTGGATCACGGTACCGCCCTCGATCTCGCCGGCAGCGGCCGCGCCAGCGACGGCAGCCTCCGGGCGGCTGTGGCACTGGCCGGCGAGCTCGCCGCGCGACGCCGCGAGGCCGCCGGTTGAGACACCGTCCGCGCCGTCGCTTCGGACAGAACTTCCTCCACGAGGGCGCCTACGTCCGCCGCATGGTGCAGGCCATCGCCCCCCGGCGGAGCGATCACGTCGTCGAGATCGGCCCCGGCGAGGGCGTGCTCACCGAGGCGCTGCTGCCCGAGGTGGGGCGATTCACCGCTGTCGAGATCGACCGCGACCTGATCCCTGGCCTACAACGGCTGGCGGGACACTTCCCGGACACGGACTTCCGGCTGATCGAGGCCGACGCCCTGGAGGTCGCCCCGGCGGAGCTCGCGATCGGCGGCGAGCGACTGCGCCTGGTGGGCAACCTCCCCTACAACGTCTCGACACCACTGCTGTTCCATCTCACCGACCCCGCCGCGCCCATCGCCGACCTCCATGTGCTGCTCCAGCGGGAGGTGGTC
This sequence comes from Arhodomonas sp. SL1, assembly GCF_052060015.1. Taxonomy (NCBI): domain Bacteria; kingdom Pseudomonadati; phylum Pseudomonadota; class Gammaproteobacteria; order Chromatiales; family Ectothiorhodospiraceae; genus Arhodomonas; species Arhodomonas sp. SL1. The sequence goes on along the minus strand of NZ_JBPODZ010000003.1, from coordinate 205,363 downwards.
GAGCGCATGGCGGCCGCGCCCGGCGGGCGCACCTACGGTCGTCTGTCGGTGATGATCCAGTACCGGTGCACCGTCGAGCCCCTGTTCGACGTCCCACCGGGGGCCTTCCGCCCGCCGCCGAAGGTGACCTCCACCTTCGTGCGCCTGTGCCCCCACCCGGCTGCTCCGGTGGAGGTCCCCGCCGAACGGGCGCTGGATACGGTGGTGGCGCGGGCCTTCTCGGCGCGCCGCAAGACCCTGCGCAATGCGCTCAAGGGCCTGATCAGCGCCGAGACCATCGCCGCCGCGGGCCTCGATCCCGGCCAGCGACCGGAGACCCTGTCCCTGGAAGGCTTCGCCGCTCTGGCCCGAACCCTCGCGGCCAACAGGGAATAGCAGCAAAAACCGTCCCGCCGACAAGCCCGACCGCCAAATGAACGCGATATGGACGCGCATACGCAGCCCCCAACTCCCCTGCGTGCCTCGGGACCTCCGGCGGCGGTGCTTTCCGCCGGCGGGGTGCTGCAGTACCCTGAGGCCATGCCGGACGGCGACGGGGAGGCCAAGGCATGGAGGGGTACCAACACGTCCTGTTGGCAGCGGACTTCCAGGATGACAGCGCACGGGTGGGGGAGCGTGCCCACGACCTTGCGCAGCGCTACGAGGCGCAGCTGAGCCTATTGCATGTGGTGGAGAACATGCCCGTGGAGCCGGGCAATGAGCTGATGATCCCGCCGACTGCCAACGTCGAGCAGGAGATGCTGGCCAATGCCGAACGGCGGCTGCGTCAGCTCGGCGAGCGGCTGGGCGTCCCCGATGCCCACCGCGAGGTGCGGGTGGGGCAGACCAAGCGCGAGATCATCGAGCATGCCCAGGAATGCGGCGCCGACCTCGTGGTGGTGGGCAGCCACAGCCGGCATGGGCTGGCGCTGCTACTCGGTTCCACGGCCAATGCCCTGCTCCATGGCGCGCCCTGCGACGTGCTCGCGGTGCGCCTATGAGGACCGCGCAGGATACGGCCAGCGCGCCAAGCCGATGCGACTAACCCGATCGCGGGGAGGGAGATCATGACCGAACACCCACTGCAGCAACTCCAGCAGCTGGGCCAGAGTGTATGGCTGGACAACATCGACCGCGGGCTCATCGACGACGGCGGTCTGGCCCGTCATCTCCGCGCCGATGCGGTCAGCGGCGTCACCACCAATCCCACCATCTTCGACAAGGCCATCGCCGGCGGCGGCCGCTACGATCCTGCCTTGTCCGCCGCCATGCGGCGATCGCCCGGGGCGACGGCGGAGTCGCTGTTCTTCGAGCTCGCCATCGCCGACGTCCGGGATGCCGCGGACATCCTGCGCCCCGTCTACGAGGCCACCGAGGGCCGGGACGGATTCGTGAGCATGGAGGTCTCGCCGCTGCTCGCCGAGGACGCGGAGGCGAGCATCGAACAGGCCCTATGGCTGGTCGATCGCGTCGACCGGGACAACCTCATGGTCAAGATCCCCGCCACCCGTGCGGGCCTGCCAGCAATCGAGGCGCTCACCGCCCACGGCGTCAACGTCAACGCCACCCTGCTGTTCTCGGTGGAACGGTACCGCGAGGTGCTCGAGCACTGGCTCCGCGGCATCGAACAGCGCCTGGAGGGGGGGCTCGAGCTCGCGGGCATCGCCTCAGTGGCGAGCTTTTTCGTCAGCCGAGTCGACACCGCCGTGGACCGCGAGCTGGAGGCGGCCGGACCGGACGCCCTGACCGCGCTCGGCGGGCGCGCCGCCATCGCCAATGCGGCGAAGGCCTACGAGCACTTCCTGGATGTCCGCACCAGTGACCGCTTCGTGCGCCTGCAGGACGCGGGCACCGAACCCCAGCGACTGCTGTGGGCGTCCACCGGCACCAAGAACCCCGACTACAGCGACGTCCTGTACGTGGAAGGCCTCGCAGGCCCGGAAACGGTAACCACCCTACCGCCGGCCACCCTCGAGGCCTTCCGCGATCATGGCCGAGCCTGCAACGCCCTGGCCTGGGCGCTGGAGGAGGCGGACGCGGTGCTCGCGGGGATCGCCGAGCAGGGCATCGTGCTGGATGCGGTCACCGAGCGCCTGGAGCAGGAGGGGGTCGCGGCCTTCGTGGACAGCTACCGCCACCTCCTCGCCACCTTGGAGGAGCGACGGGGGTTGCTCTCGGCAAGCGCCTGAGCCCCCTTCCGGGGTTCCTGTTGCCCTGCAACACCGTGTCCCGGAGAATGACCGCTACATCCCCAGGTCATCCAAGGAGCGCCCAGTGGCCGTCTACGCCATCGGCGATATCCAGGGCTGCTATGACGCCCTGCGTCGACTGCTCGACCGCATCGGCTTCGATCCCGCCGCCGACGAGCTCTGGTTCACCGGCGACCTCGTCAACCGCGGGCCACAGTCCCTGGAGACCCTGCGCTTCGTTCGCGCCCTCGGCGACAGCGCCCGCACCGTCCTCGGCAACCACGACATCCACCTGCTCGCCATCGCCGAGGGCTTCGCCCGCGCCAAGCGCACGGACACCGTCGCTGATATCCTGACCGCCGGCGATGGGGCGGAGCTGTTGGAGTGGCTCCGCCGGCGCCCGCTGCTCCACGAGACTCCGCGCCTACCCGGGCGGATCCTGGTCCACGCGGGCATCGCGCCACCGTGGGACCTGGCCCAGGCACGGGCCGCCGCCGCGGAGGTGGAGGAGGTGCTCAGCGGCGAGCGCTACCGGGATTTCCTCCATCATCTCTATGGCAACCGACCCGATTGCTGGTCCGACGACCTCAGCGGCTGGGACCGTCTGCGCTACATCACCAATGCGTTTACCCGTATGCGCTTCTGTGCCCGCGACGGGCGGCTGCTTCTGGACTACAAGGGTGCCCCCGACCGCGCCCCGGAAGGCTATCTGCCCTGGTTCGAGGTGCCCGGGCGTCCCCTCACCGGAGAGGGGATCCGGGTGATCTTCGGGCACTGGTCCACCCTGGGGTTGGTGCGGCGCGAGGATCTGCTCTCCCTGGATACCGGTTGCCTGTGGGGCGGCACCCTCACCGCCGCGCGGTTGGATGGGGACGGGGAGATCACCGCCACGCCCTGCGAGGCAGCGCTCGAGCCGGCACCCGGGCGCTAGCGGTTTACCCTGCGGTAAATTGACGGCGCACTGGCGGGGATAGGATACTCCTGGCCACGGGGTGACCGAGATTAACAATGGACAACGCCCTCGCCGTACCACGGAAATACGCCAGGACGGCCTCAGCCCGGCACCAAGATACCTGCAACGGGGAGGAGAAGAACGTCATGCAGGGCTTGCTGAGAGCCATCGACGGGCTCAACGAGTGGACGGGACGGATCGTCGCCTTCGCCACCGTGCTCGTCGTGCTGTTCACCATCTACGACGTCGGCTCCAGGGCCTTCTTCTCGCGGCCTACCGACTGGGCCTTCGAGGTCACCAAGCAGCTCTACGCCCTTCACTTCATGATGGTCGGCGGCTATGCGCTGCTGCATCGCGCCCATGTGGAGGTGGATGTCCTCAAGGAGCGGCTCTCGGCACGGCTCCAGGCGCTGCTCGACGTCATCGGCTACCTGGTCTTCTTCCTGCCCTTCCTGGCGGTCCTGCTCTACTCGGGATACAACTTCGTGGCCCGATCCTGGCGCTTCGGCGAGACCACTTACGGAATCGTCGCCATCCCGGTCTACCCCATTAAGACGGTGATCCTCATCGCCGCGGTACTGGTCGGGCTTCAGGCGCTCGCGACCTTCCTGCGCTCGCTGCGCGTGCTCACCCGCGGGGAGACCGGCCATGTCGCCTGAGTGGCTCACCGTCCTGATGTTCGGCGGCCTGCTGGCCGGCCTGTTCCTGGGGCATCCCCTGCCCTTCGTCCTCGGCGGCATCGCCGTGATCGCCGGTTTCCTGGGCCCCGGGCCACAGGTCTTCGGGATCATCGTCAACCGCATCTACGGCGGGGTGATGGACAACTATGTCCTCGTCGCCATCCCGCTGTTCATCCTCATGGCGCGCTTCCTCAGCGATTCCGGGGTGACCGACCGCATGTTCGAGACCCTGCGCCTGGCACTGTCGCGGGTGCGCGGCGGGCTGACCCTGGCCGTCGTGGTGGTCTCGGTACTGCTCGCCGCCACCACCGGGATCGTCGGCGCCTCCATCACCGTCATGGGCATGATCGCCCTGCGGCCCATGCTGGAGTATGGCTATCAGAAGGAGCTCAGCGCCGGCACCGTAATGGCCAGCGGCACCCTAGGCATCCTCATCCCGCCGAGCATCATGTTGGTGTTGATGGCGAGCTACTCCCCGCTGTCGGTGGGCGAGCTCTTTGCGGGATCGTTGGTGCCGGGCCTAGCGCTGGGACTCGCCTATGCGCTGTACGTCATTCTCGTCGCCACGCTCCGCCCGAATTGGGCGCCACCGGTAGGCACCGAGGAGCTCGCGGCGGTGGGCCGGCGGGAGGTCGCGGGGCGGCTGCTGCGCCACGTCTTGCCGCCCATCGGGTTGATCCTCGGCGTGCTCGGCGTGCTGTTCACCGGCGTGGCCACCGCCACCGAGGCCTCGGCAATCGGCGCCTTCCTCGCCTTTGTGATGATGGTGGGCTACGGCCAGTTCACGCCTCGCCGCTTCGCCCACTCGCTGTTCGAGACCGCCAAGGTCACGGGTATGGTCATGTGGGTGATCGTGGGCGCCACGGCCTTTACCGGCGTGTTCAACACCGGTGGCGGCATGGGCATGGTCCAGGACGCACTCCTGGGCTCCGAGCTCTCGCCCGGCATGCTCATCTTCATCATGCTGCTCATCGTCTTCGTGCTGGGCATGTTCCTGGACTGGACGGGCATCGTGCTGCTTAGCTTCCCCATCATGCTGCCGGTCATCGAGGGCATGGGCCAGGACCCGCTGTGGTTCGTCGTAATGATGGCGGTGATGCTGCAAACCTCTTTCCTGACACCGCCGTTCGGCTATTCCCTGTTCTATCTCAAGGGCGTGGCCCCCGCGGAGGTGGGTACCTTGCACCTATACCGGGGCATCATCCCCTTCGTGCTCATCATCCTGGGCATGATCGGTCTGATGGCCCTGTTCCCCGGTCTGGTGACCTGGCTGCCGGAGCAGTTGTTCGGCTAGCCAGGGCCGGCCATGATTTTCCGAGACACAACCCCGAAGACGGAGGAGAGACCATGAGCAATAACACTGGAAGGACCCTGACCCGCTCGGTCATCGGCGGGCTCACCGCCCTCGGCCTGGCGGCCACTGCCGGGCAGGCCACTGCCCAGACCGAGTGGACCATGACCACCACCTGGCCGTCGTCCATCGAGCTCATCGAGATCGACAAGCACTGGGTGGAGCTGGTCAACCAGCTCGCCGGCGACGAGCTGACCATCAACTTCCACGAGGGCGGCTCGCTGATGCCCGGGACCCAGGTCTTCGACGCCACCGGCGCCGGGGACATCGAGGCCGCCGGCGATTGGCCGGGCTACTGGGCGGGCCGCAGCCCGGCGTTCGCGCCGCTGGCCAGCCAGCCCATGCTGTTCAACGCCACCGATTACATGAACTGGATCCAGGAGTGGGGCGGCTTCGAGGTCTACCAGGAGGTCTTCGGCGAGTACGACCTGGTGTACCTGCCCTACGGCATCACCAATAACGAATCGGGCTTCCGCACCAACGAGCCCATCCGCTCGCTGGAGGACCTCGACGGCCTGCGCCTGCGCCTGTCCGGCCGTGACCAGGGTCGGGTGCTCGAGCGCCTCGGCGGCCAGCAGGTGAGCCTCGCCGGCGGCGAGATCTACCAGGCCCTGGAGCGCGGGGTGGTCGACGGCGCCGAGTTCTCCGTACCCGGGGTCGACTATGCGGCTGGGTTCCATGAGGTCACCGAGTACTGGGCCACTCCCGGCTGGCACCAGTCCGCGGCGGTCTTCGGCGTAATGATCAACAAGGACGCATGGAACGCGCTCTCCGAGGAAACCCAGGAGGTCCTCAAGACCGCCGCCGAGGCGAATATGGCCTGGTCCATTTCCTGGTCGGAACGCCGTTCCACCGAGGGTACCCGGGCGTTCCAGGAGGCCGGCGTGGAGGTCACCCGCATGCCTGACGAGGATCTGGTGGAGCTGCAGAAGATCGCCAACGAGGTGATCGTGGAGAGCAGTTGCGACAACCCATTGACCGCCAAGGTCTATCACTCGCAGGTCTCCTACCTGCAGGACTACGCGGCCTGGCGTGACGTCTCCGTACCCTTCAACCTGAGCCGCACCTACGAGGAGCTCCCCGACCTCGATGCCATCGAGGAGTGCCTCTAACGGCGCACGGGCCCGGCGGGTAACGCCGCCGGGCCGCCTGTTCCGTGGCTTCCGGCACGTCATGAACCAACGGCGCATCCTTGCCGCCATCCTCATTGTGGCCTTCTCCGCCATCGGTAGCGATCCCACTCGCGGCAGCGGGGACGGGGACGTGCACTGGCGCATGGCGATGGCCTTCCCTTCCGATCTGCCGGCCCTGGCCACACCCGCCCCCTGGATGGCCGAACGCCTGGCGACCATCAGTGACGGGGCCATCCGCATCGAGATCACCGAACCCGACGACCCGGTGCCGTCGATGCACATCCTCGAGGCGGTGAGCGGCGGCGAGGTGGAGGCCGGCTATACCTGGATCGGCTACGACCAGAACACCATCCCCGCGGTGTCACTGTTCGCCTCGGTACCCTTCGGCATGAAGCCCTGGGCATTCCTGGCCTGGTACCGCTTCCACGGGGGCGAGGAGCTGCTCACCGAGGTCTATGCGCGGGCGGATCGCGACGTCCATGCGGAGCTCTGCGGGATCATCGGCCCGGAGACCGCGGGCTGGTATCGCAACCCGATCGAGAGCCTGGCCGGCTTCGAGGGCCTCAGGATCCGCTTTGCAGGGCTCGGCGGCCGGGTGCTGGCGCGGCTCGGGGCCACGGTGAGCACGGTGCCTGCGGACGAGGTGGCCGCCGCGCTGAACGCCGGCACCCTGGACGCGGCGGAGTTCTCCCTGCCCGCCGTCGACGAATTCCTGGGGCTGGACGAGCTGGTCCGGCATACCCTGTTCCCGGGCTGGCACCAGCCGTTTTCGGCCCAGTACCTGCTGGTCAATGGCGACGCATGGGCGGCGCTGGGCGAGGTGAACCGTGAGCGGGTCCGCCTCGCCTGTATGGCGGCCACCAACTACGCCCTCGCCGAATCCGAGGCGCGCAACCCGGAGAGCTTCCAACGCTTCCGCGAACGGGGGGTGCGCGCCGAGCGCATCCCCGACAACGTCTTGCGGCGGATGCGCGAGATCACCGAGGAAGTCCTCGACGGGATGGCGGCGGATGACCCGCTGTTCCAGCGGATCCGCGCCAGCCAGCAGGCATTCCTGGAGCGCTACGCCGAATGGGAGGCGAGGGCGTATCTGCCGCCGGACCTCTAGGCCCCGGCCAGCGGGGGCACCGGAACGCCGAGCTCTCGCTCCAGCCGGCGCCACTCGAACACCGGACCCGGGTCGGTCTTCCGCCCCGGCGCCACGTGGCAGTGCCCCACCACCCGATGCGGCCGGATCGCCGGGTAGGCGCGGATCAGCGCCGCGAGGAGCGGGCCGAGAGTGGCGTACTGGGCGTCCGCATAGGGGATATCGTCGGTCCCCTCCAGCTCGATACCGATGCTGAAGTCATTGCACTCGACCCGCCCGGCCAACGACGAGCGCCCGGCATGCCAGGCCCTGCGGTGTAATGGCACGAACTGGACCAGCTCGCCGTCACGACGGATCAGCAGATGGCTGGAGACCCGAAGCCCGGTGATTTCACGGTAGAAGGGATGCCCGTCGGGCTCCAGACGATTGGTGAACAACCGCTCGATGCCGTCGCCATCGAAGCGGCCGGGGGGCAGGCTGATGCCGTGGAGGATCACGGCATCGATCTCGGTTCCCTGTGGTCGGGCATCGTGATTCGGTGAGGGGCACCAGCGCGCCGGAGCCACCCGTCCATTCCCCTTGTTGACCTCCATGCGCCCTCCGCTTTCCGTCTCGCCACGGATGCTACCATCGACGGGACATCCAGCGATGCAGAGGACCGCCCATGGCGGGTACCGACAGCAACCGCCTCGGCGGGCAGGCCAGCCTCTACCTGCGCCAGCACGCCACCAACCCCGTGCACTGGCAGCCCTGGGACGCCACGGCCCTGGCGGAGGCACACCGACGGGACTGCCCCATCCTCCTGTCCATCGGCTACGCCGCCTGTCACTGGTGCCACGTCATGGCGGAAGAGTGCTTCGCGGACCCGGACATCGCCGAACGGTTGAACCAGGGTTTCGTCTGCATCAAGGTGGACCGGGAGGAACGCCCGGACCTGGACCGCATCTACCAGAGCGCCCATCAGCTACTCACCGGCCGCCCCGGTGGCTGGCCGCTCACCGTCTTCCTGACCCCGGATCAGGTACCGTTCTTCGCCGGGACCTACTTCCCGCCTGCGCCGGCCCACGGCATGCCCGCTTTTGACGAGGTCCTGGAGCGGGTCGGCGGTGCCTGGAAGGAACAGCGCGGCAGTATTGAGGCCCAGAACGAACGCATGATCGAGGCCCTGGCCGCGTTGCAGGCCCCGCCCACCGGGGAGGGCGCCGTGGACGACGCAGCGCAGGCGGCGCGCGACGCCCTGGCCGCGGAATTCGACCGCGATTTCGGAGGCTTCGGAGACGCCCCCAAGTTTCCCCGTCCGGCGAGCCTGAGCCACCTCCTCGCCCACTACGCCGCCGAAAACGATCGCGAGGCGTTGCACATGGTCGCCCGGAGCCTGCAGCGCATGGGCCTCGGCGGGATCTTCGATCAGGTCGGGGGCGGCTTCGCCCGCTATTCGGTGGACCGGTACTGGATGATCCCCCACTTCGAGAAGATGCTCTGCGACAACGCCCTGCTGCTAGGCGTCTACGCCGATGCCTGGCGCGTCACCGGCGACGAGCTCTTCGCCCGTGTGGTGGAGGAAACCATTGCCTGGCTGCAGCGCGAGATGCGCGTGGACGATGGCGGCTTCGCCAGTGCTGTGGATGCCGACAGCGCCGACGGCGAGGGCGCCTACTACCTATGGACGCCGGATGAAATCCGGGCAACGCTCCCGCCGCAGGAGGCGCGGCTGGTGATCCACCGCTTCGGCCTGGACGGGCGCCCCAACTTCCACGGTCGCTGGCACCTGCACGTGCACGCCACCTTCTCCGAGCTGGCCGCCGGCCTCGGCGAACCCCGCGAGCGATTGCGCCAGCGCTGGGAGAGCGCCCGCCCCCGGCTGCAACAGGCCCGCTCCGAGCGTCCCGCGCCGGCACGCGACGACAAGCGCCTCACCGCCTGGAACGCCCTGGCGGCGTGGGGTCTGGCCCGCGCCGGCCGGCTGCTGGGGCGCGAGGACTGGCAGGACGAGGCGAGGGCGACGCTGGCCTTCATCGACGAACACCTCTGGCATGGAGGCCGTCTGCTCGCGCGCTATGCCTCGGGGGCGGCGGCGTATCCCGCCTATCTCGACGATCACGCCTACCTGCTGTGGGCGCTGCTCGAGCAGCTGCAGGGGCGCTGGGAGGATCGCTGGCTCGAGCGCGCCGACACCGTGGCGGATCTCCTCCTCGAGCGCTTCGAGAACCCCGTGGATGGCGGATTCCACTTCACCGCCGACGATCACGAGCCGCTGATCCAGCGGCCCTATGGCTTCTCCGACGACGCCCTGCCGAACGGCGGCGCCGTCGCCACCCGGGCGCTATTGCGCCTCGCCGCCCTTACCGGAAAGGGCCACTACCAGGGAGCGGCGGAGCGTGCCATCGAGGCCGCCCGAGGCGCCGTTGGGCGTGCGCCGCCGGCCCATTGCGCCATGCTCGACGCGGTGCTGGAGGCCAATCAGGGCGTGGAAACGGTACTGATCCGGGCCCCGGCCACCGACGACGTTGAGGCGTGGCGCCGGGCCGCGGAACCGGCGTTCTCGCCGTTCCGTCAGGTCTTTGTGCTACCGGCGGGATCGGCCCCGGGGCTGGGACCGGCTCGCGGCGCCCGGGTCTGCCGGGCCCGCCACTGCCTGCCGGATGCGCACACCCCGGAGGCGCTCGCCGATCTCCTGCAGACACAAGCCTGAGGCCGCGGGCGCCGCCCGCGGCCCCGGGGCTTACACGGGGAGGGCGTCGCCGAAGGCTGCCTCGTAACGGCGCCGGAACTCGTCGAGGTCGAAGTAGTGGTTCTGGGTGCCGTGCTTGGCGATCTTGATCGAGCCCATCAGCGAGGCGATCCGACCGGTGGTCTCCCAATCCAGGCCGCGGCCCAGCCCGAAGAGCAGGCCCGCACGATAAGCGTCGCCGCAACCAGTGGGATCGAGCACCTGCTCCGCCTCCACCACCGGGATCTGCAGCTGGCGACCGCCGGTGAAGATCCAGGACCCCTCGGCACCACGGGTGACGACCAGGCCCTCGACCCGCTCGGCGATGCCGTCCAGGTCCAGTCCGGTGCGTTCCTGCATCAGCCGGGACTCATAGTCGTTCACCGCCACCCACGTCGCCTGATCGATGAAGCGCAGCAGCGCCTCGCCGTCGAACATGGGCAGGCCCTGGCCCGGATCAAAGATGAACGGGATGCCCGCCGCCTGGAACTGTTCCGCGTGCTGGACCATGGCGTCCGGCCCGTTGGGGGCGACGATGCCCACCGGATTGTCATAGCCCGTCGGCACGGACACCTGATGCGCCTCCCCCATGGCACCGGGATGGAAGGCGGTGATCTGGTTGTCGTCCATGTCGGTGGTGATATAGGCCTGGGCGGTGTAGTGGTCGTCGAGCACGCGGATGTGATCCCGCGGGATGCCCCAGCGGTCCAGCCATTGTGTATACACGCCGAAATCCGCACCCACCGTCGCCAGCGGTACACCCTGCTCGCCGAGCAGCCGCAGATTGTAGGCGATATTGCCGGCGCAGCCGCCATACTCCCGACGCATCTCGGGCACAACGAAGGCCACGTTCAGGATATGCACCTGGTCCGGCAGGATATGGTTGGCGAAACGGTCCTTGAACACCATGATGGTGTCGAAGGCCATGGATCCGCTAATCAGGGCGGTCATTCCGTTCTCCCATGTCGCTTCGGAAAGCCCAACACGGGACCACAGATCCCCTTGGATCGCAAGTCACACCGCCCTGACCGACCGGCACGGGTGGCTCATTCCTCCGCGATATGTCCCTGATAAGCGGCGGCATCCATGAGCCCGTCGACCGCTCCGTCATCCGCCGGTTGCATGCGGAACAGCCAGCCCTCGCCGTAGGGGTCCTGGTTGATCAGCTCGGGCTCGTCGGCGAGACGCTCGTTGACCTCGGTGATCTCGCCGGCCAGCGGCGCATAGATATCCGAGGCGGCCTTGACCGACTCCACTACCGCGATAGTGGCCTCGCTGTCCACCCCGCCAGGCTCAGGCAATTCCACGAACACCAGGTCCCCCAGGGACTCCTGGGCGTGGTCGGTGATGCCGACGGTAACGCTGCCGTCCTCCTCCGGGCGCACCCACTCGTGGCTGGCCGTGTATTTCAGCTCGCTGGGAACATTGCTCATCGCCGAATTCTCCTTCGCTACCGCGGAAACGTCCGCGGGACTATACCCACCCGGAGGTGGCCGTTGCCAGTGGCTCGGGCGGATCAGGCGGCGCCGCGCATGCTCCCCGGCAGCTCCCCCGCCAGGCCAGTGGCCGCCAGGATGAGGCGCCGGCGCACCGGGGAGAGCCGTGACACCGCCCCGAATCCGGTCCCGCGGAGTCGCACCAGCAGCGGATCATCCCGCGTGAATGCCTCGTGGAAGGCGTCCATGACCAACTGCGTGGAGACGTTGCCCCCGCGCCGGGCACGCTCGTAGCGCCGCAATGCCCCCCGGCCACCGGGATCGCGGCCGCCCGCCAGGGCATCACCGACGCAGCCACCGAGCACGGCGGCGTCGCGGAAGCCCAGATTGGCCCCCTGGCCCGCCAGGGGATGAATGACGTGGGCGGCGTCCCCCACCAGGGCCAACCGTTCGCCGATGTAGCGCTCGGCATGCAGACGCCGCAGCGGGAAAGACACCCGCGACCCCGCTTCCACGATCCCGCCAACCAGGTCCCCCGCGGCGTGCTCGAGAACGGAACAAAAGGCGCTATCCGACAGGGACGCGGTGATCCCGGCCTCCTCCCCGGGCAGGGACCATACGATGGAGCAGCGCCCGTCCTGCAGGGGAAGGAAGGCCAGCGGCCCGCCATCGAGGAAGCGCTGACGCGCCACGTGGCCATGGGGCGCCCCCGTGGTCACCGTCGCCACCACTGCACCCTGGCCGTAGCCACTGCGCCGCACGGGGATGCCCGCAGCGGTCCGAACCGCCGAGGCGGCGCCATCGGCCCCCACCAGCAAGCGGCCCTCCAGACGGCGGCCGTCCCCCAGGCGCAGCCGCAGCCCGTCCGGGCCCGCCTGCCAGTCCTCCACGGCGGCGGGCGCCAGCACCGCGACCCCGAAGCGCGCACAGGCATCGGCAAGGCGGGCGCGGACGAGCTCGTTCTCCACGATATGTCCCAGGTGGGCGAGCCCCGCATCGGCGGCATCGAAGCGAACCCGGGCGCCGCTGGCCGCATCCTCCGCCTCGATGGCCTCGAAGCGGCCGGCGCGCTCAGCGAGCACCGCCGGCCACACCCCCAGATGGGCGAGGAGGCGCTCGCTGGCGAGGTTCACAGCGGAGACCCGCTCGCGCACCGCACCGCCGCGCCAGGGTTCCGGCGGCCGGCGCTCGAGCACCGCCACCCGCGCCCCGGCATCGGCGCAGGCCAGCGCCGTGGCCAGGCCCACCATGCCGCCACCCTGGACGATGACGTCGTAATCGCCCCGGTTCATGCCGTCTCCTCCAGCGGCAACCCCCGGCTGAGCCGTGGGAGCCGACCCCCACCCCCCATGCCTTGGCGTGCCAGGGCATGGCGCAGCCCCGGGAACAGCTCCAGGGCGGCGAGGGCGGCGACCCGGCCACCCCGCAGGCCGGGCAGGCGGTTGGAGAACCCGCGCACCAGGGCATCGGTAAACGCGAAGGTCCGGCGGTAGTCCGGCCGCCGCGCTGCCTCATAGCCGGCGAGCAGTCCCGGGGCCCCCGTGTCGATGGCGGAGCTCACCCGCTCGGCCAGGTCGGCGACGTCACGCAGGGCGAGGTTGAACCCCTGGCCGGCCACGGGATGCAGCGTGTGGGCGGCGTTGCCGACGATCACCGCGCGGGGGGCCACGAAGCGCTCCGCGGTAACCGCCCGCAGGGGATAACGATAGCGCTCGCCCACCCCCTGCAGCCGGCCGAGCCGCCAGCCGAAGGCATCCTGGAGGGCGGTCAGGAATGCCGGCTCCGGGCAACCGGCCATGGCCTCCGCACGCTCCCGGGGCAAGGTCCAGACCAGGGCATGACGTCCTTGCCCGGCCGGGAGCATGGCCAGTGGCCCCTCGGGGGTGAAGCGCTCGTAGGCCCAGCCCTGGCCCGGTCGCTCGGTGCGCACGCCGGCGATGACCGCGGTCTGCTCGTAGTCACGGATGCGGCGGCGGATGCCGAGCATGGCACACAGCGGCGAGCCGCCGCCGTCCGCCACGGCGAGCAGCCGGCTGGAGAGGCTACGCCCCCCGTTCTCCCCCTCCAGGGTGAGGGTCACGGCATCGGTACCGGCCTCGGCCGCAGTGATCCGCGCCGGTGCGATCACCTCCGCTGTCGATTCCATTGCCGGCTGCAGCACGGCGCCCAGCACCCGGTTGGGCACCACGTGGCCAAGGGCATCCAGGCCTTCATCGGCGGCGTGCAGGCGCACCATCGCCGGCATGCCCCGTTCACTGACGTGGATGGAGCGGATCGGCGCCGCCTCGGCGGCGATCGCGGGCCAAAGCCCGAGGGCGGTAAAGAACCGTCGACTGGAGGGCGCCAGCGCGGTCTGGCGCTCGTCGAAACTCGGCTGGCCGGGCACCCCTGGTGTGGCGGCCTCAACCACCGCCACCCGGAGGCCGGTGCCGTCGAGCGCCGCTGCCAGGCTTGCGCCTACCAGCCCGCCGCCGGCGATGACCAGGTCGTAGTCCGTCATTGGGTCATTACCGCCTCGATATCCGCGACCTCCTTGACCACGTCGCGGCTGAGGACCTCGCAGCCACTGGCGGTGACGACGACATCGTCCTCGATGCGCACCCCGGTGCCCTGGAAGCGCTCGTCGACACCCTCGGCATCCGGCGGGATGTACAGGCCGGGCTCGACGGTGAGCACCATCCCCGGCTCGAGCTGGCGCCACTCGCCGTCGACGCGATAGTCGCCCACGTCATGGACATCCATGCCCAGCCAGTGGCCGGTGCGGTGCATGAAAAAGCGCCGATAGTCCCCCGACTCGAGGATGGCATCCCGGTCACCGCTGAGCAGCCCCAGCTCCAACATGCCATCCACCAGCACGGAGGTGGCCGCCTCATGGGGGCGGTTCCAGTGATGGTCCGGACCCACGGCCTCGATGGCGGCCCGCTGGGCGGCGAGCACCACCTCGTAGAGCGCCCGCTGCGGGCCGCTGAAACGACCGTTGACAGGGAAGGTGCGGGTAATGTCCGAGGCATAACCCTCCAGCTCGACGCCGGCATCCACGAGCAGCAGATCGCCGTCCCGGAGCTCGCCGTCATTGCGGATGTAGTGCAGCACGCAGGCGTTGGCACCGCCGCCGACGATCGGGGGATAGGCGGGGACACCGTTGGCGCGCCGGAACTCGGCGAGGTACTCGGCCTCGATCTCGTATTCATACATCCCCGGCCGGCAGTAGCCCATGGCCCGGGTGTGGGCGGCCGCCGAGACACGCGCCGCACGACGCATGACTGCCAGCTCCGCGGCATCCTTGACCAGACGCTGCTCGTGGAGCAGGTGCTCCAGCGCCACGTACTCCCCCGGGCTGCGGGCATTGCTGCGGGTGCGGGCGTGCACCTGGTTGATCCAGGCGATGATCTGGGCGTCGAAGTCGGCATCCGCGCCGAGGGTGCAGTACACCCGCGGGCGGTCCTCCATCAGGCCCGGCAGGATCTCGTCGATGTCATCGATGGGGAAGGCGTCGTCGGCGCCGTAGTCCCGGACCGCCCGCTCCTGGCCGATGATCTCGCCGTCCCAGACCTCGTGGTCCGGATCCCGCTCGCGGCAGAAGAGGATGTATTCGCCCTGCTCACGACCAGGCACCAGCACCGCCACCGCCTCCGGCTCCGGGAACCCGGTGAGGTAGTGGAAATCGCTGTCCTGGCGGTAGGGGTGGAAGACGTCGCGGTTGCGGCGGCGCTCCGGGGCGGCGGGCAGCACCGCGATACTACCCTCGCCCATGATGCGCATCAGCCGTGCGCGCCGCCGCGCGAACTCCTTGTGCTCCATTCAACCTCCGTCGCTGCCGTTGCCCCGCGGCGGGTTCCCGGCGGGCTGGCGTTGACTCGCCGTGGCATGCTCCTGGACCAGCAGTGCGCCCATGCGCACATACTCGACGAGCTCGGCGTACGCCGCCTCGTTGTCCTCATCAGGGTCGGGGTCATCCTCGATACGAGCGATCTCGCCGAAGTCCCGCAGGACCTCGTCGATCTCGCGGGGACGGCGTTCGCTGCCCGCCAGCCCGCCCATGGGCAAACCGAGGAGATAGCCCTCACACCAGCGCCCCAGCGCCGCGGAACGCTCGCCGATGGGGGCCTCCTCGGAGGGGAGCAGCGGGCGAAAGCGCAGCTCCTCGTCCGCCATCTCCTCGGTGGTGTCGGTGAACAGCTCCGTGAGCAGCTCCAGGCAGGCACGGGCGGCGTCGCCGCGGGCGTGCGCGTACTCCAGGACCTGGGCGATCCAGCGGGCCCGATCGGGCTCCTCCGGGCCGCTCAACATCCCGCAGAGGACGCCGTGGGCCTCCGCGGCGGTGGTATCGCTGTCCACCGCCGCGAGCGCATCATCGAGTTGCTGATAGAGTTCGGTATCGGCCATGGCCTTAGTCTAGCATCGCGTTGACCCCTGACGCCCATGCTTCTATAGTCGGGCGAAGCCATGGGGAGGCATGCAGGTGTCTGATTCCCTTGATGAACAGATCCGACGGTTGGAGCAGCGCGTCGACGAGCTGCTAGCGCTGTGCGAGCGGCTGCGCGAGGAGAATCGCATCCTGCGGGAATCCCAGGAGTCGCTCAACGCGGACCGTGCCTCCCTGCGGGAGAAGAACGAGCAGGCCCGCTCGAGGATCGAGGCGATGATCAGCCGCCTCAAGGCCATGGAGAATTCCTGAACATGAGCGACCAGCCGGTGGCCGTGCACATCCTCGACCGGGAATTCCTGGTCGCCTGCGAGCCCGGCGAACGGGACAGCCTGCGCGAGGCGGCGCGCTACCTCGACACGCGCATGCGCGAGATCCGCGACTCCGGGCGCATCGTCGGCCAGGACCGCATCGCGGTGATGGCGGCGCTGAACATCGCCCACGAGCTCCTGGAGCAGGGCCGCCGGGTGGAGGTCCAAGGGGACGCGGGCCGGCGCATCGAGCGGCTTAGCCGACGGATCGGCCGCTTCTTGGAGGACGGCACCGGCGAGGCGGCGGACTGACCACCGGCGACCGATATCGCTGGACGACGGGCCACCGTCTCCGGCACCATAAATCCCGAAGACATCCCCTGCGGTGTACGAAAGCGGGCAATACGTTTTCTTGAGCCGACACTAGATCGCCTTGGGGACGCACGCGTAGCGGCACTGGTGTGCATGTCCGTCATCGAGCGGAAAGCCTAAAGGGTCGCTCGTTGTCCCCACCTGAACCAGCGGGTTCAAGGGCGATGCCCGCACGGCACTTGCGCGGGGGATGTCCCTTTGCTTTCCTGCCCTGCCATGACCACACCCCCACCCAGCACTGACCGTCAGGCCCTGCGCCGGGAGATGCGCCGTCGCCGCCGTCGGCTGCCGCCGCGGATGCATCGTCGTGCCGCGGCGGGGCTGACCCGCGCGCTGCTGCGCGCGCCGTTGTGGCGCCGCGTCCGCCACGTGGCCGCCTTCGCCGCCGCCGACGGCGAGCCGGATCTCTGGCGACTCATGCACGCCGCCCACCACAGCGGGCGCCGGGTGTACCTGCCGGTGATAGCGGCCAGCAACCGGCCGCTGCGCTTTCGGCGCTGGCGCCCCGGTGCGCGGATGGTGCGCAACCGCTTCGGCATCCCCGAGCCCGCGGAGGGAGCGCCACTCCACCCCCGGCGCCTGGATCTCGTGCTCACCCCGCTAGTGGCCTTCGACCGCCGCGGGAATCGCCTGGGCATGGGCGGCGGCTTCTACGATCGCAGCTTCGCCTTCCTCCACCTGCGCCGGCGCTGGCATCATCCCCGGCTGGTGGGGGTCGCCCACGCCTTCCAGCAGGTGCCGGAGCTCGACGCCCGGCCCTGGGATGTCCCGCTCTGGGGCGTGCTCACGCCGGAGGGGCTGCGGCGCTTCCCGCTGGGGCGAGCGTCCCCATCGATCCAGGGCCCGCCCGGGGGAGCGCAGAAGGTCAGGGACACGCTATGAATACATCCCTGTACGCTCGACGGCGGCCATCCCTGGCCGCCGACGGTCCCTGACCTTCTGCGCTCCCCCGGGCGGACCTCGCTGCCGGCAAACCCCACGGAGCCCAAAGCAAAGGAGATGACCGCGTGGCCTACTGGCTGATGAAATCCGAGCCCGACGTCTACGGCATCGATGACCTCGCCGCCGCCCCCGACGGCACCGACCACTGGGACGGCGTACGCAACTATCAGGTGCGCAACATGATGCGCGACCGCATGCAGCCCGGTGATCTGGCGTTCTTCTATCACTCCAACACCAAACCGCCGGGGATCGCCGGCATCATGGAGATCGCCAGCGTCGGCTACCCGGACCATACCGCCTTCGACCCAGAGTCCAAGTACTACGACCCGAAGAGCGACCCGGACAACCCCCGCTGGTACATGGTGGACGTCCGCTTTGTCCGCCGCCTGTCCCGCTACCTGCCCCTGGACGAGCTCAAGGCCAACCCAGCGCTGGCGGAGATGCCCCTGGTGAAGAAGGGCAACCGCCTATCGGTCATGCCGGTCACCGAGGAGCAATGGCAGGCGATACTGGCGATGGAGCAGGCCGGCGACTAACGCCGAACGGCCCGTTATCGCCGGTCGATATCCTTGAGATAGACCCGGGAATTGCGCTCGAGGTTGTAGCGCTCGCGGCGCTCACCGGGCAGTGATTCCGGCGCTACCCGCCGGAAGCCGCGTTCCTCGAACCAATGGGCAGTCTGGGTGGTGAGCACGAACAGCGCCCCGATGCCGCGACCACGCGCCTCCCCCTCCAGGCGTTTGAGGAGCCGGTCACCGCGGCCGCCACCGCGATAGTCCGGGTGCACGGCCAGGCAGGCGAGCTCCGCCACGGCGGTGTCGGGGATGGGGTGCAGCGCCGCGCAGGCGACGATGGTGCCCTCCCGCTCCATCACCGTGAAGTCGTCGATCTCGGTCTCCAGGTGCTCGCGCTCACGGCGCACCAGCACCCCGCGGCGCTCCAGGGGCTCGATCAGCGCCAGGATGCCGGGGACATCGTCGATATCCGCCCGGCGGGTGCGCTCGAAGGACTGCGCCGTGATCAGCGTTCCAACGCCATCCCGGGTGAACAGCTCCATTAGCAACGCGCCGTCCTGGTCGCGGTCGAGCAGGTGCACCCGCCGCACACCGCCGTGGCAGACATCCACGGCACCACGCAACAGGCGCTGCATTTCCGGGGCCAGGGCATCGCCATGCTCGCGAAGATAGTCACGGGTCTCCTCGGTGGTCATCTGCCGCACCAGCGCGCCGGTGGCGTCCACCACGTGCCGCCCCTCCAGTAGATAGAGCAGCTTCTCCGCGCGCAGCGCCCGCGACACCGCCAGGGCCACGTCCTCGCCGTGGAGGTTGAACACCTCACCAGTGGGCGAGTAGCCCAGCGGCGGGACGAGCACCACCGCACCGTCGTCCAGGCGCTCCTCGATGGCCGCGGCGTCCACCCGCCGCACCTCGCCGGTATGCTGGTAGTCCACCCCGTCATGCACGCCGAAGGGTCGGGCCATGACGAAGTTGCCCGAGGCGGCGCGCACCCGGAGCCCGGCCATGGGGGAATTGGCCAGCCCCAAGGACAACCGCGCCTCCAGCTCCAGGCGCACCTCCCCGGCGGCCTCACGTACGCACTCCAGCGCTACGTCATCAGTGACCCGTCGGCCGGCCGCATAGCGCATGTGCGCCCCGCGGGCGTTGAGGCGTCGCTCGATCTGCGGCCGCGCCCCGGGCACCAGCACCGTGCGCACCCCGAGGCTGTTGAGCAGCGCGACGTCGTGGACCAGCGCCGCCAGGCCCCCGTCGAGCAGGGCCTCGCCACCGAAGGCGATGACGAAGGTCGCCCCGCGATGGGCATTGATGTAGGGGGCGCCTTGGCGGAACACCTCCACGAGCTGCCGGGGCTCAACGCTCATGCGCCGGCCTCCAGGCAGAACCGGCGTATGAACCGGCGCAGCAGCGCCACGGTCGGCTCCAGCCGGTCCAAGGCCAGGTACTCGTCCGGCTGGTGGGCCTGATCGATGTCGCCGGGGCCCAGCACCACCACGTCCATGCCCAACTCCCGCAACCAGGGCCCCTCGGTGCCGAAGGCCACGGCGCCGGGGGACTCCCCGGTGAGCGCCCGCGCGGCCTCGACGATCTCGGCCCCCTCCGGGGTCTCCAGCGGCGGCTGGCCGGGAAACAGCGAACGGATGGACAGCGCCCCGGGATGTTCCGCCATCACCGCCGTCAGGCGGGACTCCAGCTCGGCGCGGAGCTCCGGGATGCTCATGCCGGGCAACGGCCGGAGATCGAAGTGAAGCTCCGCCTCCCCGCAGATGCGGTTGGGATTGTCCCCACCGTGGATGTGCCCGAGGTTGAGGGTGGGCCGGGGCACCCCGAACCGGGCGTCCTGGTAGCGTTCCCCCAATGCCTCGCGCCAGGCCATGAGCTCGCCCATCACGCGGTGCATCGCATCCAGGGCATTAATGCCCAGTGACGGGTCACTGGAGTGCCCGGAGTGGCCGGTGATGCGCACCGCCTCCATCATCATGCCCTTGTGCACGCGAATGGGGCGCAACCCGGTCGGCTCACCGATGATGGCGTGGCGCCCGAACTGCCGGCCCTCCTCCACTAGGGCCTTGGCCCCTTCCATGCCGGACTCCTCGTCGGCGGTGGCCAGCAGCACCAGAGGCTGGCGGAGCCGGCGCGGATCCACCTCCCGAACGGCTTCCAGGGCGAGGGCGAGGAACGCCTTCATGTCACTGGTGCCGAGCCCGTACAGGCGCCCCTCCCGCTCGGTGAGGGTAAACGGGTCGCTGCGCCACAGATCCCCGTCGAAGGGCACGGTGTCGGTATGCCCGGAGAGCACCAGCCCTCCTTCACCCCGGCCGAGCGTGGCGATCAGGTTGGCCTTGTCCGGGTCGGAAGGCAGCGGGCGGAGGTCCACCGCGAAGCCCAGCGCCTCGCACCACTCGGCGAGGCACTCGATCACCGCCCGGTTACCCTGGTCCAGGGCGGGGTCCACGCTGCTCACCGAGGGCAGGGCGATCAGCTCCACGATCATCCGTCGCAGCGCGGGCAGCTCAACCATGATGCCTCTCCTAGAGATCACCCCAGCTGGAGCGGCGCTTCCAGCGGATGCGGGTGACGATGATGCCGATGATCATGCCGGCGAACAGCACACCGCCCCCGGCGACGAACCAGTCCTGGCGGCTGCGATCGGAGAGGCGCTCGGTCTCGTTGACCAGATCCTGGATCCGACGCTCCAGGTCGATCTTCTGCTTGGTCAGGCGCTCGTTCTCCTCGGCGAGCTTCAGGCCCTCCTCGGCCTGCTCGAGCTTGCCGGCCATTTCGTCCCGGGTCTCGGTAAGGGTCTCGATGCGCTCGCGGGCGACGGACAGCTCATCGCGCGTCTCCTCCAGCTCGCCGGAGAGCTCGCGGTTACGCTCGCGGACATCGGCCAGCTCCTGCTCCACGCCAGCGAGTCGGTCGGCGGCGGGACGCTCGCTGCTGAGATACTGCGAGGGGACCCAACCGGTCTCCCCCGCCGCGGTGCGCACCTGGGTCCACTCGCCCTGGCTGTCCAGGACCTCCAGCTCGGTGCCGGTGGGAAGGAGCTCGATGATGCGGTTACCGCCGGAGGGACCGGTACGCAGATTGATGCGGAACTCGTCGGTGACATAGCGCACGGCCTGCCCCATGGCGGCAGTGGTGGCGACGATGAGGACAATGGCCAGCACTAGCCGGAACGCCTGTCGCACGAAGCTACTCCTGAAAGGGCCCGGTCCGGGCCGTTGCCGAATTTGCCTGGATACGCCACCCCCGCAGCGCCATGGATTGTAGCCGATGGCGGGGGAGCGCAAAACCGAACGCCTGCCCCGGCGACACCGGCAACTGTAGCGCCGAAAGCTATACTGCAGACACCACGCAGACCGCCGGGAGGGATCATGGACCCAAACACCCGAACCACCAGCGGCCGCGGCCGGCTCTACGACAGCGTCGTTGACACCATCGGCAATACCCCCTGCATCCGTATCAACCAGCTGGCGCCGCCCCATGTCCGCCTCTACGTGAAGGCGGAGTTCTTCAACCCCGCGGCGTCGGTCAAGGACCGCCTCGCTGTCAACGTCATCGAGGCGGCCGAGCGAAGCGGCGCGCTAAAACCCGGGCAGACCGTCGTCGAGGCCACCAGCGGCAATACCGGCATCGGCCTGGCCATGGTGTGCGCGGCAAAGGGCTATCCCCTGGTGGTGACCATGGCGGAGAGCTTCTCGGTGGAGCGGCGCAGGCTGATGCGCTTCCTCGGGGCGCGTGTGGTGCTCACCCCGCGTGAGCTCAAGGGCTACGGCATGTACGAGAAGGCGCGCGAGCTCGCCGAGGCCAACGGCTGGTTCCTGGCCCATCAGTTTGAAACCGGCGCCAATGCCGAGATCCACGAGTCCACGACCGCACGGGAAATCCTGGCCGACTTCGAAGGCCAGCGGCTGGACTACTTCGTCAGCGGCTACGGCACCGGCGGCACCATCGCCGGCGTGGGCCGGGTCCTGCGCGAGCACCGGCCCGAAACCCGGCTGATCCTCAGCGAGCCGAGCAACGCCCAACTGGTGGGCAGCGGACGGCCCCAGCCGCGCAACGCAGTCCACGAGCCGGCGGAAGGACACCCCGCATTCGAGCCCCACCCCATTCAGGGCTGGACCCCGGACTTCATCCCCTGGGTGCTCCAGGAGGCACTGGACCAGGGCTTCGTCGACGATCTCGTGCCCGTCGACGGCCCCACCGCAATGGAATGGTCTCGCCAGCTCGCCCGGCGGGAGGGGCTGTTCACCGGCGTCTCGGGTGGCGCCACGGTCGCCGCCGCCATGGCAGTGGCCGAAGAGGCGCCCTCGGGATCGGTACTGCTAGCGATGCTCCCGGATACCGGTGAACGCTACCTCTCGACCCCGTTGTTCGAGGATATCGAGGCCGGCATGAACGACGAGGAGCTGGAACTGATGCGCTCCACGCCCGGCTATCAGATGCCGGAGGGCCGCTAAAGGGCGCACCGTCGGCCCCGCGGGTGGTACAGTCCCGACCCTTGCGCCATGTTGCGGCGACCGACGGACGGGGAGCAATGACCGAGTTTCACGAGCTCATCCTCAGGAAGGGCGAGGAGCGGCGCCTGCGCGCCGGCCACCTGTGGGTGTTCAGCAATGAGGTGGACACCGCCCGCTCCCCCCTGGGGGGCTTCGAGCCGGGTGCGATGGCCGTGGTCCGTACCCATACGGGCCAGGTGCTGGGCAGTGCCTACGTCAATCCCCATTCGCTGATCTGCGCCCGCCTGATCAGCCGTGGCCAGCCGCAGCCCCTGGACGGGTCCCTGCTGGTCCACCGCCTCAAGATCGCGCTGGCGCTTCGCGAGCGGCTGTTCCCGGGGCCGTACTACCGCCTGGTCCACGGTGAGGGCGACGGCCTCCCGGGACTGGTGGTGGACCGCTTCGGCGACACCCTGGTCGTGCAGATCAACACCGCCGGCATGGAAGCCGCCCGAGAGGCCATCGTTGCGGCGCTCACCCGAGTGGTCGCCCCCGCCCACCTGCTGCTGCGCTGCGACGGCCCCATGCGCGAGCTCGAAGGGCTGGAACGCTACAGCCATTGGCTCGACGGGGAGGGACCGGAGACCTTGCACGTGGAGGAGAACGGTGCCGCCTTCACGGTACCGGCGCTCGGCGGCCAGAAGACCGGCTGGTACTACGACCATCGCGCCAATCGGGCGGCCCTGCTCCCCTGGGCCTCCGGCGCGCGGGTGCTGGACCTGTTCAGCTACACCGGCGCCTGGGGCATCGAGGCGGCAGTGGCCGGCGCCGAGCACGTGCTCGCCGTGGACAGCTCCCGCGAGGCCTGCGAAGGGGTCGGCGAGAACGCCGAGCGAAACGGGGTCGGCGAGCGGGTGGAGGCCGCCCATGGCGATGTCTTCGAGGTGCTCGGCGCCCTGCGCGCCGACCGCGAGCGCTTCGACGTGGTCATCGCCGACCCGCCGGCGTTCATCAAGCGCCGCAAGGACCGCCGCAACGGCCTTGCCGCCTACCGCCGACTCAACCAGGCGGCCCTGCAGGTCCTCGCCCCCGGCGGCCTGCTCGCCACCGCCTCCTGCTCGTCCCATCTCGATGAGCGCGACTTCCTCACTACCGTGCTCGCCGGCGCCCGTCACCTGGACCGAAGCCTCCAGGTAACGGCCTTCGGCGGGCAGGGCAGCGACCACCCGGTGCACCCGGCGATCCCGGAGACCCGCTACATCAAGGCCGTATTCGCGCGCATGTTCATGGCCGACACCACCCCCTAGGAACGACCATGCTGCAGTATCCCGACATCGATCCCGTGGCCGTCGAGCTCGGCCCGCTGGCCATCCACTGGTACGGCCTGATGTACGTGATCGGCTTCGTCGCCGCCTGGTACCTGGGCCGACTGCGCGGCCGGCAGGACTGGCGCCCGGTGCGCCCGCAACAAATGGACGACCTCATCGTCTACGCGGCCATCGGCGTCGTGGTGGGGGGGCGGCTCGGCTACATGCTCTTCTATGGCAGCGAGCAATTGGCCTCGGACCCGCTGGCGCTGTTCCGCCTCTGGGAGGGGGGCATGGCCTTCCACGGCGGGCTGGTCGGCGTGCTGATCACCATGTGGCTGTTCGCGCGGCGCATCGGCCAGGGTTTTCTCCCCGTGATGGAGTTCATCGCGCCGCTGGTGCCCATAGGCCTGGGGGCGGGACGGCTCGGCAACTTCATCAACGGCGAGCTCTGGGGCGCGCCCACCGATCTCCCTTGGGGGATGGTCTATCCCCCCTTGGGGCCCGAGCCCCGGCACCCCTCCCAGCTCTACGAGTTCGCCCTGGAGGGCGTGGCGCTCTTCGTCGTGCTATGGTGGTTCAGCCGCCGGCCGCGCCCCACCGGCGCCGTGGGTGGGGTCTTCCTGCTCGGCTACGGGCTGGCGCGCTTCGCCGTCGAGTTCGTGCGCCTTCCGGATGCACACATCGGCTACCTGGCCTGGGGCTGGCTGACCATGGGCCAGCTCCTCTCCGCCCCCATGATCGTAGCGGGTGTGGCGCTGCTCGCCTGGGCCTGCCGGGGGCGGGGCCGGCCACATCCTGAAACCGGCTGAAGCGACTATGCAGCAGTATCTCGAGCTCATGCGGCGCATCCGCGCCACCGGCGTGCACAAGGCCGACCGCACCGGCACCGGCACACTCTCGGTGTTCGGCCATCAGATGCGATTCGACCTCGCCGAGGGTTTCCCCGTGGTGACGACGAAGAAGCTCCACCTGCGCTCGATCATCCACGAGCTGCTGTGGTTCCTCGCCGGGGATTCCAACATTGCCTACCTCAAGGCCAACGGCGTCTCCATCTGGGACGAATGGGCCGACGAAAACGGTGACCTCGGCCCCATCTACGGGGTGCAGTGGCGCTCCTGGCCCACCCCGGACGGCGGGCATATCGATCAGCTGGCCGACGTGGTGGAGGGCATCCGCCGGGACCCGGACTCCCGGCGCCATATCGTCAGCGCCTGGAACGTGGCGGACCTGAACCGCATGGGGCTACCGCCGTGTCACATCCTGTTCCAGTTCTATGTGGCCGAGGGGCGGTTGTCCTGCCAGCTCTATCAGCGCAGCGCCGACGTGTTCCTCGGGGTGCCGTTCAACATCGCGAGCTACGCGCTGCTCACCCATATGGTCGCCCAGGTCACCGGCCTCGCGCCAGGGGAGTTCATACACACCCTCGGCGACGCCCACCTCTACCTCAACCACCTGGAACAGGCGGACCGGCAGCTCGCCCGGGAGCCCCTGCCCCTGCCGCGACTGACGCTAAACCCAGAGGTGGACGACCTCTTCGCCTTCCGCTACGAGGACGTCGAGCTGCAAGGCTACCGTAGCCACCCCCACATCAAGGCCCCGGTGGCCGTCTAGGGTCCCAACACCTCGTCAGAGGCCGTCCTCGTCATCCACCGGCGCGCGGTGGCTGACCACGTAGACCGCGGCCTGGTCGTAGATGCCCTGGAGCTGGTTGAGCAACCGGTGGGTCATCTCGTACTGGTCCCGCCAGTTCTCCTCGCTGGGGATCATGCGCACCAGCATCTCCCGGCGGAGCTCGGCGAAGCGCTCGGTGACCTCGTGGCCGAGTTCGGTGACGTAATAGGCCACCCCCCGGCGCTTACGTGACTCCTGCTTCTCCACCAGGCCCGCCGAACGGAGTTTTTTCAGCGCATACTGGATGTTGCTGATGTCGTCGCGGTTGAGCAGCCGGGCGATCTCGGCGACGGTCTTGGGACGCTCCTTCATGCGCACGATGTGGAGCACCGCGTTATCCGAGCCGGACAGTGGCCGGTGGGTGACCGCTGCCAGGCACTCCGACTGCCAGCGCTCGAAGGCCGCCATCACCCGAAACAGGGTGTGCTCGATCTCGGTGAGCGCCATCTCCTTGTCGTCGCCGGCCAGATGCCAGTGCCGGTCCAGGGTATAACCGCGGCCACCCCGCCCCTCGTTGCTCTCGGACATATCCCGCCCCTGCAGATCGATGACAGATCAAGTAACGACAACAGCCCGCGGCACTCGGGGCAACCCCCAGGCGCGGTCGCGCCGCCGACCCCTTGACGTCGTTTCATTTTACGTCTAAAAGAATAATCGCGACGTTTTACTTGGAATTTACCAGTAAAACCATCTCATAACTGACCAGGCCGCCCACGGCCACGACACAGGAGGAGACGCCATGTCCGCCCCGAAAGGCCCGGTTTTCAACGACAACCCCTTCAAGCTGGGGATCTTCTCGGCCAATTGCTCCGGCGGTCTTGCTGTCACCAAGGTGCCGGAGCGCTGGAACAACACCTGGGAGAACAACCTCAAGCTCGCGCAGATGGCCGACGACGCAGGCCTCGAGTTCCTGCTGCCCATTGCCCGCTGGATCGGCTACGGCGGCGCCACCAACTTCCACGGCAGCGTGCTCGAGACCATCACCTGGGCCGCCGGCCTACTCGCCCAGACCCGGAACATCAACGTCTTCTCCACCGTCCATACCGCCTTCAACCATCCGGTGGTCGTGGCCAAGCAGCTCGCCACCATGGACAACATCAGTAACGGCCGTTCCGGGCTGAATGTGGTCTGCGGCTGGAACAAGCCCGAGTACGACGCCCTCGGCACCGACCTGCCCGACGACCACGAGACCCGTTACCGCTTCGGCCAGGAGTGGTTCGACGTCATCCAGAAGCTGTGGAGCGAGACCGAGCCCTTCGACTGGGACGGCGAGTTCTACCAGCTCCGCAACACCTACAGCCTGCCACTGCCGAAGACCGACAAGATCCCGATCTTCAACGCCGCGGGCTCCCAGCAGGGCCGCCAGTTCGCCTGCCGTAACGCGGACTATCTGTTCACACCGGCCATCGACCTGGAGCAGTCGAAGGACGAGATCGCCTCGCTAAAGGCCCAGGCCGCGGAGCTCGGCCGCCAGGTGGGGCTGTTCACCTTCTCCTACGTGGTCTGCCGGCCGACCAAGAAGGAGGCGGAGGAGTACCACCACTACTACTCCCAGGAGAACGCCGACTGGGAGGCGGTGGACAACATCATCAACCTGATGTTCGCCCACGCCGAGTCCTTCCCCAAGGAGGTGATCCGGTTGCTGCGTGACCGCATGGCCGGGGGCCACGGGGGTTATCCCCTCGTCGGTGATCCGGACACGGTGGCCGACGGCATCCAGCGGCTCTACGAAACGGGCTTCTCGGGGACCACCCTCGCCTTCGTCGACTACGTCGAGGAGTTCCCGTACTTCCGCGACGAGGTTCTGCCACGACTGGAGGACCGGGGGCTGCGGCTGCCGGTTTCGAACGCGGCATGACCGGGATGCACGAGACCCACACGGCGATGACGGCGCTCGCCGCCGTCCTCGCCGGGGAGACCTGGAACGAGTTCGTCGACGCCACCACTTTCAAGCAGGGCATGCGGGCGATGGCGGCGCCGGTGGCACTGGCGACCACCGCCTCGGACACCGCCCCCGCGGGGCTGACCGTCTCCTCGTTCTGCTCGCTGAGCGCCGAGCCGCCCCGATTGCTGGTCTGCGTCAACCGCGGTAGCAGCGCCTATCCGGTGCTCGGCGCCACGCGCACGCTCGCCCTCAACGTCCTGGCGACGCACCACCAGGCACTGGCGATGCGCTTCGCCTCCGGGGACGCCTGCCGCGGCGCTGAGCGCTTCGCCGAAGGGGCCTGGACCGGTGGAGAGACCGGCGTCCCGGTGCTCGCCGACGCGGTGGTGAGCTTCGAGTGCCGCATCACCGGCATCCACGAGGAAGGCACCCACGGCATCATCATCGGCGATGTGGTCGCCGCCCGGACCGAGCCCGCGCAGGCACCCCTGCTCTATCACGACGGCCGTTTTGTCACCAGTACGGCGGCGCTGTAAGGCCGGCGGGCGCCGGGCCCCCTGGCCACGTCCGCCCGCGAGGCGGCATAGTACGCCGCCCACCCACTACGGAGGACCCCGATGGCCGACACCAAAAAGGCGGTAGACACCGATGCCGCCACCGGCACCCCGCTCGGCGACGCTTCCCTGGATCAGCTGTTCCGGGAGGCACGCACCTACAACGGCTGGCTCGACCAGCCGGTGACCGACGCCCAGCTCCACGAGCTCTACGCGCTCGCCCGCATGGGTCCAACCAGCTTCAACTGCTCGCCCATGCGAGTGGTGTTCGTGCGCTCCCCGGAGGCCAAGGAACGCCTGGCCCCGGCGCTGGTCCGCGCCAACGTGGACAAGACCATGGCCGCGCCAGTGACCGCCATCATCGCGCAGCACCGGCGCTTCTGGGAATCGCTGCCCCGGCTCAACCCGCACAAGGACGTCAGCGCGATGTTCCGGGACAATCCGGAGTTCGCCGCCGAGACCGCCTTCCGCAATGCCACCCTGCAGGGGGCCTATCTGATCCTCGCCGCACGGGCGCTCGGGTTGGACTGCGGCCCCATGTCCGGATTCGACAAGCACCAGGTCAACGCCGAGTTCTTCCCGGACGGCGAGATCGAGGCCAACTTCCTGTGCAACATCGGCTATGGCGACCCTGAGGCGGTATGGCCACGCAATCCGCGCCTGGACTTCGATGAGGCGTGTCGCATCGACTAGCGCATCACCGCTACACTGAGTGGATGAGCACACCGATGATCACCCTGGTCGCGGCGATGACCCGCAATCGCGTCATCGGCCGGGAAGGCGGACTGCCCTGGCGGCTGCCCGCGGACATGCGCCACTTCGTGGCCGTGACCCGGGGCAAGCCGGTGGTGATGGGCCGGCGCTGCTTCCAGAGCATCGGTCGGGCCCTACCGCGGCGAACGAACATCGTCATCTCCCGCGACCCGGATTTCCATGCCCCCGGCTGTAGCGTGGTCACCAGCCGGGATGCCGCCCTGGCCGCCGCCGGGGTCGTCGACGAGGTCATGGTCATCGGTGGCGAGGAGATCTACGCCCTGTTCCTGCCGGTGGCGCAGCGCATCGAGCTCACCGTGATCGACACCGAGCTTGAGGGGGACACCTTCTTCCCCGGGCTGGACGAGCGTTGGCGGGTCGTCGACGAGGCCTACCACGAGGCGGATGACGAGCACGCCTGGGCGCTGACCTTTCAGCGCCTGGAACGCCACTGACTGATTGCAGCCGCCGCCGGGCTTGCCTATGCTGGCGCGCGTGACGCGTCGCTGCCCGGCGACGCCACCCATATCCTGCTCCTCGAGGGAGAGTTCGATGGTGCGTTTTCCGTTGCTGGTCGGTCTGCTCGTCGCCGCCTTGGTGATCACCGCCTGCGCCAATTCCGAATCCACCCGGCAGCGCCATACTGAGCCCGGTTCGCTGCCGAGTGACTACGACCCCACTGACCCGGAATCCCAGCCGGAGGGCGGCATGATCCCGACCCTCGGCGAGCTGATCGGTCTGGACCGACCGAGCCGGCCGGGCGAGGTCGGACCGGAGGCACGTGCCCTAGAGCAGGAGATCGCGCAGTTGCGCGCCGATATCCGCGCACAGGGAGGCGGCTCCGCGCGGCGCGGGGCCGCCGGGGAGGAGCGGGGCGGCCCTGGCATTGCCCTGGTCTTCCCGGGCGCCACGGACCTGGCGAGCACCCGCGCCTACTCGGTCATGGGCCCGGTAGCGGGGGAGTATCCCTTACAGGCGGTCAACCCCCAGAGCTTCCGCCGGGCCCTGGAGGCGGCGGGTTGCGGCGCGGAGGCGCTGACCGAGTGCGGGCGTGATGTGACCGCGGCCTCCGGGGTACGCATGGTGGCGCTGATCGAGGGTACGGAACCCCGAGGCGGGCAACTGCCACTGTCCGTGACCCTGGTCGACCTGGACCTCGGCGTCGAGCACCCCGGCTACACCATCGAGCTGCCGGCGACGGATGAAGGTACGGCCGAGGAAAGCCTCGCGGCCCTCGCCGACAGCGTCTACCTGCATGCCATCGAGCGGCTGCGCCTCGCGCCGGTCATCCATCATGTCCGCCCCGCCGGAGACGGACGCTGGATCCTCGACCCCCGGGGTCGCCGCTACGACGCAGAGGCACGGTTCACCGTCCACCGCGACGGCCGAGTCCTGGAGCAGGCTGGCGAGGCCGTGGCCTGGATCCCCGACGAACCGGTGGGCGCCCTCTCGGTTGTCGACGAGACCCCCAACGGGCTACTGGTGCTCGAACGCGTCGACGGCCAGGCCCCACGCCCCACCGACCTCGTGCTGCCTGCTCGTCGTTGACGCTGCCGGGGCGCCGGGAATGTCCCGGGACCCCGGCAACTTACCATACGCGGGCGTATTGACCCACCCGTGACCCCGCTCGTATGTTCCCTCGAAAGGGCCGAATCCCGACCCAAGAAGAAACCGGGGCGCCAACGGCACCCGTAAAGGCAGGAGGAGAGAGCCATGCCCCTGAGCGATCGCTTGCCCGTCCGAATCACTCTCAGCGCTTCCGCCCTGGCCCTGGCCGCGGCGACATCCAGTGCCCACGCGACCGGCTTCCAGATCCGCGAGCAGAGTGCCAAGGCCCTCGCCAACGCCCTGTCCAACGCCGCCGCCGGCGCCGAGGACGCCGCCTTCATGGCCTATAACCCGGCCGCCATGGGGCACCTCGACGGTACGCATATCGCCGGCGGCCTGTCCTACATCGACGCCGATTTCGACCTGGAAGATGGACGTGCCTCACCCCTCGGCGTGCCGCTGAACGACCCCGGCGACGGCCTGCCCTATGACGGCACCAAGGGCCGCGGCGGCGAGACGGCGCTGGTGCCGAGCTTCGCCGCCAAGTTCCAGCTGCGTGAGGACCTGGACGCCGGCATCGCGGTGTATGCGCCCTACGGGCTGTCCACCGATTACGATGACGACTGGATCGGGCGCTACCATGCGCTGGAGACCGATCTGGCCACCATCGATGTCCAGCCCACCCTGAACTTCCGGGTGACCGAACAGCTGTCGCTGGCCGCCGGCCTGCGCTTCCAGTACGCGGACGCCACCCTCTCCAACGCCCTGGACCTCGGCGGCATCGGCGCCGGGCAGGGCGTCCCCGGCGCGAGCCCGGGCGGCAATGACGGCTTCGCCGAGGTCAGCGGCGACGACTGGGGGACCGGCTTCACGGTGGGGGCGCTGTTCCAGGTCACCGAGCGGACCCGCCTCGGCATGAGCTATCGCTCGAAGGTCGATCTGGAGCTTTCCGGGGATGCGAAGTTCCGCGCCGGCGATCCGGTGGGGCAGGCGGTGCTGGATGGCGCCCGGGCCCAGGGGCGTTTCACCGACACCGACGGCTCCGCCGACCTCACCACCCCGGCGAGCATCAACCTGGGTGTCTACCACCAGGCCACGGACCGTCTGGCACTGATGGCCAACGCGGAATGGACCGAGTGGAGTGAGTTCGACGAGCTGGTCGTGGAGTTCGGTGACAATACCCCTGACAGCTTCACCGAGGAGAACTGGGACAACACCTGGGCGGTCTCGGCCGGCGCGAGCTACGCCCTGACCCCACAGTGGACGCTGCGCGGCGGGATCGGCCTCGACGAGACCCCCGTGCCGGACGCCCGCCACCGCACCCCGCGGGTGCCCGATGTCGACCGGCGCTGGCTCTCCGCCGGGGCCACCTTCTCGCCCTCGGAACGCTTCTCGATCACCGGCGCCGTCATGCACATCTTCTTCGACGACGCCGATATCGACCAGCGCGCCACTGACCCGGGCAACGAGGCCCGCGGCAACCTCGACGGCACCTACGAGGGCTCCGCCGACGTCGTCGCGCTTTCCGCCGACTACCGCTTCTGACGCATACGAAAAGGCCGGAGCCGGCAGCAGCGCGCCGGTCCCGGCCTTTCCTTCCCCGGCCGCTTAAGCGGCGTCAGCGCTTCATGTAGTCGAAGAACTCGCTGTTCGTCTTGGTATCCTTGAGCTTGTCGAGGAGGAACTCGATGGCGGCGAGCTCGTCCATCGGATGGAGGAGCTTGCGCAGGATCCACACCTTCTGCAGCTCGTCCGGGGTCATCAACAGCTCCTCTCGGCGGGTACCGGAGCGGTTGATGTTGATCGCCGGATAGATGCGCTTCTCGGAGATGCGCCGGTCGAGGTGGATCTCCATGTTGCCGGTGCCCTTGAACTCCTCGTAGATCACGTCGTCCATGCGCGAGCCCGTCTCCACCAGGGAGGTGGCGATGATCGAGAGGCTACCGCCTTCCTCGATGTTGCGCGCCGCGCCGAAGAAGCGCTTGGGACGGTGCAGGGCGTTGGCGTCCACACCACCGGTGAGCACCTTGCCCGAGGAGGGCACCACGGTGTTGTAGGCCCGCGCCAGCCGGGTGATGGAGTCGAGCATGATCACCACGTCCTGCTTGTGCTCGACCAGGCGCTTGGCCTTCTCGATCACCATTTCGGCAACCTGGACGTGGCGGTTGGCCGGCTCATCGAAGGTCGAGGAGACCACCTCGCCGCGCACCGTGCGGGCCATCTCCGTGACCTCCTCGGGGCGCTCGTCGATGAGCAGCACGATCACATAGCATTCCGGGTAGTTGCTGGTGATCGACTGGGCCATGTTCTGCAGCAGCATGGTCTTGCCCGCCTTGGGCGGGGAGACGATCAGCCCGCGCTGGCCCTTGCCGATGGGCGCGGTCAGGTCGATGACCCGGGCGGTGAGGTCCTCGGTGGAGCCGTTGCCCCGCTCGAGGACCATGCGCTCCTTGGCGAACAACGGGGTCAGGTTCTCGAACAGGACCTTGTTCTTCGCCGCCTCCGGCTTCTCGAAGTTGATCTGATCCACCTTGAGCAGCGCGAAGTAGCGCTCGCCTTCCTTGGGGGGGCGGATCTTGCCCGAGATGCTGTCACCGGTGCGCAGGCTAAACCGGCGGATCTGGCTCGGCGAGACGTAGATATCGTCCGGACCTGCCAGGTAGGAGCTGTCCGCCGAGCGCAGGAAGCCGAAGCCGTCCTGCAGGATCTCGAGGACGCCGTCGCCCCATATGTCCTCGCCCTTCTTCGCGTGGGCCTTGAGGATGGAGAAGATCACATCCTGCTTGCGATTTCGGGCCATCCCCTCGATGCCCAGTTCTCGGGCGAGGTCGACCAGTTGGGTGGCGGGCTTCTGTTTGAGTTCCGTGAGATTCATCGGCTACTGCTTCATGGATTATCCCCGCACGCGGATTCGCGTCACCCGCCGACGGCGGGACAGGAGACAGGGGCGGGGCTGTGGGGTTGTTTTGTCACGATTTCCGGGCGCGTCACGCCTGTATGCCTTCTCACGCCACCGGCACCTCACGACCCATCAGCTCTGCAGAGCTCCGGACGGAAACGCAACCGGTAACGCAGGAACATCCTCGCTTCTGGGTCGAGACTCTTAAACGTTTATGAATCGTGCGGATCAGGACGAGGCGGACAGCGGGGGAGGCACGCTGTGCCAATCTGGAGGAGTACATTAGCCGGACGGCGAAGGAGTGTCAACGCCACGTGCCGCATCGGCTTTGCTCCCGTCCCGGCGTTTCCTTAAGCTTACCATCAGGATCCCGGAAGATCGCCCATCATCGGAGCGCTGCCGTTGCCGCTGTCACTGCCCCCCTTTCTCGCCGAACCCGGCAGGCGCCCGGAGCGCTTGCTCGCCAGGCTGGTGACCATGGTGGCGGTTGTCGCACTGGGCGTGGAGGCCGCGCGCCTGGGCTGGCAGCTATGGCCGTCCCCCGGGACATCGCCACCGCCACCCCGCAGCATCGAGGCCCGGGCACAGAACCAGGGGGGCAGTATCGATATCACGGCGATCACTGAGGCGGAACTCTTCGGTCGGGCCAGTACCACCGCCGACGTCGAGCCACTGCCGGAACAGGCCCCCACTACCCAGCTCGGGCTGACGCTCAAGGGGGTGCTTGCCGGCGAGGCCGGGGAAGGGCTCGCCATCATCGCCACGGGTGGGGACAGCGATCGGCTCTACGGCGTTGGCGGCGAGCCGGTGGAGGGAGCGGTGATCGAGGGGGTCTACGCCGACCGCGTGATCCTGCGCCGACAGGGCCGCCACGAGGCCCTGCCGCTACCGGAAGGCGGGCTGTCGCTGGACACGGAACCACGGGGGGCACAAGGGTCGACGTCCGAATCGGGGGGTGCCACCGGGGAAGATACCGCCGGCGCCGAGCGTTCCGGCCGAACCCTCGCCCGCTACCGCCAGCGCCTGCAGGAGGATCCGGGTGCGCTGCAACGGATGCTCCAGCCCACCCCCGTACGGGATGCCTCCGGGGCCCTCGACGGCTTCCGCGTCGGCGGCGGGGACGAGAGGCTGCTGGCGGCGGCGGGTCTGGAGCGCGGCGATGTGATCACCGCCGTCGACGACATCCGCCTCGATGACCGAGAATCGGCGATGCGGGCCCTGCAACGCCTGGGCAACGCCTCCGGCGTTACACTGAACATCACCCGCAACGGAAACCCGCGCCAGCTTCGCCTCGAGCTCGGCCCACAGGAGTGACCATGGCATCGGCCCATAAACCGCGGGACGGGAACGGCCGCGCTGCAATCGCGGTACTGCCTAGGCTACTGGCCCTGAGCACGGCCCTTCTGCTGGCGGCCACGGCACTGGCCCAAAGCGACCAGGTCACCCTCAACCTTAAAGACGCAGAACTCTCCGCCCTGGTCGAGACCGTCGCCGAGGCGACCGGCCGCAACTTCGTCCTCGATCCCCGGGTCAGCGCGCGGGTGACGGTGGTCTCCCAGCGGCCCATGGGCGCGGATGCGCTCTACGAGGTCTTCCTCTCCATCCTTCAGGTGCACGGCTTCTCGGCGGTGCCCTCCGGGGAGGTCACCAAGATCGTCCCCGACGCCAACGCCCGCCAACTCGGCGGCCGCGGCGACGCCGACGGCGGTGACGCCATCGTCACCCAGGTAATCACCGTCGAGCACGTGCCAGTAGCCCAGCTCGTCCCCATCCTCCGGCCGCTGATCCCGCAGCAAGGGCATTTCGCCGCCTATCCGCCAGCCAACGTGCTCATCATCTCGGACTACGCGAGCAACGTGGAACGCCTGGTGGGGCTGATCCGCGACATCGACCGCGGCGGAACCGAATCCGTTAAGGTGCTGGAGCTCGAGCACGCCTCCGCCGCGGAGTTGGCGCGTACCCTCGGTGAGCTGCAGGGCCAGCAAGGTGGCGAGGCGGCGACCCGGCGGGCCCGGGTGGCCGCCGACGAGCGCACCAACAGCCTCGTCATCGCCGGACCCGATGACGAGCTCGGGCGGCTGGAGCGCCTGGTCCGTGACCTGGACGGCCCCAAGCAGGCCACCGGCGACACCCGGGTCGTCTACCTCAAGTACGCCAAGGCGGAGGAGACGGCGGAGGTGCTGCAGGGTCTCAGCGAGAATCTGCAGGCAGACGGAGAACGCACCCAAGAGGGCGGCGAGGGCCGGGAGGCCGTCAGCATACAGCCGGACGCCGCCACCAATTCCCTAGTCATCAGCGCGCCGCCGCGCGTGCAGCGGGAGCTCTCGGCGATCATCGACAAGCTCGATATCCGCCGCGCCCAGGTCGTCATCGAGGCGGCCATCGCCGAGGTCTCCGAGGATGTGGCCGCCGAGCTCGGTTTCCAGTGGGCGATCGATGGCAGCGGCAACGGGGACGCCGCGCTCGGCGGGACCAGCTTCGAGAACAGCCGCATCAGCGGCGGCGACAGCCTCGCCGGCATCATCGGCTCACTGTCCCAGGACCAGCTCCCCAATCCCGGGCGCGGCCTCAACCTGGCGGTGGGCGACCTCGCCGGGGGGACCCGCTTCGCCGCCCTGCTGCGGGCCCTCGCCAGTGACGCCGGGACCAACATCCTGTCCACGCCGTCGCTGGTCACCGTCGACAACCAGGAGGCGGAGATTACCGTCGCCCAGAACGTCCCCTTCGTCACCGGTTCGTTCTCCAACGCCACCGACGGCGGCAATGAGCTCAATCCCTTCCAGACCATCGAGCGCCGCGACGTGGGCCTGATCCTGAAGGTCAAGCCCCAGATCAACGAGGGCGACTCGGTGCTGCTGGACATCGAACAGGAGGTCTCCAGCGTCACCCAGAGCACTCAGGCCGTGGATCTGATCACCGACAAGCGCTCCATCCGCACCAGCGTCCTGGTGGATAGCGGCCGACTGGTGGTGCTCGGCGGGCTGCTCGACGAACAGATCCGCGAGAGCGAGCAGCGGGTGCCCCTGCTCGGGAGCATCCCGGGGCTGGGCCAACTGTTCCGCTACCGCGCCTCGGAGAGCGAGACGCGCAACCTGATGGTATTCCTG
This sequence comes from Arhodomonas sp. SL1, assembly GCF_052060015.1. NCBI lineage: Bacteria > Pseudomonadati > Pseudomonadota > Gammaproteobacteria > Chromatiales > Ectothiorhodospiraceae > Arhodomonas > Arhodomonas sp. SL1. The sequence goes on along the minus strand of NZ_JBPODZ010000003.1, from coordinate 169,171 downwards.
CGCCCACGCATCGTCCGTGACGAGGGCACCATGTCCCGCTACGCCAGCGAGAAATACAGCCAGATGCGCGACACCCAGAAGGCGCAGCGCGAGCGCGGTGTCGGCCTGCTCCCCGACGAACGCGCGCCGGTGCTGCCACCGTTGTCGCGCCCGGAGCTACCGCCACCGTTCACCGCGCGGCGGCAATGAATGTCATGGCCGAGCAGCCGTTGACGGAGTATTCGGGCGAACCCGAGCGAGACACCGGCGGTGGCGACGGGCCTTCCTTCGGCTTCGCCCGTCGCCACGGCGTGCTGCTCCGCGAGCGTACCGACAGCGGGGCGCGCATTGCCTGTCGGCCGGGCGTCCCGGTGAGCGTGATCGCCGAGCTCCGCCGGAGCCTGGGCGTGCCGCTCACCATCGAGCGGCTCGACGAGGAGGCCTTCGAGCGGCTGCTGCAGCAGGCCTACGAGACCCGTACCGGCGAGACCATGCAGGCGATGGAGGACCTCGGCGACGAGGTGGACCTCTCGCGGCTCGCCGAATCCATCCCGGAGCCGGAGGACCTCCTCGAGAGTGAGGACGACGCCCCCATCATCCGGCTGATCAACGCCCTGCTCACCGAGGCCATCCGCGAGGGCGCCTCGGATGTCCATATCGAGCCCTTCGAGAGCCGGCTGACGGTGCGCTTCCGCATCGACGGCATGCTCCGCGAGGTCCTGCAGCCGCCGCGACGCATGGCCCCGCTGCTGGTCTCCCGCATCAAGGTCATGGCGCGGCTGGATATCGCGGAGAAGCGTGTCCCCCAGGACGGCCGCATCTCCCTGCGCATCGCCGGGCGCGCGGTGGACGTGCGGGTCTCCACCCTGCCCGGTGGCCACGGCGAGCGCGTGGTCCTGCGGCTGCTCGACAAGCAGGCGGGCCGCCTGGACCTGGAGCAGCTCGGCATGGACGGGGCCCTGCGTGACGAGGTGGATGCGCTGATCCACCGCCCCCACGGCATCCTGCTGGTGACCGGCCCCACGGGCTCAGGCAAGACCACCACGCTGTACGCGGCCATCAGCCGCCTCAACGACCGCAGCCGCAACATCCTCACCGTGGAGGACCCCATCGAGTACTACCTCGACGGCATCGGCCAGACCCAGGTGAACCTGCGGGTGGACATGAGCTTCGCCCGCGGGCTGCGCGCCATCCTCCGCCAGGACCCCGACGTGGTCATGGTCGGAGAGATACGCGACCTCGAGACCGCGGAGATCGCGGTACAGGCCTCGCTGACCGGCCACATGGTGCTCTCGACGCTGCACACCAACACCGCGATCGGCGCGGTCACCCGACTGCGGGACATGGGCGTGGAGCCGTTCCTGCTGTCCTCCAGCCTGGTGGGGGTACTGGCCCAACGCCTGGTGCGACGGCTCTGCCCCGCCTGCCGCAGCGCCTACACGGCAGGGCCAGCGGAGTGCGCCAGCCTCGGTGTGGATGCCTCCAGGCCGCCCACTCTCTACCGGGCGGTGGGTTGCGCGCAGTGCAATCAGCTCGGCTACCGGGGCCGAGCCGGCCTCTTCGAGCTGGTGATCGTCGACGAGACCCTCCGCACGCAGATCCATGACGGCGCCGGCGAGCAGGCCATGGAGGCCCATGCCCGGCAACGCACGCCGTCGCTGCGCAGCGACGGCCTTCACCGGGTACTGGCCGGCGAGACCACCCTGGAGGAGGTGGTGCGGGTCACCACGGAGGGCTGACGCACCATGGCGGCGTACGAGTACACCGCAGTGGACGCGCGGGGCCGGGAGACCGGCGGCGTCCTGGAGGGGGACAGTCCCCGCCAGATCCGGCAACAACTCCGCGAGCGCGGCCTGGTCCCACTGGAGGTGGACGAGGTCCGGGAGCGGCGGCGCAGCGGGGGCGGCCTCGGTGGTCGCGGCGGGCGCATCCGCGCCTCGGAGCTGACGCTGTTCACCCGCCAGCTGGCCACCCTGGTGGGCTCCGGAACCCCCCTGGAGGAGGCATTGCGTGCGGTGGCCCGGCAGAGCGAGCGCGCCGCCATGCGCCGACTGGTCACCGGCGTGCGGGCCCGGGTGGTGGAGGGACACACCCTGGCGGACGGGCTTGCCGCCTTCCCCCGGGTGTTCAGCGAGCTCTACCGCGCCACGGTGGCCGCCGGCGAGCACACCGGTCACCTGGATCTGGTCCTGGAACGGCTGGCGGACTACGTGGAGAAACGCCAGCAGATGCGACAGCGCATCCAGCAGGCGCTGATCTATCCGATCGCCCTGGTGGTTGTCTCGGTGGCAGTGGTGGCCCTGCTGCTCACGTACGTGGTGCCCAAGGTGACCCGCGTGTTCACCGACACCGGCCAGGAGCTGCCGGCACTGACCCGGGGGCTCATCGCCACCAGCGACTTCCTCCGGGACTGGGGCCCGGCGCTGGTGGTGGCGGGGGCGCTGGCGGCGGTCGCCTTTGCCGTGGGCCTCCGCCGACCGGGGTTCCGCCACCGCGTCCATGCCCTGATCCTGCGCCTGCCACTGCTCGGCCGCCTCGCCCGGGGCCTGAACACCGCGCGCTTCGCGCGCACCTTCAGCATCCTGATCGGCAGCGGGGTAGCCGTGCTCGAGGCACTGCGGATCTCCGCCGGGGTAATCGCCAATCTACCCATGCGCGAGGCGGTCAGCGAGGCCGCCTCGCGGATCCGCGAGGGCGCCGCCATCGCCCCGGCCCTGGAGGCGAGCGGCCAGTTCCCGCCGATGACCGTCCACCTCATCGCCAGCGGCGAGACCGGCGGCGACCTGGAGGGCATGCTCGAGCGTGCCGCCATCAGCCAGGAGCGCGAGATCGACGGGCTCATCGGCACACTGCTCGCGCTCTTCGAGCCGCTGCTCATCGTGATCATGGGCAGCGTCGTCCTGGTCATTGTATTGTCGATACTCCTGCCCATCTTCGAGCTCAACCAACTGGTCGGTCGCTGACCACGGAGAGATGCACGCCCATGCACGCGCAACACAGGACACGGCACCAGTCTGGCTTCACCCTGATCGAGGTGATGGTGGTGGTGGTCATCCTCGGCATCCTGGTGGCCTTTGCCGTCCCCAACATCATGGACAACCCGGAGAAGGCCCGGCTGACCAAGGCCAAGCACGACCTGCGCACCATCGAGAACGCCCTGGAGATGTACAAGCTGGACAACTTCCGTTACCCCACCTCCGCCCAGGGGCTGGAGGCGCTGGTGGAGCGCCCCGATACCCCGCCGGTGCCGGAGAACTGGCAAAGCGGCGGCTATCTACGGGAGCTGCCAAAGGATCCGTGGGGCAACCCCTACGAGTACCTGGGGCCGGAGGACGGCGACGGCGGCATCGAGGTCCTTACCCTGGGCGCCGACAACCGGCCCGGCGGTGACGGCCCCGACCGGGACATCAGCTCCCGCAACCTCGAATCGGGGTGATGAGCCCGGACCGCGGCTTCACGCTGCTGGAAATCCTCGTGGTGCTGGTGATCATGGGGGTCATCCTCTCCCTGGCGGTGCTGCGGCTGGCCCCTACCGGCTCCGAGGAGGGCCAGCGAATCGCCGCGCAGCTCCTCGCCCGCCTCGAGCTCGCCCGTGACGAGAGCATCCTCCGGAGCCGCCCCCTCGGGGTCCGGATCGAGCCCGAGCGCTATACCTTCCTGCTCGCCGCCGACGGCGCCTGGCAGCCCCTCGAGGGGGACCGTGCCCTGGGCGAGACACGGATGCCGGGGAACCTGCGGCTGACGGTCTCGGCGGACGGGCGGACCGCCCGAGCCCCCGGGGACGACGGCGACGACGCGGACAAGGACCCGGCACCGTCGCTGGTCTTCTACCCCAGTGGGGAGGTGACCCCGTTCACCCTGGAGCTCCGGAACACCGGCACCGACCGGCGCTGGTCCCTGGAGGGCTTCGCCGACGGACGGCTCAGCCTCGAGGCCGGGGAGACCGCCGGTGCGCGCTGACGGATTCACCCTGATCGAGGTGGTGGTGGCCCTGGCGGTGCTCGCCATCGCGCTGTCCGCCGCGATCCAGGCGGCTACGGTGACCACCGGATCCGCCGCCGGGCTGCGCGAGCGCACCTTCGCCCACTGGGTGGCCGACAACGAGCTCACGGAGATGCAGGCGGACGGCGCCTGGGAGACCGGACGGCGCACCCGCAGCCGCACCATGGCGGGGCGGGAATGGCCGCTTACCATCACCGTCGAGGAGACCCAGTTCCCGTCGGTCCGCCGCGTCCGCATCGCCGTGGGCGCGCCCGCCGGCGAAGGGGATAGCGTTCACACCCTGCAAGGGCTGCTGCGCGACCCGGAGCTAACACCGTGAGCGGGGGCAGCCGCGGCTTCACCCTGATCGAGCTGGTGGTCGCCGTGGCGGTGTTCGCGGTGGTCTCGGCGATGGCCTATTCCGGCCTCCAGGCGGTGGTCGCCGGCCGCGAACGGGTGGCCGAGGAGACCGCCGCCCTCGGCGAGCTTCAGACCGCATTCACCCTGCTCGCCCGGGACCTGCGCAGTATCGTCGCCCGCGGCTATCGTGACCGGCTCGGCGACCGCCGCCCTCCCCTGCACATCGAGGACGGGCGGCTGATGCTGGTGCGCGGCGGCTACCCGAACCCCATGGGGCTGCCGCGTAGCGGACTGCGCCGGGTCGCCTACGGCGTGGAGGACGGGGCGCTCACCCGGTTCAGCTACACAGCGGTGGACAGCGGCTATGACCCGCAGGCGCAGGCGAGCCGCCTGCTGGACGGCGCGGAGGAACTGTCATTCTACTTCCTCACCGACGATACCTGGGCCCAGCGGTGGCCACCGGCGGGGGCCGCCGTCACGTCGACGGCCCTGCCCCGGGCAGTGGCCATCCGCCTGGTCCACCCCCGTTACGGCGAGCTCGAGCGGGTCTTCCTGTTGCCGGGGACGGGATGACCATGCGGCAACGGAACCACGGCGCGGCGCTGATCACCGCACTGCTGGTCACCGCATTGGCGGCCACGGCGGCCACCGCCATGCTCGCCGATGAGCACCTCGCGGTCCGTCGGACCCAGAACACCCTCGCCGACGGCCAGTCCTGGCACTATGCCCTGGCAGCGGAGGCGGTGGCCATCGAGCTCCTGCATCGTGACCGCGAGGGCAACGACACCGACGGCCCCACGGACCGCTGGGCCGGGACCCTGCCGCCGGTCACCGAGGGCGGTGCCACCATCCGGGTACACATCACCGACCTCCAGGGGCGACTCAACCTTAACGCCCTGGCGGGCGACGAGTCGCGCCGGGAACGCACGACGGCGATCCTCGAGCGACTGGTAACCGCCGCGGACCCGGAAGCGGATGCCGCCGGGGTGGCCGCCGCCGCGGTGGATTGGATCGACGACGACCTCCAGCCCGCCTTCCCCGGTGGGGCTGAGGACGACTACTACACCCGGCGCGAGCCCCCCTACCGCAGCGCCAATGCCCCCATGGCCGAGGTCTCGGAGCTGCGCCTGGTTCGTGGCGTCACCGATGAGGTAATGGATGGCCTGTCGGGATACGTCACCGCCCTGCCCGCGGAAGCCAGCGGCATCAATCTCAATACCGCCCCACCGGGGCTCCTGGAGCGGCTCCACCCGGGCGTGTCGGCGGACGACATCCGCGCCCTCACCGCCGCCCGCGAGGAGGAGCCCCTGGCCAGCGTGGACGAGGCGTTACGCCTGGCACCCACCCTGGCCCAGCCGGAGATCCCGCGGGGCTGGTACCGGGTGGACAGCGAGTATTTCCGGGTCACCGCCATTGTCACCCTGGACCGGATCGAGCAGCGTTGGCAGTCGATACTCCAGCGCCCCTCCACAGGGGCCATCCCCGTGCTGGCGCGCCGCCCCGTATTGCCATGACCGTTGGCGCGGAACCCTGTTTCGGTGACAATGCCCTCCATGCGTCCCCGCCTGATCGTTCAACTCACCGGTAATGCCGAGCACCCCCTGGACTGGCGTTGCCAGGACAGCACCGGTTCGCTGGTTGCCGCCGCCGAGACGCCGGCGGAAGCCGCCCGGGGGCACCGGGTGATGGCGCTGGTGCCGGGGACGGACGTGCTCACCACCCGCGTGCACCTGCCGGTGCGCAACCGCCAGCGGCTGCTCCGCGCCGTGCCCTGGGCGCTGGAGGACCGGCTCAGCGAGGACGTGGACACGCTGCACTTCGCCGTCGGCGAGCGCGGGCGCGACGGCGGCGTCCCCGTCGCCGTCGTCGCCCGGCGCCTGCTCGGGCACTGGGAGGAGACCCTCGCCGAGGCCGGTCTGGCCGCCGAGCAGCTCTACCCGGACTACCTGGCGCTGCCCTGGCACAAGGACGCCTGGACGGTGCTGGTAAGCGATGGGCTCGCCCGGGTACGCACGGCGGCGGCCCGGGGATTCGCTTGTGATGCCGGCAACCTGGCGCTGTTCCTCGAGTCCGCTCTGGCGGAGGACGACGGGGAGGCCACCCCCGAACGGCTGGTCGTCTATCTCGGCGCCGGCGAAGACCCGGAGCTCGCGGCACAGCCCCTTCCGGTGGAGTGCCACCGCTGTGAGGACCCCCTCGCACTGATGGCGCTGCACCTCGATCCGCGCTCCGCCGTGGGCCTGCGCCCGGCGGGGGTCGGCTCCGGACGGCTAGCGGGGCACTGGCGAATATGGCGTGCGGCGGCCGTATTGCTCGCCGGCGTCGTACTCGCCGACGCCGCGAACAACTGGCTGACCTACTATCACCTGGAGGCCACCGCCGCCGACCAGCAGGCGGAGATGGAGCGCATCTTCCACGACTCCTTCCCCGATGCGGGCACGCCGCTGTATCCGCGCCGGCAGATGGAGAACCGACTGCAGGCGCTGCGCGGCAGTGGCGATGACGGACCGCCGGCGGAGGCCCTGCTGACCCTGCTCCAGCGGCTGGCGCCGGCCACGGCGGGGCGGGAGGTACGGCTTACCTCCCTCGGCTACGGCGGCGGCGCCCTGGATGTGGAGATCAGCGTCCCGGGCCTGCAGGCGGTGGAGGGCCTCAAACGCCGCCTCGAGGAGCGCGGGCTCGAGGTGGAGGTGCGCTCCGCGGACAATGCCGGCGGCGGCGCGAACGCCCGGCTGGACGTGAGGGACGGCGCATGAGGCGTTGGTGGCACGAGCTCGCGCCCCGGGAACGGCGCACGGTGACCCTCGGCCTCGTGGCCCTGGCGGTGATGGCGTTCTACTTCCTGGTGTGGCTGCCGCCGCGCCAGGCGCTGCCCGCCCTGGAGGCCCGCATCGACGAGCAACGCCAGGACCTCCAGTGGATGCGCGACCATCGCTCGCTGGTGACGGCCCTGCGCGAGGACGGCGGCAGCGAAGCGGCGCCGGCCGAACAGCGGGCGCTCTACGCCCTGGCCGATGACAGCGCCCGGGGGGCGGGGCTCGACCAGGGGGTCGAGCGGATCGAGCCCTCCGGGGACCGGCGGGTGCGGATCGTGCTCTCCGGGGTGGGCTTCAACACCCTGGTCCGCTGGCTCGGCACCCTCCGCGAGGACCATGGCGTGGCCACCGAGTCCGCCGCCATCCGCTCCGCCGAAGAACCCGGCCGTGTCGACGCCCGGCTAGTGCTTACCAGGGAGGCCTCATGAGACGCCTGTTCCGGGGGCTCGCATGGGGCCTGCTGTTCCTGACCGCCTTCGCCCTGGCCGCGGTGCTCCTGGCACCGGTCGGCGTAGCCTGGTCACTGCTGGAGGGCCGCGTACCCGCCGACGTCCACGAACCCCAGGGCAGTCTCTGGAACGGTGGCGCGGGGGCGGTCCGCGTCAACGGCCAGCTCATCCGTGACGTGGGTTGGCGGGTAGATGCCGGCGCCCTGCTCCGGGCCCGCCTGGCACTGGATCTCCGGGGCCGGCCCGGGGACGACGGCACCCTGGATGGGCATATCGCCATGGGCCCCGGCGGGCGGCTGCGGCTCGAGGATGTGCGCGCCGACATGGACGTGGACACCCTGCTCGGCTGGCTGCGCCGGGGCGCCCTCGCGCCGGTGGCCAACGGGCGGGTGGAGGCGAACCTCCGTCACCTGGCCATGGAAGGGGAACGGCTGGTGAGCGCCGAAGGGCTGCTGTCCTGGCGCGGTGCCTCGCTCTACCTCGGCGCCGAGCGGCCCCTGGGGGATATCCACCTTCGGTTGCGGCCGCGGGATGGCGATGGCGTGGACGGCGAGCTCACCGCCCGGAATGGGCCGCTCACCCTCGACGGCACCCTCACGGTGGAGGGCGATGGCGCCTTCCGGCTGCAGGCGCGGATCCAGCCCGACCCGGAACACCCCGGTGACGGGGAGGCGGTGGGCCGCTCGCTGGGGCTCGCCAACCCCGGTGGGACCACGGTAGTGGAGGCCAGCGGTAACCTGGACGGAAGCGGCCTGCGCGCGAGCCAGCGCGCCGGCGATTGAGCGCCGTTGCGTTCAGGGGCGGTGGGGCAGGGCCAGGTAACTGCGCGACTGCATCTCGATGAGCCGGCTCGCGGTGCGCTCGAATTCAAAGCCCAACCTGCGGCCGCGATAGAGGGCGTCGGGCTGCGCCGCCGCGGAGACGATGAGCTTCACCGCCCGGTCATAGAACTCGTCGACCAGATTGATGAACCGCCGGGCATCGTCCTCGCTGTCCCGCTCGAAGACCGGCACGCCGGAGATCACCACGGTGTGGAACTGACGGGCGATCTCGATGTAGTCATTCTGGCTGCGCGGCCCCCGGCAGACGGCATCGAAGTCGAACCAGACCACCCCCTCGCCGAGGCGTCGTACTGCGATCTCGCGGCCCTCCACCTCGAGGGTGGTGTCCCGTTCCACCGGGCTGCCCTCCGGGCGGACATGGTCGAAATCCTCGGCGAGGACGGCATCCGCCCCCTCGTCCAGCGGGGTATGGTAGATCTCCGCCTGCTCCAGGAAGCGCAGCCGATAGTCGGTGTCACCATCGACGTTAATCACCTGCGTGTGTCGCTCGAGGAGCTCGATGGCGGGTATGAAGCGCTCGCGCTGCAGGCCGTCGCGGTAGAGCTCCGCCGGCGGGATGTTGGAGGTCGCCACCAGGGTCACCCCCCGGCGGAACAGGCCGCGCAGCAGCCCCGCGAGGATCATGGCGTCGGCGATGTCGGAGACGAAGAACTCGTCGAAGCACAACACCCGGGTGTCCGCCGCCCACTCTTCGGCGATGATCTCGAGCGGATCCTGGCGCTCGCGCAGGGCCTTCAGCCGATCATGCACCGCGCGCATGAAGCGGTGGAAATGCAGCCGGCGCTTGTCCTCGAAGGGCAGGCACTCGTAGAAGATGTCCATCAGCCAGGTCTTACCCCGGCCGACCCCGCCCCAAAGGTACACGCCGGGTTCCGGGTCCCGTTCCGGGGCCCCGCCGCGCAGGCGTCGCAGCAGCCCCCGGAGCCCCCCCGGGCCCGGCGACGCCGACTCCGGCGCGGTCACCAGCCGTCGGTGGAGGTCATCCAGCGCCTCCACCGCCCGGGCCTGGGCCGGATCGGCCACGAACTCGCCGCACCCGAGCACCTCGCGATAATGTTCTAGGGGACCGGACATGCTACCTCCCGACGCCAGAGCGCGGGGATTATCGCACGGCGCCGTCCCCGGCCGAAGCGCCCCGCGGGGGCCCGGCCCTCATCATTGCCTGTCGCGGCGATCTCTCGTAACTTTGTTTGTTGATGACCGATCCGACACCGCCAGCCGATGGAACCAGCGAGGAAGCGCAATGGCCGATAACCGCCGCAGCCGAGTGATCACCCAGGGGGTGGCGCGCACGCCCAATCGGGCGATGATGCGCGCCGTGGGCTTCACCGACGACGACTTCGACAAGCCCGTTGTCGGCGTCGGCAACGCCCACTCCACCATCACCCCCTGCAACCTCGGCATCGGGGCCCAGGCCGAGCGCGCCGAGACCGCGCTCAAGCGGGCCGGGGCGATGCCGGTGACCTTCGGCACCATCACCATCTCCGACGGCATCTCCATGGGGACCGAGGGGATGAAGTTCTCCCTGGTCTCCCGCGAGGTGATCGCCGACTCCATCGAGACGGTCTGCAACGGCCAGCGCCTCGACGGCATCCTCGCGACCGGCGGCTGCGACAAGAACATGCCCGGGGCCATGATCGCGCTGGCCCGGCTGAACATCCCCGGCATCTTCGTCTACGGCGGCACCATCAAGCCCGGCTATTACAACGGGCGCAAGCTCAACCTCGTCAGCGCCTTCGAGGCGGTGGGCCAGCACGCCGCGGGCAATATGTCGGACGAGGAGCTCACCGCCATCGAGAAGCACGCCTGCCCCGGCGCGGGCTCCTGCGGTGGCATGTACACGGCCAACACCATGTCCTCGGCCTTCGAGGCCATGGGCATGAGCCTGCCCGGCTCCTCCACCGTGGCCGCCGAGGACGACGAGGCCCGGGAGGTCGCCGAGCGCGCCGGCGAGGTCCTGGTCGACGCCATCCGCCACCAGCGCCTCCCCCGGGACATCATGACCCGCAAGGCCTTCGAGAACGCCATGGCCCTGGTCATGGCGGTGGGCGGCTCCACCAACGCGGTGCTCCACCTGCTCGCCATCGCCCAGGCCGCCGAGGTGGAGTTCTCCATCAATGACGTCGAGCGGATCCGCGCCCGGGTGCCGGTGCTCTGCGATCTCAAGCCCTCGGGGACGTATCTGGCCACCGAGTTCCACGCCGTCGGCGGCACCCCCCAGGTGCTCAAGATCCTGCTCGCCAACGGCCTGCTCCACGGCGACTGCGTCACCGTCACCGGCGACACCCTGGCAGCGCTGCTCGCCGACATCCCCGAGCAACCGCCGGCGGATCAGGCGATCATCCGGCCCTTCGACGACCCGCTCTACGAGCACGGCCACCTGGCCATCCTCCGCGGCAACCTCGCCGAGGAGGGCGCGGTCGCCAAGGTCACTGGCATCAAGAAGCGCCGGATCAGCGGCCCGGCCCGGGTCTTCGACTCCGAGGAGGAGGCCATGGAGGCCATCCTCTCCGATGAGATCCGCGCCGGCGACGTGCTGGTGATCCGCTATGAGGGGCCCAAGGGCGGCCCCGGGATGCGGGAGATGCTCGCACCCACCTCGGCGATCATCGGCCGCGGGCTCGGTGACGCGGTGGGGCTGATCACCGATGGCCGCTTCTCCGGCGGCACCTACGGCATGGTGGTCGGCCACGTGGCGCCGGAGGCCGCTGTGGGCGGGACCATCGCCCTGGTCGAGGAGGGCGACACCGTCACCATCGACGCCGACCAGAACCTCTTGGAACTGGAGGTGGACGAGGCCACCCTCGCCGAGCGGCGCCGGGTCTGGAAACCGCGGCCGCCCAACTACCGCCGCGGGGTCCTCGGCAAGTACGCGAAGCTGGTGAGCTCCGCCTGCTACGGGGCGGTCACCGACCGCGACCTGTTCCCGGAATCCTGAGCACGGCATCGGCAGCCACGGATGGCCGGGATAGACACGGAGTAAGCGGGCTGGCCGACCCGCGATTATCCGTGGCTGCCATCGCTACGCGTCGAGGAGCCGGCGCAGGTCCGCGAGGACATCCTCGTTGGGATCGCTGTCGCGCACCAGCAGCTGGGCGGTGCCATCCTTGTCAAAGATGAACACGGCCCCGCTGTGGGAGACGATGTAATTGCCGTGCTCGTCGGGCTCGCCGTAACCGTAGGTCACCCGGTAGCGCTTGTTCAGGGCCTTGAGCTGCTCCTGGGTACCGGTCAGGCCGATGAAGTCCTCACCGAAGGCGCTGGTGTACTCGCGTAGCCGCTCCGGGGTATCCCGCCGCGGGTCGACGCTGACGAAGAGCACCTGCACCTGCTCGCGCTCCGCCGGCTCCAGCTCGTTGAGGATGCGCATCAGCCGTGCCAGCACCACCGGGCAGATATCCGGGCAAAAGGTATAGCCGAAGAACAGGATATTGACCTTGCCGGCATAGTCCGCCTCGGTCACCGCCTCGCCGTTCTCGTCGGTGAGCTCGAAATCGAGCTCCGGCATCATCCCGGAGATATCCTTGGTACGCCATTCGGCGCCCGAGCAGGCAATCAACAGCGCCGCCAGCGCCAGCGCAACGGCTGCGACACGCAATACTCCCATGGTCCCGTCGTTCCTCCAGTGGAATCTCAAGAAGTTACCCGCCGCACCGCAGCGGGGGCAGGCCCGGCGGGGGTCCCGCTCTCATGGCGATGCCAGAAGGCGAGCACGATCACCGTGCCCACCACGCTCATCATCGCCGAGGGGATCCAGGTCAGCACGCCGCCCAGGGTCTGATCGGTCTCCGCGCTGATCGGCCAGGGGCGGCCGCAGAGCTCGTAGATCTCGTAGATGCCGGAGCCGGCCAGTGTGATATAGGCCCCCAGCAGGATCTGCGGCACCGCCACCGCTGCCAGCATCAAGCACCGCTTGCCGAAGCCGAGGGTGTAGTGCCCCGGCCCCGGCGCCCGCGGATCCAGCGCCAACCACCAGAACAGGATGCCGTCGATGGCCATGCTCCAGTTCATCACCGCGTAGAGATCACGGCTGAGCATGGCATCGAAATGGATCTCCGGGATCAACCAGAAATAGATCAGTCCGACGAACAGGAACGCCGCCACCGGCGGGAATTGCAGGGCTCGATAGGTCCACTGCACCGGCCGGGTCCGCCACAGTGGCCGCACCAGCCGATCCCGTAGCGGCGCCGGCGTCCCCGCGGCGAGCACCGGCAGCGGGTTCGCGAGGACGATGAGCATCGCCGCCAGGTGATGGAGCACCAGGTGCTGCAGGCGGTGGATGAAGAAGACGTACTGGGCGTAGTAATCGTACTGGGTCTGGCTGACCAGGTACATCAACGCCAGGCCGATAAAGAATGCGGCACTTCGCCAGAAGCCGGGCCGAGCCCCGGCGGCGATGCCCCGCAGGTACAGCACCAATGCCCCGCCCACCGCAAGGGTAACCAGCGGCTGCCATTCATAGGGTGTGAGGAAGGCGAGAATCTCGGACAGCGGCGGCATGTTCGTCGGCAGCACCAACCAGCGGGCCACCAATGATACCACCGGTGGCCCGTCACGGCAGCCGCCTCACCCTGCCGCGCCGGACGGGGTGGCTGGAGGGACTACTTGTCCGGCTGGGGGGTTAGGCGCAGGTACGGGCGCAGCTCCTTCCAGCCCTTGGGGAAGCGCTTCTCCGCCTCCTCGTTGGGGATGGAGGGGATGATAACCACATCCTCGCCATCCACCCAGTCCACCGGCGTGGCCACGCCGTAGTTGTCGGTGAGCTGGAGGGAATCGATCACCCGCAGGATCTCCGCGAAGTTGCGCCCCGTGGAGGCCGGATAGGTAATGGTGGCCCGGATCTTGTGGTTCGGATCGATAATGAACACCGAGCGCACCGTCGCCGAGGCGTCGGCATTGGGATGGATCATGTCGTAGAGCTCGGAGACCTTCCGGTCACCGTCCGCGATGATCGGGAAGTTGACCCGGGTGTTCTGGGTCTCGTTGATGTCCTCGAGCCACTTGTTGTGGTCCTCCACCGGATCCACCGACAGCGCGATGGGCTTGACCCCGCGCTTGCCGAACTCCTCCTTGAGCTTGGCGGTGCGTCCGAGCTCGGTGGTGCACACCGGCGTGAAGTCCGCGGGATGGCTGTAGAGCACCACCCAGCTGCCCTCGCTCCAATCGTGGAAGTTGATCGTCCCCTCGGTGGTGACCGCGGTGAAATCCGGTGCGGTATCGCCTATGCGAAGCGCCATATTGTCCTCCTAGTATCCGTTGTCCGATCCGGCCGACACTGTAGCAACCCGCAGCTATACAGAAAAAGAATAGTTAATTTTATTCTAACTGTTATTCTGCATATAAGACGCTTCGGCGATGCGTGCCACGGCCGTATCGGCGATCAGCACCACGTGTACGCTGGCGGGATAAACGAGCTCGCGCTCGCGCAGCGCGGCGATACGCCCGGCATCGTCCACGGCGTCCAGGCGGAGGAAGTCGCTGCCCTCCCGGAACCGGTCGCGGCAGCGTTTGAACGCACGGAAGGCGATCCCCTTCGGCGCCCCAAGCCAGCCATCGAGCTGGCGCAGGGTGTAGTAGGCGCGCCCGCCGATCTCCAGCGCGGCCGGCGGCGCTGGTTGCTGCATCATCGCTCCCCCCACACGTATACTGCGTCCTCCAACCAATGGTAGGGGGGCCCATGGCCTTCATCCAGGAGTACGGCCTGTTCCTCGCCAAGATCGCCACCCTCGTCGCCGCGGCGGTCGTCGTGGTGGCCCTCGCGGCACGGGCACGCGGGGGGCGTGGCGAGCGCGAGGGCCTTCGGGTGCGGCGACTGAACGATCGCTACGACGAGATGCGCCGGCGCATCGAACATCAAGCCGAGCGTGGCGGGCGCCTGCGTCGACGCCTGGCCCGTGCCGGCAAGCGCCGCAACCGCAGCCGGCGCGCCGGTGAGGGCGAGGCCCGGCTGCCGCGGGTGTTCGTGCTGGACTTTGACGGCGACATCCGCGCCAGCGCCGTGGACAGCCTCCGCGAGGAGGTGAGCGCGGTGCTGAAAAGCGCCCGCAGTGACGACGAGGTGCTGCTGCGCCTGGAAAGCGGTGGCGGCACGGTGCCGAGCTACGGCCTGGCCGCTTCCCAGCTGGCCCGGCTCCGCGAAAAGGACATCCGGGTGACGGTGTGCGTGGATCGGATCGCCGCCAGCGGCGGCTACCTGATGGCGGCGGTGGCGGACCATATCGTCGCGGCGCCGTTCGCGGTGGTGGGCTCCATCGGGGTGGTGGCCCAGCTGCCCAACCTCCACCGCCTGCTAAAGCGCCACGACATCGACTTCGAGCTCCATACCGCCGGCGAGCACAAGCGCACCCTCACCGTGTTCGGCCGCAACACCGAGGCCGGGCGGGAGAAGTTCCGCGAGGAGCTCGACGCGGTGCACGGCCTGTTCAAGGAGCACATCGCCCGCTACCGGCCGCAGCTCGCCGTCGACCAGGTCGCCACCGGCGAATACTGGCTCGGCACCCGGGCCCGGGAGCTCGGCCTGGTGGACGCCGTGGGCACCAGCGACGACCTGCTCCTCGAGCGCGCCGAGCGCATGGAGCTGGTGGAGCTGCATTGGGAGCGGCACGAGCCGCTGACCCGGCGGCTGTCCCTGGTCCTGGAATCCGCCCTCGCCCGCCTGCGCTGAGCGGCCGCGTCAGGGCAGGTCCCGGGTCGCGGACCGGCGTGGCACGCCCGCCGTCTCCGCGGCCGCCACCCCGAGGACCAGCAGCGCGCCGAGCACCGCCAGCGGCGGCGGCACCTCCCCGAGCACCAGCGCGGCGGCGACGATGCCGTAGACCGGCTGCAGGCAGGAGATCATCCCCGCACTCTTCGCCGGCAGGTGGCGCATGCTGGTCACAAACAGGCTGTGGGCGAAGGCGGTAAACACCGCGCCGAGCAGGACCAGCAACCCCCAGTCCCCGGCGGCGGCCGGTGGCCGGCTGAACGTCGCCAGGCACAGGACGATGACCACCAGTTGCCAGGCCATCATCAGCGTGCCGGGGTAGCCGGTTAGATAGCATCGGTGCAACACGTTACGCACCGCGAACAGCAGCGCCGAGCCCAACCCCCACAGCGCGCCGGCCAGGTGCTCCGAGGCCAGCGAAAGCTCCGGGACCACCAGTGCCACCCCGACCAGGGCCAGGGCGGCCAGACCGAGGTCACGGGCCCGCCAGCCGCCGCCGTGGAACAGCGGTTCGATGAGCACCGCCATCACTGGCCAGGTAAACATCGCGACCACGGCCACCGCCACGGTGGCCACCTGGATCGCCTGGAAGTAAGTGCTCCAGTGCACCGCCATGATCACGCCGAGCAGCACCACCAGGGCGCGGTGGCGCCAGCCCTGCAGCCACCAGCGTTCCCGTCGCCAGGCGAGCCAGGCGATCAGGGCGGCGGCGCCGATCAGCGAGCGCCAGGTGATGATACTCACCGCGTCCAGGGGGATCAGCTTGGCGAACAGTGGCACCAGCCCGAGCAGGAGCACAGAGGCGTTGACCTCGAACAGGCTGCGGGCGACGGGGGACATGGGACTCCTGTCAGCGGAACCGGCGGCGGGGCGGGTGCGCCCGCCGCCGGCGATCAGGGGAAAGACGGCTCAGTCGTGGCGGGCCTTGACGTAACGCCCGGGGGCATCCTCGATGGGCGTCAGCCGGCCACCGCCCGGGGACCGGGCGGGCACCTTACCGCCGGACTTCTGGCTCAGCCAGCGCAGCCAATCCGGCCACCAAGAGCCCTCGTGGTAGTCCGCGTTCTCCAGCCACTGCTCCGAGTCCGCCGGCATGTTCCGGTTGGTCCAGTAGCCGTACTTGTTCTTCTCCGGCGGATTGATGATTCCGGCGATGTGGCCGGAGCCGCCGAGGACGAACTTCTTCGAGCCGCCGAGCAACCGCGCCCCCTGGTAGGTGGCCTTCCACGGGGCGATGTGGTCTTCCTTCGCGGAAATGAAGTAGGCGGGGACGTCGACGCTACTCACGTCGATAGGCACGCCATCCAGGGTGATACCGCCAGGCTCGCGCAGCTTGTTCTCCAGATACATCTTGCGCAGGTAGAAGGCGTGCATCTTCGCCGGCATGTTGGTGCTGTCCTGGTTCCAGTACAGCAGGTCGAAGGGGAAGGGGTCCTCGCCCTGGAGGTAGTTGTTGACGAAGAACGACCAGATCAGGTCATTGGCCCGCAGGCTCGACATGGTCGCCGCCATCTGCTGGCCCGGCAGGTAACCGACCTCGTCCATCTGGCGCTCGAGCGTGGAGAGCTGTTCCTCATCGATGAACACCTCCAGCTCGCCGGGCTGCTCGAAGTCGATCAGCGCGGTAAAGAAGGTGGCGCTGTGCACCCGCTCGTCACCCTTGGCCTTCAGGTAGGCGAGGGTCGCCGCCAGCAGGGTACCGCCGAGGCAGTAGCCCACCACGTTCATATCCGACTCGCCGGTGGACTCCTCCACCGCCTTCATCGCTGCGCACACCCCCTCGAGCATGTAGTCCTCGAACTCCTTGTCCGCCAGCGACTCGTCGGGGTTGCGCCAGGAGATGGTGAACACCGTCTGCCCGTTCTCCACCAGGTAACGGATCAGTGAGTTCTTGGGCCGCAGGTCGAGGATGTAGAACTTGTTGATCCACGGCGGGATGAACAGCACCGGCCGGCGCGCCACCTCCTCGGTGGCCGGGGCATACTGGATCACCTGGGCGAGATCGGTCTCGGCGACGACCTTGCCCGGCGTCACGGCCAGGTCGCGGCCGACCTCGAAGGCCTCCGGGTCGGTCATACGGATGTTGAGTTTGCCGCCACCGCGCTCCAGGTCCTCGAGGAGGTTGTTCAGCCCGCGCAGCAGGTTCTGCCCCCGGGTCTCGATGGTCTTCTGCAGCACCTCCGGGTTGGTCGCCAGGAAGTTCGACGGCGACATGGCGTCGATGTACTGCCGGGTGTAGAAATCGATCTTGCGCTCGGTCTTCTCGTCGAGACCCTCGACGTTCTTGACCGTGTGGTGGATGTAATCCGCGGTGAGCAGATAGGACTGCTTCAGGAAATCGAAGACCGGGCTCTCCTCCCAGGACTCGTGCTTGAAGCGTTTGTCCTTCGGATCCGGCTCGCGCACCGGCGGCGCTTCCAGTCCCCACATGCGCAGGGTAGTGCTCTGCATCAGCGCCATGTAGTCCTGCCAGAACGCCATCTGTGCCTGGGCGAGGCCGACGGGATCGGCCATCAACCGGCTGTAGAGGTCCTGGAACAGTCGGCTCATGTGCAACGCGTCATCCATGCTCAGCTGCTGGCCCTCCTGCCGGGCCAGGAAGTCCTTGACCAGCTGCTGGCTCTTCTCGGCGATCTGGGAGAGCGACCGCGCGAGCTCCTCGGGATCCACCTCCGCTGCCGTATCCGTGCGATTCTCCGCCATTTGGTAATCCTCTCGCTCGTGGTTGGCAGTGCTGTCGGTTCTCGCGTAACAGCCCACAGGCTGGCCCATCACGGCTTTGACTGCGATCATACTGCAGAGCACAAACACGACCAACATCCGCCATGCACGCTGCGATCGCCGGCGAGGGCGCCGAGCCGTTGCACGGGCTGGTACGCAAGGGTGAGGGCGGACCCGCCCTTCCCGGCGTGCCGGAGCTCGCCGCGCCGCCCGCCAACGGGCTGTATCTCCACTGGGACGGCGCTCGCCTGGCGCTGTGCCGTGCCGGCGACAGGCCGCTGCGCCTCATTGCGGATTTCGCTGCCGGGGCGCACGCCCGGCGCCGCCGCCGCGCCACGCCCGGGCGCGAGCACATCGCCAGGGCCTGCGGCATCCGCGGCGGCCGGCGACCCGCCATCATCGACGCCACCGCGGGCCTCGGCAACGACGCCTTCCTGCTTGCTGCCCTCGGTGCCGAGGTCACCCTCCTGGAGCGTTCGCCGGTGATCTCCGCCCTGCTTGCCGATGCCTTGCACCGCGCCGCCGCCGAACCCGAGACCACCGCCATTGCCGCGCGCCTGCGCCTGATCACCACCGAGGCACGGTGTTACTTGCGCACCGCTGCCGCCGACGTGGTCTATCTGGACCCGATGTACGACGCGGGGGGACGGAGCGCGCTGGCCGGCAAGGAGATGCAGCTGCTGCAGGCACTGCTCGGCCGCCCCGCGGACGCCGACGCGCTGCTCCCTGCCGCCCTGGCGGCGGCCCGCGAGCGGGTGGTGGTCAAGCGCCATCACCGGGCGCCGCCGCTGGCCGGCCGTGCACCGGCCTTCACCCTGCAGGGCCGCAGCACACGATTCGACGTGTACACTGTTGCCCCATGAGCGCGCGCAAACGCCACCCCCAGGCACCTGAGCCGGCGGTGTTCGACCGCGCCCTCGCCGAGGGCCGCGCGGAGCGTTTCGAGCACGGCGGCACCGAATGGGTCCGGCTCAGCGAGGACTGGCACGGCATGCCCCGGGGGCTGGTACGCGTGGGCGGGGGCGTAGTGCCGGACTACCCGCACATCGCCCGGGTCTTCTCCCTGGAGGCCGGGATGCGCGCCAACTTCTCGGGCCCCGCCCACGCCGAGGAAAAGATCGACGGCTACAACGTTCGCATCTTCCGCTCCGGGGACGTGACCGCGGCGGTGACCCGCAGCGGCCGGCCCTGCCCGTTCACCACGGACCGTCTCCCGGACCTGATACCCCCTGGGTCGCTGGAACGCTTCTTCCGGATCATGCCGGACGGCGTGCTTTGCGCCGAGGTGGCCGGCCCCGGCAATCCCTATATGGACATCCCCTCGCCACGTGGGGGTGACGACGTCCGCCTGTTCGTGTTCGACCTGCTGCGCCTCGGGGAACCCGATTTCCTCCCACTCGCCGAGCGCGACGGTATCCTCGACGAGGCGGGCCTGCCCCAGGCACCGCGGCTCGGCGTCTATGACCTCTCCCGCCTGGAGGCGCTGAAGGAGCGCATCCGCGTGCTCGATACGGAGGGCGCGGAGGGAGTGGTGCTCAAGCCCCCGGGCCGGGGGCTGCGGCTGAAATACGTCTGCCCGGGCATCAATGTCACCGATGCCGGCAGCGAGGCCGCCCTGGAGCTGGAGCTGCCCGGGGAATTCTATACCCAGCGGCTGGTGCGCATGGTCATGGCACTGCGCGAGCTGGGCCAGGCGCAGCGGATCCCCGAGCTCGGCGCCCGCTTCGGTCAGGATCTGGCCGAGGGCTTCAGCGCCGCCCTCGACGAGGTGGAGGCCACCGGCGAGATCGCCCAGCGCTACACGGTACGGCTCCGGGAAGCGGCGAGCATCGACGCGCTGCTCGAGCACATGGGGCGTGGCTCACGGACGATACGGGTAGTGGAGGAATCGCGAGCGCACGACGGCCGTCACTGGGTGGTACGCTTTCGCAAGATCTTCCGCCGCTCCAGCTCCCGACTGGGGAGCCTGCGCCGGGGCGCACCGGTTTTCGACTAGTCGCCCTTGCCCTCGGCAAGGTGGACGAGCAGGCCGTGCAGGCGCTCGGCGGGCATTAGACGCAACCCGCCCTTCTCCGCCCACTGCATCAGGCCATGATCCGCCGAGGCCACCGCCGCGTCCAATTCCACCGCCAGCAGGATCACGTCGAGATCCTCGGTGGAGTCCAGCAACCCGGTGCGCAAGGCCTCCCGATAGTGGCCTCGCAGCCAGCGTACCGTGCGGTCGACGCTGCTCGGCTCGACCTCGCGCACGGCGCGCTCGGCCACCCGCAGCCCGCGGTCGATGCGCGTACGGATGTCCTCGATGAGCTCGTAGAGGAACAGACCCGGCACCTGCAGGTCATGGCGCCGTGGTGCCTGGAGATGGATCTCCAGCTCCATGTCCGGGGGCAGACGCTCCACGTCGGTGAAGTGGGTCAGCTCGGCGCGCACCGACGGTGGCATATAGCAGGTCAACCGCGGCGCGGCGGCTCGGGCGAGCTCCACGAAGCGGGTTACGGCGGCGGTGGTATCGGCCCCGAACACCGAGGCCACGTCGGGATTGGTGAAGATGCTGGTATCCAGCACGATGGCGTCGGTCTGCCGCAACGTCACCTCCCGGCAGTGTTTTTGCCGTCCCTGAACGACGCGACGCCCGCGTCGGCAGGCCGGCGCGGGCGTCGGTGTGGGCCTCTAAGGGCCGCTCCGAAAAGGTCTTCGGAGTTTAGAAGCGGCCGCGGCCACCGCCGCCGCCAGCCGGCTTGCGGTCCTGCGCCTCGTTGATGCGCAGGGTGCGACCGCCGAGCTCGGTACCGTTCAGCGCCTCGATAGCGGCATCCGCCTCGGAGGGCGCCATCCGCACGAAGCCGAAGCCACGCGGCCGACCGGTCTCGCGATCGGTGATGAGGCGGACCTCGTTGACATCACCGTACGCGGCGAACAGATCACGGACCTCGTCCTCGGAGGCGCTGAAGGGCAGGTTGCCCACATAAATCGATTTCATCGTAATCACACTCATCATGCTCTGCCGGTTCTGCCGGCAGCTTGGAACTACACTGCTTTCAGGCGGGTACGATCCCCGAAGGGACTCGGCCGCCGCGGGGCGCTGTTTAGCCCACCGCGTGCGACTCGGAGGAAAGGACGAATCCGGACCCAGGTCGCAGCTCAATGCCGCTCAACAAACGCTCCGGGGGTGACATTAAGGGTTTCCCCCGAGCAATGCAACGAAAAATTTTCCGCTCATCGGACCGCTACCGCCGCAACCGCTCCGCCAGTGCCGCCTGCACCCGGGGATGGACGAAACGGCTGACATCGCCGCCCAGGGCGGCGACCTCGCGCACCAGGCTCGAGGAGATGTAGGCGTACTGCTCCGCCGGCGTGAGGAACATGGTCTCAACACCGGGGACGAGCTGCCGGTTCATGCTGGCGAGCTGGAACTCGTGCTCGAAGTCCGAGACCGCGCGGAGGCCGCGGAGGATGACCTGGGCCTCGCAGCGGTTGACGAACTCCGCGAGCAGGTTTTCGAAAGGGTGCACCTCGACGTTCGGCAGGTGGCTGAGGACCTCGCCGCAGAGGCCGACGCGCTCGGAGAGCGTGAACGTCGGCTGCTTGCTCGCACTGGGATAACCCGCAACGGCAACGATCAGGTGGTCGAAGAGCTTCGCGGCCCGCTCGACGAGATCGCTGTGCCCGTTGGTGATGGGATCAAACGTGCCCGGGTAGACCGCAACCACGCTCATCGCTCCAACTCCTTCGTCTCACGCCGGTACAAACGGTAGTCCACGCCGCCGGCCACACCGTGGCGCCGACAGATCCACTCAGGGGGCAGCGCCGGCGCCGTCCCGTGGCGGTCCGACTCCACGTAGATCCATGCGCCGGGCACCAGCCAGCCGTTACGTTCCAGGGCGGCGGAGGCGGCCCCGATGATAGCCGAGTTAAAGGGTGGATCAAGGAAGACGATGTCGAAGGGCGCGCCGGCGCCCTCCAGGAAGCGCCGCGCATCGGCGCGGATCACCCGCACCCGCTCACCGGCGCCGAGCAGGGCGACGTTCTCCCGCAATGCCGCGGCGGTGCGGCCGGAGCGCTCCACGCATACGACCTCCGTGGCCCCCCGGGAGGCGGCCTCCAGCCCCAGGGCCCCGCTGCCCGCGAACAGGTCCAGGCAGCGGCTTCCGGCAACGGCACTGCGCAGCCAGTTGAACAGGGTCTCGCGCACCCGCTCCGCCGTCGGCCGCAACCCGCCGCTGTCCGGGAACGACAACCGTCGGCCGCGCCATTGCCCGGCGATGATCCGCAGCCGGTTAGCCGCCACCGTCGTCGGCGTCCCCGTTCCCGATCACCGGTTCGGGCCCCACCAGGACGGTGAGCCGTCGCGGCGAAAGCACCTCTGCGGTCACCGCCGCCACTTGTTCGCGCCCGAGGTTGGCCACCGCGTCGCGGAATGCATCCAGGTAATCGAGCGGCAGGTCGTGGAAGCCCATCATCGCGAGATACCCGACCCGGTCGCGGTTGCTGTCCAGGTTCAACGGGAAGCTGCCGGTGATGTTGGAACGCGACAGCTCCAGGCGCTCGGCCGCCGGCCCCTGGCGACGGATCTCCTCCACGGTGCCGTCCAGCACCTCGAGGGCCTCGTCAAGGCGGTCGTTGCGCACCTGCGTGGAGACCCGGAGCCAACCGCCCACCGCGGCAGCCGAAACCCGGCTCGACGAGCTGTAGGAGAGCCCGCGCTCCTCGCGCATCCGCTCGGCGAGCATCGAAACCAACCCCCCACCACCGAGGACATGGTTGACGAGATACAGCGCCGGCCAGCGCTCGTCGCCTCGGGCCACGGAGGTGGTCTGGCCCATCAGCACATGGGTCTGCTCGGACTCGAAGGGGATACGCACCGTCCGCGATGCCTGCAGCGCCGGCACCTCCGGCAAGGCCGGCGCCGCCTCCCCCGACGGCAGGGCCGCGGAGAGCCGTTCCGCCAGCTCCTCCGCAGCGGCCCGGTCCAGGTCGCCGACGATGGCGATGGTGGCGTTGCCCGCCGCGTAGTAGCGCCGGTGGAAGTCGATCACGTCCTGCCGCTCGATATCGTCCAGCCCCGCCTCGGTGCCTGACGGCGGACTGGCGTAGGGGTGGTCTCCGAACAGCTCCCTCATGAAGGCCCGTTCGGCCACGGTGCCCGGGTCCTGCTGCCCGCGGCGCAGTGACACCCGCATACGCTCCCGGGTCCGGTCCACGGCGTCGGCGGGGAAGACCGGATCGGCCAGGACCTCGGCCACCAGGTCCACGGCGGGCCGGAGCGCGTCCTCGCGACTGAGGCTGCGCAGCGACAGCCAAGCCATGTCGCGCTCGCTGCCGGTGGACACCCGTGCCCCCACCTGCTCGAAGCCCCGGGCGATCTCACCGGCGTCCCGCTCACCGGTGCCCTCGAGCAGCAGCTCGCTGGTCAGGCGGGCGAGGCCCGGTCGGTCGCCGTCGCGGGCGGAACCGGCGTCGAAGGCGATACGCACGTCCACGATGGGCAGCTCCTGCGCCTCGACGAACAGCACCGTTGTCCCGGATCCCGTATCCCAGGAGCGGGCTTCGGGCATACTTGCCAGCGTGGGCAGACTCACCACGCCCGCGAACAGCATGATCAGCCCCGCCAGGAGGCCGTTGACGCCGCCACGGGTCGGTTGGGGAAGCGTCCAGTGTCCTCCACTGCGTGTTGTGCGCGCCATCAGCGATCCTCCCCGCCGTTGTCGTCACCCGGGGCTTGTTCCTGCGGTCGCAGCACCCCCAAGGCCAGCCGATCCTCGCGCAGATACTGCCGAGCCACGCGCTGGACGTCGGCCGCGGTCACCGACCGGATGCCCGCCTCGTAGCCCTCGAGCCACTGCCAGCCGATACCCACAGTCTCCAGCATCCCGA
The DNA here is from genome assembly GCF_052060015.1 of Arhodomonas sp. SL1. Taxonomy (NCBI): domain Bacteria; kingdom Pseudomonadati; phylum Pseudomonadota; class Gammaproteobacteria; order Chromatiales; family Ectothiorhodospiraceae; genus Arhodomonas; species Arhodomonas sp. SL1. The sequence goes on along the minus strand of NZ_JBPODZ010000003.1, from coordinate 145,446 downwards.
TACGCATGGCCTGGTAGAACATGGAATCCAGCTGATAGAGGTGATCGGCGAGGAGTTGATTCTTGGCCCGCTCCAGCTCCTCGGCGCCAACGGGTTGTTCGCGCAGCTGCGCGAGCTCCGCCCGAACCGCGCTCTCCAGGGCGTTGATATCCACACCGGTCGCTGGAACGGCGTCCAGGCTGAGGCGCGTGTCCAATCGCGCCACCGGCGAGTAGCCGGCGCTCACCTCAGCGGCGAGCTCGTCTCCGCGCACCAGGGCCTGCGGCAGCCGCGCCCCGTCGCCGCCGTCGAGCACCCCGGCGAGCACCTCGAGGGCGTAGACATCGCCCATCTCCGCCGCCGTTGCCGCCGAGGGCACCTCGTAGGCGAGGCTCAGGTGCGGGGTCCGCACCCGCGGGTCGCTGGACTCGAAACGCCGCGCCCCGGGCTCGGAGATCCGCCAGTCGGTGCGCAACCGCGGCCGCTCCCCCGCCGGGACCGCGCCGAAGTGCTCCCGGGCCAGGGCGAACACCGCCTCGGCATCCACATCACCGACCACTACCAGGGTGGCATTGGCGGGGGTATACCAGCGGTGGTACCAGTCCTCCAGATCGCCCAACTCCAGCGCCTGGAGGTCCTCGGACCAGCCGATCACCGGCTGGCGGTAGGCGCTGGCGGGATACATCACCGTCCGGAAACGCTCGCCGAACGCCGCCAGTGGCTGGTCCTCGATCCGCAACCGGCGCTCCTCCAGCACCACCTCGCGCTCGCGCTGGAAGTGCTCCGGGTCCAGGCGCAGCCGGTGCATGCGCTCCGCCTCCAACCGGAACGAGGTCTCCAGCCGCTCGGCGGCGAGCTGCTGGTAATATCCGGTGTAGTCACGGCCGGTGAAGGCGTTCTGGCGACCGCCCTCGCGGGCGATGATCTCGGAGAACTCCCCGGGGGCCAGCGTCTCGGTGCCCTTGAACATCATGTGCTCGAGCACGTGCGAGACACCGGTCACCGGCCGGGACTCGTAACTCGAACCCACCGCATACCAGACCTGGGAGACCACTACCGGGGCGCGATGATCCTCGCGCACCAGCACCCGCAGGCCATTGTCCAGCTCGGCCTCCTCCACCGTCGCTTCCAGCGCCGCTGCCGGGGGCGCGACCAGCGCCACCAGGAAGGCGGCGAACAAACCATAAACGCCGTTTCGTCTGTGCATTGAGCGCATGCCCCGCTTGCCGTTTCGGGTGGTAGGATAACAATCCCTTTGTTCCCGCAATCCCCCGAGAGGTTCCATGTTCGGATTCGGTCGCCGAAACAAGGGCAAGCCGGACAACGAAGGGCCGGCCCCGGCGGAAGCCCCTAGCGAGGACTCCGGCACAGCAGCGACCGGGGGGGGGACCCCCGCTGCCGCGCCCGACGAGACACCGGCGAAGGGCCGCGGCTGGCTCGCCCGACTCCGCGACGGCCTGCGCAAGACCGGCGGCGGCCTCGCCGGGCTGTTCCTCGGCCGCAAGAGCATCGACGATGACCTCCTCGAGGAGCTGGAGACCCGGCTGCTGATGGCGGACGTCGGCGTCGAGGCGACCCAGCGCATCATCGACGACCTCACCGCGAGGCTGCGCCGCAACGAGCTAGCCGATGCCGGGGCCCTCTACCAGGCCCTGCGCGAGGACATGCTGGCGATCCTCGAACCGGTCAACCAGCCGCTGACCGTCGATCCGGCGCGGCGGCCGTTCGTGATACTCACCGTCGGCGTCAACGGCGTGGGCAAGACCACCACCATCGGCAAGCTCGCGCACAATTATCGCGAGACCGGCCATGGTGTGCTGCTCGCCGCCGGGGATACCTTTCGGGCGGCGGCGGTGGAACAGCTCAAGGTCTGGGGCGAGCGCACCGGCATCCCGGTGATCAGCCAGCCCACGGGCTCCGACGCCGCCTCTGTGGTCTACGACGCCCACCAGGCGGCCATCGCCCGTGGTACCGACATCCTCATCGCCGACACCGCGGGGCGGCTGCACACCCAGAGCAACCTCATGGAGGAGCTCAAGAAGATCCATCGGGTGCTCGGCAAACAGGATGACTCCGCCCCCCATGAGGTGTTGTTGGTGGTGGACGCCGGTACCGGCCAGAATGCGCTGTCCCAGGCTCGGCAGTTCCACGAGGCCGTGGGTGTGAGCGGGGTGGTGATCACCAAGCTCGACGGTACCGCCAAGGGCGGGGTGGTGCTGGCCATGGCCCAGCAGCTCGGGTTGCCCATCCGCTATATCGGGGTGGGCGAGCGCGCCGAGGATCTGCGCCCCTTCGACGCCGGTGAATTCGTCGACGCCCTCCTCGCGGCCGCGGGGGACGCGGAAACCGCCGCATGATCCGCTTCGAAGGCGTGGCCAAGCGCTACCCCGGCGGCCATGAGGCCCTGCGCCAGGTCAGCTTCCACATGCGTCCCGGGGAGCTGGCCTTCCTCACCGGCCCCAGCGGGGCCGGCAAGAGCACTCTGCTGCGACTGATCCCGCTGCTCGAGCGGCCCACCCGTGGGCGCGTGATCGTCGGCGACACCGAGCTCGGCCGGCTCTCGCGGCGACGCATCCCGCACCTGCGCCGCGGCATCGGCATGATCTTCCAGGATCACCGCCTGCTCACCGACCGCACGGTCTTCGACAACGTGGCCCTACCGCTGGTCATCGCCGGCACCCCCCGCCGGGAGCTCGGCCGCCGCGTGCGCGCCGCCCTGGACCGCGTGGAGCTACTACGCTACGAGGGTAGCTACCCGGAGACGCTTTCCAGCGGCGAGCAGCAGCGGGTCGGTATCGCCCGCGCCGTGGCCGCACGGCCACCGGTGCTGCTGGCCGACGAGCCCACCGGCAACCTCGATCCGGCGCTGTCCGCGGAGATCATGGCACTGTTCCGCCGTTTCAGCGAGCTGGGCGTGACCACCCTCATCGCCACCCACGACGTGGCCCTGGTGGAGCGCCTCGGCCAGCGCCGCATCAGCCTGGAGCAGGGCACGGTGATCGCCGACAGCGCCCTGCGGGAGGCCGGCTGATGCCGGCACGCCGCCCCGCGCGCCGGCGCCTGTCGCGCCCGGCGGCCTGGCTCGCCCACCACGCCCGCGCCCTTGCCGACGCCCTGGGGCGGTTACGCGATCAGTGGCTGCCGACGCTGATGACCACCGCCGTGATCGGTATAGCCCTGGGCCTGCCCGCGGTGTTCGTGGTGCTCGTCGACAACGCCGAGGCGGTGGCCGGAGACTGGCAGGGTCGTACCCGCATCTCCGCGTTCCTGGAGAAGGGGCTATCCGAAGCCGACGCCACGGAGGCCGCCGCCACGGTGCGCCAGCGCGACGACATCGCCGGGGTGACCTACATCTCGCCGGAGGCGGCGCTGGCGGAGTTCCGAGCCCACAGCGAGATGGACCGCGCCCTGGAGCTGCTCGAGGACAACCCCCTCCCCGGCGTGCTGGTGATCGAACCGACCCCCGGCCTGCCCCCCCCGGACGTGGAGGAGCTCAGCGCCGCGCTGCGCGGACTGGCGCCAGTCACCGAGGTGCGCCTGGACCGCGAATGGCTGCAACGCCTGCACGCCATCCTCGAGCTCGCCCGCCGCGGCGCCTGGCTCATCGGCGGGCTGCTGGGCATGGCGGTGCTCCTGGTAGTGGGCAACACGATTCGCCTGGAGATCGAGAACCGCCGCGAGGAGATCGTCATCACCAAGCTCCTCGGTGCCACCGACGGCTTCGTCCGCCGCCCCTTCCTCTATACGGGGCTCTGGCACGGGCTACTCGGCGGTGTCTTCGCCACCGTCCTCGTGCAGGCGTCCTGGGCGCTGTTATCCGGGCCGGCCAATGCACTGGCCCGCAGCTACGCCAGCGGCTTCCGGCTACGCGGCCTGGACGGCGGGGATGCCCTCACCCTCGTGGCCACCGGGGTGGCGCTGGGTCTGCTGGGGTCCTGGATCGCCGTCGGTCGTCATCTCGGCACCATGGAGCCACGCTAACCTTGAAAACTGGCATAATGTGCACATAGTCCGAACAGGAACTTTTTTCTGCAACGTGACTCAAAGGAACTGAGCAACGCCGGGTGATTCCACTACGTCCCGGTTCGATCAAGGGGGGAGCCATGGAGACGATGAAGGCGCTGGCACGTACCGATCTCAACAACCTCCCGCTGCAGGCAGGCAGCGAGGAGCACTACATTCAGGCGGTCAACCGTATCCCGACGCTCAGCGCCGAGGAGGAGCGCACGCTCGCGCTGCGCTATCGCGATGAGCAGGATCTGGACGCGGCGCGCACCCTGGTGATGTCGCACCTGCGCTTCGTGGTCCACGTGGCCCGGGGCTATTCCGGCTACGGACTGCCGTTGGCGGACCTCATCCAGGAGGGCAACATCGGCCTGATGAAGGCGGTCAAACGCTTCGATCCCGACGTGGGCGTGCGCCTGGTCTCCTTCGCCGTGCACTGGATCCGCGCGGAGATCCATGAGTTCATCCTCCGCAACTGGCGGATCGTCAAGGTCGCCACCACCAAGGCCCAGCGCAAGCTCTTCTTCAACCTGCGCGGCTCCAAGAAGCGCCTCGGCTGGCTGAACCGCTCCGAGGTGGAGGCCGTGGCGAAGGACCTCGGCGTCAAGCCGGAGACGGTCATGGAGATGGAGTCGCGGCTGTCCGGTCAGGACGTGGGCTTCGACCCGCCGGAGGGCGCCGATGACGAAGACAGCGCCCCGCGGGCGCCGGCCGCCTACCTCCAGGACAGCGGCGAGGATCCCGCGATGGCAGTGGAGGGCGAGGACTGGCGCGAGCACCAGCACGATGCGCTATCCGGCGCACTGGGCAACCTCGACGAGCGCAGCCGGGACATCATCGCCCGCCGCTGGCTCCACGAGGACGGCAAGGCGACACTGCAGTCGCTGGCGGATCAGTACGGCGTGTCCGCCGAGCGCATCCGCCAGCTCGAGAAGAACGCCTTGAGCAAGCTCCGCGGCGCGATCGGCGAGCCCGCCTGAGCAGCGCCCAGCGTTAGGGCGTCCCCCCGTCGAATCCCTCCCCCCATGGCCAGGCCGAGCTGGCGAGCTGCTCCGCCAGCTCGGCCTCCGTCATCGCGGCCAGGCGCTGCTCGGCCTCGAGCCAGGTGTCCACGTCGAGGGGCGCCTGCATGGCACCGCCGCCGGTCTGAGGCATGAACAGGATCATGTGCACGCCGTAGGACTCGCGCCCGACAAAGGCGGTCCACTGGCGGCCGTTATGGTCAATGATGGTGCGCATGTTGCTATCGTGGCACCGCCACCCTGCCTAGACCACCCCCCGCTCGGCCAGGCTCACCGCCTCGCCGTCGCCGATGATGAAGTGATCGAGCACGCGTATATCCACCAGGGCCAAGGCGTCGCGCAGCCGGTGGGTGATGCGCTCGTCGGCGGCGCTGGGTTTGGCCACGCCCGAGGGGTGATTATGCGCCACGATCACCGCCGCGGCATTGTGGGCGAGCGCGCGCCGAACCACCTCCCGGGGATGGACCTGGGCGGCGTCAATGGTGCCGTGGAAGAGTTCCTCGAAGGCGATGACCCGGTGGCGGTTGTCGAGGAACAGCGCCGCGAAGACCTCCGCCGTGTGGTGACGGAGCTGGGCGGTGAGAAACCGCCGGGTATCCTCGGGGCTCGCCAGGGCGTCGCCGCGCACCAATCGCTCGTGGAGGTGACGGCGGGCCATCTCCAGCACCGCCTGGAGCTGGGCGTACTTCGCCGGCCCCAACCCGGGGTGAGCACCGAAGCCCGCCTGATCCGCCTCCAGCAGGCCTCGCAGCCCGCCGAAGGCCTGTAGCATCTCCCGGGCCAGGTCCACGGCGGTGCGCCCGCGCCGGCCGGTGCGCAGGAAGATCGCCAGCAGCTCCGCATCGGAGAGTGCGCCCGCACCGCGGGCGAGCAGCTTCTCCCGGGGCCGCTCGGCCTCGGGCCAGTCCGTGATCGCCATACCTCCTCCCTGAGGTCCGCCAACCGCTACAGTCTAGGGCTTCCCGCATCTGGGGCAAGGGCGGTGGGCGATGCTTCCCTCGCCGAGCACACGCCGGTAATCTGTGCCGGCAGCGGGGCACCGGCGGGAGGCCGGGGTTACCCCGCCGTGGCAATCACCAGCGAAGCGGAATCCCGCCCATGTCGGAGCTTCATGGCCACCACATCCTTCTGGGTGTCAGCGGTGGCATCGCCGCATACAAGAGCCCGGAGATCGTGCGCCGGCTGCGCGAAGCGGGGGCGGAGGTCCGCGTGGTGATGACCGCGGCTGCACGCGCCTTCGTCCAGCCACTGACCTTCCAGGCCGTCTCCGGCCGGCCGGTCCATCACGACCTCCTGGACGCCGATGCCGAGGCCGCCATGGGCCATATCGAGCTCGCCCGCTGGGCCGATCACGTCCTGATCGCCCCGGCCAGCGCAGACCTCATGGCGCGTCTCGCCCAGGGGCTGGCGGACGACCTCCTCACCACGCTGTGCCTCGCCACCGACGCCCCCATCAGCCTGGCACCCGCCATGAATCGCCTGATGTGGGCCAACCCGGCGACCCGGGAGAACCGCGAAACCCTCCTGCGCCGGGGTTTCCATCTCCTCGGCCCCGGCGAGGGGGACCAGGCCTGTGGCGAGGTGGGCGCCGGCCGCATGTGGGAGCCCGAGGCCCTGGTGGCCGCCCTCGCCGCACCCGCGAGCCGGGGGCCCCTTCGCGGGCGCCGGGTGCTGATCACCGCCGGCCCCACCCGCGAAGCCATCGATCCGGTGCGCTACCTCAGTAACCGCAGCACCGGGCGCATGGGCTTCGCCATCGCCGCCGCCGCCGCCGAGCGGGGGGCCACGGTCACGATGGTGGCGGGCCCCTGCGAGTCGGCCACCCCGTGCGGCGTCGAGCGTATCGACGTGGAGAGCGCGGCGGAGATGCATGCGGTGGTGATGGCGCGCCTCGCGGATACCGACGTATTCATCGCGGCGGCGGCGGTGGCGGACTACCGGGCCGCACGGCAGGCGCCGGCGAAGATCAAGAAGGCCGACGGCGGCGAGGGCCTGACCCTGGAGTTGGTGCCCAACCCGGACATCCTCGCCGAGGTGGCCGGCGCCGCGGAGGGCAGACCGTATGTAGTGGGGTTCGCCGCCGAGACCGAGCGCCTCGCCGAATACGCCGAGGCCAAACGCCGACGCAAGGGCGCGGACATGATCGCCGCCAACTGGGTGGGCCGTCCCGGCAGCGGCTTCGAGAGCGAACGCAATGCCCTGGAGGTCTTCTGGGACGGCGGCCACGCGAGCCTCGCCGATGCGCCCAAGGCCGAGCTGGCGAGCAACCTCATGGACCTCATCGTCGAGCGAGCCTATGGACAGCGTTGACCTCAAGATCCTCGATCCGCGCCTGGGCCGGGACTGGCCCCTGCCGGATTACGCCACCGCGGGCTCGGCCGGGGTGGACCTGCGCGCCTGCCTGGATGCCCCGCTGGAGCTGGAACCGGGCGGCTCGCGGCTCATTCCCAGCGGGCTCGCGGTGCACATGGGCGACACCGGACACGCGGCGGTGGTATTGCCACGCTCCGGGCTCGGCCACAAGCACGGCATCGTCCTCGGCAACCTGGTCGGGCTCATCGACTCCGACTACCAGGGCGAGATCCTCATCTCCTGCTGGAACCGCGGGGAGCGGCCGTTCACCATTGAGCCGGGTGAGCGTATCGCGCAGCTGGTCTTCGTCCCGGTCAGCCGGCCAGCCTTCCGGGTGGTGGAGGCATTTGCGGAGACCGCCCGCGGCGAGCGTGGCTTCGGGCATTCGGGCCGCCACTGACCGGCATGGCCCGAGCCCATCCGCAAACGCGAGGCGGTGCCAGCACCCCGCTGGCCACGCTGCTCACCGGCGCCGGGGCCTTCCTCCTGCTGCTGGTGGCGCTGGCCCTGCTGCTGCCCGCGCTGTTGCGTCCGGAGGCGGAGGCGCGCGGGCGTGATCAGGCCCGTCAAGGCGCCGAGCATGCCGCGCGCACCCTCGCCGTGCGCCTCGACCAAGAGCTCGATGGCATCACCAGCCGCGAGACCATCGCCGATCTGCGTGAGCATTACCCGGATGCCCTGCGCATCCTGGAGGTCGACGGGGACGGGCTCACACCTGTCCCCCGCGCGGTACCGCCGGTGGGCTACGCACTGAGCGAGCAGGTGGAGGCGGCCATTCAAGGGCGCCGCGCCAGCGCGGAGGTACATTTCCCCGGCACACCGGACGGCCAGCTCAATCTCGTGGCCCCGATGGACGACGGCGCACGGGTCGTCACCCTGCCGGTGGCACGGCTCGGGGAATGGCTCAAACCACTAGGTTCGCCCCGCACCGTAAGCCTCTACCGCGGCGATATACGCATCGTCCGAGAAGGCGCCGCCGGCGGGCCGGCGGCGCGTACAACGCTCCCGGGCCGGGACTGGACGGTGGCGGTGCGTGTCCCGCCACCGGAACTGCCCCTGGCATTCCCCTTGCCGCTGTTGCTAGGCTTCGGTATGGCCGGTCTGGCGAGTGCCGGCGCCGGGGTGGCGCTGCGTCGCCGGACGATGGCCACCGGCCCCGGGGCCGCCAACCATTCCGAGCCGGTAGACGCTGAACGTCCCGCTGCGCCGGCCGCGGAGCATCCGCCGGGGGAGCCACCCGCAGCCACGACGAAGGTGGCAGAAACCGAGCAGGGGCGCGAGGACCGGGACAAGGAACCACCCCCTGGGGCAGTGGCAACAGAGAGCGAAGCCGCGGAGACTTCCTCCTCCGCGGTGGGGGACGGTGAGGTCATTCCGCCGGGCATCCTTCGCGCCTACGATGTCCGCGGCACTGTGGACCGCACCCTCACCGTGGAGGTCGTCGCCCGCCTGGGCCATGCCATAGGCACCGACGCAAGGGAGGCCGGACAGCGGCGGGTGGTAGTGGGCCGGGACGGCCGCCATTCCAGCCCCCGCCTCGCCGACGCCCTGATACGCGGGCTCGCCGACGCCGGCTGTGCGGTGCTGGACGTGGGCGCGGTGCCCACCCCGATCCTGTACTTCGCCACTCGCTGGCTCGGCACCGATGCCGGGGTGATGGTCACCGGTAGCCACAACCCCCCCGAGTACAACGGGCTCAAGATCATGCTCGGCGGGGAGACCCTCTCCGGGAGCGCCATCAGCGCGCTCGGGGAAAAGGCGGCCGGGGCACCGCCGGACCCACCGCCGGCGGATTTCGAGACGGTGGACGGCGTCATCGAGGCGTATGTCCACGAGGTGGCCGCGGATATCGCGGCCTGCCGGCCACTGCGGGTAGTCGTGGACTGCGGCAACGGGGTGACCGCCGTGGCCGCCCCGCGCCTGCTCGCGGCCCTCGGCTGCGAGGTCATCCCGCTGTACTGCGAGCTCGACGGGGACTTCCCCCACCACCACCCCGACCCCGCCGATCCCCGCAACCTGGAGAACCTGCGCGAGCGCGTCGTCGACGAGGGCGCGGACATCGGACTCGCGTTCGACGGCGACGGCGACCGCCTCGGGGTGGTGGACAGCGAGGGCCATATCATCTGGCCGGACCGGCAGATGATGCTCTTCGCCCGCGAGATCCTCGGCCGCCTGCCGGGATCGGATGTCGTCTTCGATGTGAAGTCCTCCCGGCACCTCGCCGAGGTGATTACCGCCTGCGCCGGCGTCCCGGTGATGTCACCGAGCGGCCATTCGCTGATCAAGCGGCGTCGCAACGAGACCAACGCCCCGCTCGCCGGTGAGATGAGCGGCCACATCATCCTCGCCGACCGCTGGTATCCCTTCGATGACGCCCTCTACGCCGGCGCCCGCCTGCTCGAGCTGCTCTCCCAGCACCCCGGCCCGGGTGCGGCGCTGTTCGCCGACCTGCCGGAGACGGCGAGTACCCCGGAGCTGCGCATCCCCCTGGCGGAAGGTGAGGCCGAGGCGGTGATGCAGCGCCTCGCGGACCACATCCACGAGCTCCCGGAGTCGGCGCGGGTGACCACCATGGACGGGCTACGGGTGGATTTCGCCACCGGCTGGGGGCTGGTCCGGGCCTCCAACACCGAGCCCTGCCTGACCCTGCGCTTCGAGGGCGACGACGCCGACAGCCTCGAGGAGATTCAGGGGCGCTTCCGCGCGCTGCTGGCGGCCGCGGCCCCGGAACTGAAGCCCGGCTTCTGAGCGACGCTCGGCGCGCCGATGCCCCGGCAGGCATAATACGCGGGCCACAGGCCAGGAGACCCACAGCCATGACGGACCAACCCACCCCTCCCGCCCAGGTCGCCCATGTCCTCACTGAAGCGTTGCCCTACATCCGGCGCTTCCACGGCCGCACCATTGTGGTCAAGTACGGGGGCAACGCCATGACGGAAACGGCGCTGAAGGAGAGCTTCGCCCGGGACGTGGTGCTGATGAAGCTGGTGGGCTTCAACCCGGTGATCGTCCACGGCGGGGGGCCGCAGATCGGCAAGCTGCTGGAGCGCATCGGCAAGGAGACGGAATTCATCGAGGGCATGCGGGTCACCGACTCCGAGACCATGGACGTGGTGGAGATGGTCCTCGGCGGGCTGGTCAACAAGGAGATCGTCAGCCTCATCAATCGTCACGGCGGCCGGGCGGTGGGCCTCACGGGCAAGGACGGCGGCTTCATCCACGCCCGCAAGCTCCACATCCAGCGCCCTACGGAGGCCGAACGCGAGCCCGAGATTATCGACATCGGCCACGTCGGCGAGGTCGCCGGCATCGACCCGGCACTGGTGTCACTGCTCGACGGCGAGGACTTCATCCCGGTGGTCGCGCCCATCGGCGTGGGTGACGACGGCCACACGTACAACATCAACGCGGACCTGGTCGCCGGGCGCCTCGCCGAGACCCTGCAGGCGGAGAAGCTCATCCTGATGACCAACACCCCCGGCATCCTCGACGCCACCGGGCAGCTGCTCACCGGCCTGGACGCCACGGACGTGGAGCGACTTATCGCTGACGGCACCATCGCCGGCGGCATGCTGCCCAAGGTGCGCTGCGCCCTGGAGGCGGTAGCGGGCGGGGTCAATGCCGCCACCATCGTCGACGGCCGGGTGGAACACGCGGTACTGCTGGAGCTGTTCACCGACTCCGGGGTCGGCACCCTCATTCACGGTCCGGGCGGGGCAGCCGCACACCCACCTGCGTGATCCGGTCGCCCTCCATCTCGCGGACAGTGAGCATCACCCCGCCGACGCGCACGCTATCGCCCTCCGAGGCACGATGGCGCAGCCGCCGGCGCAGGAAGGCGCCGACACTCTCCCCGGCTCGCAGGCCCTCGACCCCGGCGCCGAGATACATGGCCGCGAAGGCCTCCATGGGTGCCTCCGCGGCCACGGTGAACTCGCCGAAGTAGGCCTGCTCGGCGTCGTCCCGGGCCGTGGCCACCGTGTCCAGCCAGTGCTGGAAACGTTCCTCCAGCCGCGGATCCGTGGAGGGCATCAGCAGGTAGAGCCGGTCGTCCACCTGCAACGGCAGCTTCGGATCGGCAGGGACCACCTCCCCGCGACGCATCACCGAGAGGACGTGCACGCCGGCGGGCGGTTCCAGCTCGGCAACCCGGCCACGGCTCGCCGGCGCCCCCTCCGGAAGCCGGCAGGTGATGAGCTCATAGCCCTGGGGTCGCGCCAGGTCCACCCGGTCGAGCTCCGGGTGCGTTCGCGGCAGCACCAGGCCCAGGCGCCGGGCCAGCGGGGATACCGTCCAGCCCTGCACCAGCAGCGAGACCAGGACGATGAAGAACACCCGATTGAACAGCTCCTGGGCGTCCGGGACCCCGGCAAGCAGGGGGAACAGGCTGAGCACGATGGGTACCGCACCGCGCAGCCCGGTCCAGCTGATGAAGGCGATCTGCCGGGGCGCGAAACGCAGCGGGGCGAGGCAGATCACGGCGGCCAGGGGCCGGGCCAGGAGGATGAGCACCGCCGCCAGGCCCAAGGCCTCCAGGGCCACGGGCAACAGCTCCCGCGGGTTGACCAGCAGGCCGAGCATGAGGAACAGGCCGATCTGGGCGAGCCAGGCCATGCCGTCGTGGAAGCGGCGGATGCCGCGGCGGGCGGCACGTATCCGGTTGCCCACCACCAGTCCCGCCAGGTACGCGGCGAGGAAACCACTGCCGCCAGTGACCGCCGCGGCCCCGTAGATGGCCAGCCCGCCGGCCAGTGCCAGCAGCGGGTAGAGGCTCGGTGCCAGGGCCAGGCGGTTGACGAGCAGCGTGAGCAGCCATCCGCCACCCAGGCCGATGGCCCCGCCAAGGCCCATCTGCAATGCCAGCATCGTTACCAGCGATGACGGGGTCGCCGCCCCGGGAGAGGCCAGGAGCAGGGTCAACGCCAGGGTGAGGAAGATGGCCAGCGGATCGTTCACGCCGGACTCGATCTCCAGGGTGTTGCGCACCCGGGAGTGCACCTCGACGCTGCGGGCGCGCAGCAGGTAGAACACCGCCGCCGCGTCGGTGGAGCTGACCATGGCGGCGAGCAACGCCGCCGGGCCCCAGCCCATGCCGAAGACCCAGACACCGGCGGCGGCGGTCACCAGCGCGGTTAGAATCACACCGGCGGTGGCCAGGATCAGGCCCGGCCATAATCCGGTCCGGAAGCTGGACGAGGGGGTATGCAGGCCGCCATCGAAGAGGATGACCGCCAGCGCCGCCGTACCCAGGAGGTGGGCGGTGGCGACGCTGTCGAACTCGATGCCGCCGACGCCGTCGGTGCCGGCGAGCATGCCGACACCGAGGAACACCGCAAGCACGGGTACACCGCTGCGGTCGGCGGGCACGGTGGCCAGAATGCTGACCGCGATGAGCGCGCCGAAGAGGAGGATGAACCAGTCGGTGACGATCACGGCTCAGCCGTCGCCGGCGCCACTGAGCTCCCGGAAGCGCTGCATGTCCAGCTCGAAGCGGGCGCGGATCGCCGCCTGTTCCTCGCGCTGGCGCTCGATATAGGCACGCTGCTCGCGGACCTGCTCGGCCACCGACTCGATCTCCCGGTACACCTTGTCGAGGTCCCCGCTGCCGCTGCGCTCCATCGCCGCGGCCCGTTCGCTCAAGGCCTCGTGGCGGCGCTCGAGCCGCTCTACCCGGTCCCGGGCCAGCCGTATGCGCCCGTCGAGCACGGCCAGGCGCTCGTCCCGGGCCCGTTCCATCGCCGCCAGGCTGTCATAAGTACGAAGCAGTACACGGTCGCGTTCCCGGCGTTCGGCCTCGCGACGGGCCTGCTCCTCGGCCCTCGCCTCGGCACGGGCCCGTGCCTCGAGGGCCTCCCGGGTCGGCGGTGGCTCCAGCCGCTCGATGGTAAGGCCGCGCTCCGATTTGAGCTCGCGCTCACGGCGCTTCTGGGCCTCCTCGGCGGGGATGGAGTCGCTGTAGTGGACCCGGCCCTCGTCGTCCACCCATTTGTAGCTACGCGCCTGCACATCGGCCGCGGCGAGGACCGCCAGCGCGAGTACCGCCGCAAGGAGCCACCGCGGAGAGCACCATCTTCCCGCCATCAGCTCACTCCTCCCGCACGACGCCGTAGCGCCTGCGGTAGTCGCGCAACGCCTCCAGGTCACGGGCACGACCCGGACGCTGCTCGAGAAAGGCGACCAGGGTGTCCAGGGTCGCGATGGCATGCACCGCCACCCCATGGCGGCGGACCACTGACTGGGCCGCCGAGCACCCGCCTTCAGCGCGTTCCTGACGATCCAGGGCGATGACCACCCCCGCCAGCCGGGCCCCGGCGCCCTCGATGAGGGCGACGCTCTCGGCCACCGAGGTCCCGGCGGTGATCACGTCGTCGATGACCAATACCCGCCCGCCCAGCGGCGCGCCGATGATATCCCCGCCCTCGCCGTGATCCTTGGGCTCCTTGCGATTAAACGCATAGGCCACGTCCCGGCCGTGGTGCTCCGCCAGGGCGATGGCGGTGGCCGCCGCCAGGGGGATCCCCTTGTAGGCGGGGCCGAAAAGGACGTCGAATTCCAGGCCGGCATCGATGATCGCGCGGGCGTAGAAATCGCCGAGCCGGGCCAGCGCCTCGCCGCTGTCGAACAGCCCGGCGTTGAAGAAATAGGGGCTGCTGCGGCCGGACTTCAGGGTAAAGGCGCCGAAGCGCAGCACCTCCCGCTGCAGGGCGAGCTCGATGAACTCCCGCTGATATTGCTGCATCACATCCCCGCTGATCGGTAAGCGGCTCAAGCCTAGCCAACCGGTGGTGTTGTGTCGACTCCGTGCAAAACGCTACCCGCATCGGTACCCTTTGCCGGTTACCACAATGCCGTTGAGAGCCCCAATCGTGGCACCACGCCGACTGGCGGCCGGGATGTACATCGCCCTGGCCATCTACGCTGTCTTCCTGCTCATCCTCGCCGTGAGCCTGGACGGCTCGACCCTCGAGCGCGCCTTCTCCGAGGCCGGTCCGTTCGAGCGGCTCAGCATCGCGTTCTGGTTGCTGCTGGCCGTGGCCCTTCTCGCCGGGCGTCGGGCCGCCCTCCGCCACCGCGTCACCCTGGCGGTGACGGCCTGCCTGCTGGCCGCCCGGGAAGCCAGCTGGCACAAGGCCTTCACCTCGGACAGCCTCTTCAAGACCAACTACTACGAGGACCCGACCATCCCGCTCGCCGAGAAACTGATCGCCGGCCCCGTGGCCATGGCCCTCCTTACGTTGCTGGTGGTGGTGCTGATCTACGGCGGCCGCCTCCTCCTGCAAGGGGGATGGCGCCGGCCATGGATGCGGACCGCGATCTTCGGTGTCCTCATCACCGCGGCGACCAAGGTGGTCGACCGCGCCCCGGCCATCCTCGCCGAGGACTATGGCATCGTCCTCCCCGAGCTCACCGCCCGCATCATCCAGGCCCTCGAGGAGGGCGTAGAGATGGCCCTGCCACCGATCTTCCTGGTGGCGCTGCTCCAGTACGGCCTCCGCCGCGGCGCCGGTTCAGCCGGTATTGCGCATACCGGCGGCGATACCGTTGATGCAGACCATTAGCGGACGCAGCAGCGTCTCCTCGCGGCCGTGGCGCACCCGCCGGAGGAGCTCCACCTGGACGAGGTTCAGGGGGTCCACGTAGGGGTTGCGAACCTGCACGGAGCGCTGGACCACCGGGAAGTCCTCCAGTGGGGTGGCGTGGCCGGTCACGGCGAGGACCGCATCCAGCGTGTCCCGGAACTGCCCGCGCAGGCGCTCGCCCAGCGGGCGCAACTCCTCCGGTACCAGGCGGGCATCGTACCAGGCGGCCACCTGGGGGTCCCCCTTGGCCAGCACCATCTCCACCATGTCCAGGAAGGCACGGAAGAACGGCCACTGCCGATACATCCGCCGCAGGGTCTCGCCGTCGCGGTCCAGGTGTGCGGCCAGCGCCTCCCCCACCCCCAGCCAGGCCGGCAGGAGCAGCCGTGTCTGGGTCCAGGAGAAGATCCAGGGGATGGCGCGCAGGCTCTCGACGCCGCTGGTGGGTCTGCGCCGCGCCGGGCGGCTGCCGATGCTCAGTAAGCCGATCTCATGCTCCGGGGTGGCGTGGCGGAAGTACTCGATGAACTCCGGGGTCTCGCGTACCAGGCCGCGGTAGGTGGACTTGGCGATCCCGGAGAGACCGTCCATGATCTCCCGCCACTGGGCGTCCGGGGCCGCCGGCGGGCACAGGGAGGCCTCGAGCACCGCCGTGGTGTAGAGCTCGAGATTGCGCTGGGCGATGCCGGGCAGCCCGAACTTCGCCTGGATGACCTCGCCCTGCTCGGTGACCCGCAGCCGCCCCTCCACGCTGCCCGGCGGCTGGGAGAGGATCGCCGCGTGGGTGGGGCCGCCACCGCGGCCGATGGAACCGCCGCGGCCATGGAAGAGGGTCAATCGGATGCCGTGGCGGCGGGCCAGGGCCACCAGCCGCTCCTGGGTCTGGTACAGCGCCCAGGCAGCGGTGAGGTGGCCGGCATCCTTGCCGGAATCCGAGTAGCCCAGCATCACCTCCTGGTGGTCGCCGATTCGCCGGCGATACCAGGGGATATCCAGCAGCCGCTCCATGGCCGCCCCCGCGCCCTCCAGATCGTCCAGGGTCTCGAACAACGGCACCACCCGCAGGAAATGCCGGACCCCGGCCTCCTTTTGCAGCAGCTCCACGGCGAGGATGTCCGACGGCCGCGCCGCCATGGAGATGACGTAGGCCCCCAGGGAATCGGGGCCCAGCTCCGCCATCACGTCGAAGGTATCCAGCACCTCGCGGATATCCTCGTCGGGCTCGAAGTCCCGCGGGGTCAGCGGCCGGCGGCTGGCGAGCTCGCGCACCAGGAAGTCCTGGCGTTGCGCCTCGTCCCAGTCGTGGTAGCTGCCCAGGCCGAGCTCGCGGGTGATGGCGTCCAGGGCATCGCTGTGCCGCCCGGCCTCCTGGCGGATGTCCACGCGCATCAGGGTCAGGCCGAACACCGACAGCCGCCGTATCAGATCGAGCAGTCGGCCCTCGGCGACCACCCCCGCGCCGCAGTGTTGTAGCGAGTGGTAGCAGACCCGCAATGGCTCGGCGAGCTCCTCGGCACGGAGGTAGACATCCTCCGCCGGCGGCGTTTCACCGGCCAGGCGCGCATCGATCCACGCCCGGGTCCGTCGCAACCGGGCGCGCACCTCCTTGAGCAACTGGCGATAGGGCTCCCAGGCCCCACCGGCGGCCTGCTTGAGCTCGTCGTCGGCGCAGTGCAGCGAAAGCTCGGTGATCAGGCGACTGACCTCCTGCTCATAGAGCTGGACGGCCATCCAGCGGTTGAGCAGGCACACCTCTCGGGTGACGGCGGCGGTGACGCTGGGGTTGCCGTCGCGGTCGCCACCCATCCAGGAGCCGAACCGGATGGGGGCGGCATCCAGCGGCAGGTGGCGGCCGGTGCGCAGGTAGAGCTGACGGTCCAGGCGCCGGAGATAACGGGGCACCACATCCCAGAGGGTTTGCTCGATGACCGCCAGCCCCCAGCGCGCCTCGTCCTGGGGGCGCGGGCGCTCGCGACGGATGTCGTCGGTATACCAGGCAGCGGTGATCTCGCGGCGCAGCGCCTGGTGGACATCCTCGATCTCCTCGGGGATGGGGTCGAGCCGGTCCTGGCGGTCCAGCAGACCGGCGATGCGATTGTACTTCTGCAACAGGGTACGGCGGCTGACCTCGGTGGGGTGGGCGGTGAGCACTAGCTCGATGGACAGACCGCGGGCCGCCTCGTAGAGCTGCTCACCGTCCACTTCGTCACTCAGCCGCTCGAAGCTCTCCTCCAGCGAACCGCGCAACGGAGCGGCCTCGGGGTCGCGCCGCCAGGAACGGCTGCGGCGCACCCGGTGATGCTGCTCGGCGATATTGGCGAGGTTGAGGAACTGCGAGAACGCCCGGACCACCGGCACGATGAGCTCCTCGGGGAGCTCCGCGAGGGTGCGCTCGAGCTCCGCGGCCGCGGCCGGGTCGCCGGCGCGGGCCTCCTTGGACAGCCGCCGCACCTCCTCGACCACGTGGTAGACGGACTCCCCCGCCTGGTCGTGGATGGTGCTGCCGAGCAGCCCGCCGAGCTGGCGGATGTCATCGCGCAACGGCGCGTCGGTGCGCTTGTCGTCCATGCTCCCCCCTGACAGAAACGCCCGGGCGCGGCGGTCCGCACCCGGGCGTCGTGACCCGCTGGTGGCCGCGGTGGCGGTCAGTCGGGCAGGCCGAACTGCTCGACGGCGGCGAAGATGTCGGTATCGGAGATGATACCCGCCGGGCGGCCGTTCCCATCGACCACCACCACGCGGCGGATGTTCTCCTTGCTCATCTTCTCCGCGCACTCCTGCAGGCCCATGTCCCCCGGCACGGTCACCAAGGGCTTGCTCGCCACCTCGCTGACCTTCGCCTCGGCGGGACGGCGCCCGGTGGAGATGATGCGCGAGAGCACGTCGCGCTGGGTCATGATCCCCCACGCCCCGTCATCACCGGGCTCGCAGATCACCGAGCTGATGTGGCGCTCGCGCATCAGGTGCATGGCGTCCTCCACCGAGGTGGTCGCTGCCACGGAGACCGGCTCCGGGTTCATCATCTCCCGCACGCTCTGCGGGGTACGCCCGGAGGCGATCATCTCCTCCAGTGGCGAGGCCACCCGGCGCAGCTCGCGGACCTTACGGTCGTGTTCGATGGCCGCCTCGCGCTCCTGCTGGTACTTGGCCAGATCAATGCGGCCCTGCATCTGCTCGATGATGGCATCGGCGAACTGGCTGGTCTTCACCTCGGTGGCGCCCTCGATCTGGCGGGCGAAGTCGTAGGTAACGATGCCGGTGGTGACCACCTTCTGGTAGGCGGCACGGATGAGGTCCGCCGCCTCGGTCCAGCCGATGTAGTCCAGCATCATAACGCCGGAGAACAGCAGCGAGCCGGGATTGACCTTATCCTGGCCGGCGTACTTCGGCGCGGTGCCGTGGGTGGCCTCGAACACGGCCACGTGATCCGACATGTTGGCCCCGGGCGCGATACCCACACCCCCGACCTCCGCGGCGATGGCATCGGAGAGGTAGTCGCCGTTCAGGTTCATGGTTGCGAGGACGTCGAACTCGTTGGGCCGCAACAGCATCAGCTGGAAGATGATGTCGGCGATGCGGTCCTTGATGACGATCTTGCCCTCGGGACGCTTGCCACCGTAGGTGGAGTAGAGCTCCTCCTCGGTGATGGTGACATCGCCGAACTCCTCCTTGGCGACCTCGTAGCCCCACTGCATGAAGGCACCCTCGGTGAACTTCATGATGTTGCCCTTGTGGACCAGGGTCACCGACTCACGTTTGTTATCGATGGCGTACTGGATCGCCTTGCGTACCAGGCGCTTCGAGCCAAAGGGGCTGATGGGCTTGACGCCGAGTCCGGCATCGTCGAAGAAGGTCTCGCCCATCTCCTGTTTGAGGAAGTTCGCGACCTTCTTGTTCTCCTCGCTACCGGACTGGTACTCGATGCCGGCGTAGACGTCCTCGGTGTTCTCCCGGAAGACCACTACGTCCACGTCCTCGGGCTTGCGCAACGGCGAGGGCACGCCGTCATAGTGGCGCACCGGCCGGACGCAAGCGTAGAGGTCAAGCTTCTGGCGCAGGGCGACGTTGAGTGACCGAAAGCCACCACCGACGGGGGTGGTCAGCGGGCCCTTGATGGAGACGATGAGGTCCTCGAGGGCCCGCTGCGTCTCCTCGGGGAAGTAATCACCGTCATACAGCTCCGCGGCCTTTTCCCCCATGTAGAGCTCCGCCCAGTGGATCTTGCGCTGGCCACCGTAGGCCTGCTCCACCGCGGCGTCCCAGATGCGCATGCTCGCCCGGGTGATGTCCGGGCCGATGCCGTCGCCCTCCACGTAGCCGAGAACCGGCTGGTCGGGCACCGAGATCCGGCCGTCGACCACCTTGAGCTTTTCGCCCGATTCCGGATACTTGATATGCTGGGTCATGAAAGCCTCCCTGGAGAAGTGTGGGCCGCGCCGGCTTCTGACCGATCCCCGGCTGCATGCGCGTGCCCGGATGTTTCCGGTTTGTAATGGCAGGCGGCCCTCCACCCCGCGCCCGCCGAGGTTATGCCCCCCAATCCCGCGCCGGCGGATCCGCCCGGTTTCCGCGCTCTCAAGGGCCGATATTCTCGCCGACCGTCCCCCGGCGTTCAAGAAAATGCTCGCGCCGGGCTACAATGAATCCACAGCCTAACCCCCCACTGAAGGAGGTATCCCATGGAGGAGGTAGTCGTTGTCAACGGGGCCCGCACGCCGGTGGGCACGTATGGTGGTGCCCTCAAGGACGTCCCCGCCGGGGACCTGGCGGCCTCGGCGGTCGCCGAGGCCGTGCGCCGCTCCGGCGTGAGCCCGGAGACCGTGGGCCAGGCGGTCTTCGGCAACGTCATCCACACCGAACCACGGGATATGTACCTGGGCCGGGTGGCGGCGGTGAACGGCGGCCTGCCGGTCTCCACGCCGGGGCTCACGCTGAACCGCCTTTGCGGCAGCGGCCTGCAGGCCATCCTCACCGCGGCCACCTACATCCGCGAGGGGGACACGGAGTGCGCGGTCGCCGGCGGGGCGGAGGCCATGAGCCGCGCCCCCTACTGGCTGCCCTCCGGGCGTTGGGGCCAGCGCATGGGCGACGGCAAGATGCTCGATGCCATGGTCGGCGCCCTCACCGACCCCTTCGATAAATGCCACATGGGCATTACCGCCGAGAACGTGGCCGAGAAGTGGGGCATCTCCCGGGAGGACCAGGACGCGCTGGCCGCGGAGAGCCACCGACGCGCCGTGGCGGCCATCGACGGCGGCCACTTCCGCGAACAGATCATGCCCGTGGAGATCCAGGGCCGGAAGGGCACCGTCACCGTGGACACCGACGAGGGACCGCGCCGCGACGTCGACCCGGCCAAGATGGCGGGGATGAAGCCGGTGTTCAAACCCGACGGCGGCACGGTCACCGCCGGCAACGCCTCCGCCATCAACGACGGCGCCGCCGCCGTGGTGCTGATGGAGCGCGGCCGCGCCGAACGCGAAGGCCTGGCCCCCCTGGCGCGGCTGGTCGACGGCACCGTGGCGGCGGTGGAGCCGAAATACATGGGCATCGGGCCGGTACCGGCGGTCCGCCGGCTGCTCGAGCGGACCGGCGTGACCGCGGATCAGGTCGACACCTGGGAGATCAACGAGGCCTTCGCCGCCCAGGCCCTAGCGGTGGTCCGGGACCTGGAGCTCGATCCGGCCCGCGTGAACCCCAACGGCAGCGGGATCTCCCTGGGCCACCCGATCGGCGCCACCGGGGCCATCCTCACCGTGAAGGCGTTGCACGAGCTCCGGCGCATCCAGGGCCGCTATGCCGTGGTGACCATGTGCATCGGCGGCGGCCAGGGCATTGCCGCGCTCTACGAACGCGTGTAGCCGTCGGCCCTGCGCCGCAGCACCCGGGGCATGAGCGCGGCCGGCAACGCCCACCACGAGCACGGCCGCGCGAGCTCCGGCGGGCGGGCACTGCTTATGGCGCTCGCGCTTACCGGCGGGTTCGCCCTGGTGGAGCTGGTGGGCGGGCTGGTGTCCGGGTCGCTGGCGCTGATCG
Organism: Arhodomonas sp. SL1; assembly: GCF_052060015.1. Classification (NCBI taxonomy): domain Bacteria; kingdom Pseudomonadati; phylum Pseudomonadota; class Gammaproteobacteria; order Chromatiales; family Ectothiorhodospiraceae; genus Arhodomonas; species Arhodomonas sp. SL1. The sequence goes on along the minus strand of NZ_JBPODZ010000003.1, from coordinate 124,472 downwards.
GCGATGCCGGCCACATGGTCACGGATTCCGTGGCCCTCGGCCTCGGGGCACTGGCAGCCTGGCTGAGCCGGCGCCCGCCGAGCCGGCTCCACAGCTTCGGCCTGCAGCGCGCCGAGATCGTCGGCGCGCTGGCCAACGCGGGGTTCATGCTGGTGGTGGTCGCCTGGATCGCCTACGAGGCGGTGGCCCGCCTGCTCGACCCGCAGCCGGTGCATGGCGCCATGGTACTGGTGGTGGCCGCCGTCGGCCTGGCGGTCAACCTGCTGGTGCTGCGCATCCTCCACGGCGGCGAGCAGAACCTCAACACCCGGGGTGCGGCCCTGCACGTCCTCGGCGATCTGCTCGGTTCCGTGGCCGCGCTGGCCAGCGGGCTGGTCATCGCCACCACCGGCTGGACCCCGGTCGACCCGCTGCTCTCGCTGGTGATCTCCGGGCTGATCCTGATCTCCACCTCCCGGTTGCTGCGGGAGGCCGTCCACGTGGTCATGGAGGGAGTGCCGCGGCACATCGATCTGGAGCGCCTCGGCCGCAGGCTCCTGGAGCTCGAGGGCGTCGAGGGGGTCCACGACCTGCACGTGTGGACCATTGCAACCGGCCATCACGCCATCGCCGCCCACGTGCGCATTCGTAGCCTCGCGGCATGGCCGGAGCTGCTCGAGGCGATGCGACGGATGCTACGCGAGGAATTCGGCATCGAGCATGTGACGCTGCAGCCCGAGCCGCCCTACGAGGTGGCCTTCGTGCCCGTGGCCGCGCTGCGCGCGGGCAACCGGCGCTAGGCATGGGAGTCCGGCGTGTTGCCGCGCCCCCGTCGCGCTGAGTAAGCTCCGGGGATGGATATCGACAACGCCCCCGAGCCCCTGCGCAGGGCGGTGGAATCGCTGCCGCCGCCGCTGCGCGATGCGGTCACCGAGCCCATCGCCGGACACCTCACCGAGCACGGCGCGCCCGGCGACCCGCACGTCCAGGCCACCCTGCCCGGCGTCTGGGCGGCCAGCGAGTTCGTCACCCAGAGCTGTCGCCGCCGCCCGGAGCTCCTGGAGGATCTGGGGGATCTCTCCGAGCCACGCACCCTGGAGGGCCTCGCCACCGATCTCGACGCGGGCATCGCGGACGCTGACGGCACGGACACGCTACAGCGCGCCCTGCGCCGGTTCCGGGAGGCGCAGATGGTTCGCATCGCCTGGCGGGACCTCGCCGGCATCGCCACCCTGGAGGAAACCCTCGGCGAGCTATCCGCCCTCGCCGAGGCTTGCATAGACCGTACCCTCGCCCACCTCTACGAGCGCCGTTGCCGGCTCTGGGGCACACCGCGGAACGCGGACGGAGAGCCCCAGCGCATGGTGGTCCTGGGCATGGGTAAGCTCGGCGGCGCCGAGCTCAACTTCTCCTCCGACATTGACCTGATCTTCGCCTTCCCCGACCCCGGCGAGACCGACGGTCGGCGGCCCCGGGACAACGAGGAGTTCTTCAATCGCCTGGGCCAGGAGCTCATCGCCACCCTCGACCAGAAGACCGCCGACGGCCAGGCCTTCCGCGTGGACATGCGCCTGCGCCCCTTCGGCAGCTCCGGGCCCCTGGCCTCCAGCTTCAATGCCGTAGAGCTCTACTACCAGAACCAGGGCCGGGAGTGGGAACGCTACGCCATGATCAAGGCGCGGGTGGTCGGCGGCGACTACCACCGTGGTGAAGAACTCCTGGCCGGCCTACGCCCCTTCGTCTACCGCCGCTACCTGGACTACGGCGCCTTCGAGAACCTCCGCGAGATGAAGGCCCTGGTGGACCGCGAGGTACGTCGCCGCGGGCTGGCGGACAACATCAAGCTCGGCCGCGGCGGCATCCGCGAGATCGAGTTCATCGCCCAGGCCTTCCAGCTCATCCGCGGGGGCCAGGAACCGGAGCTGCAGTGCCGCCGTCTGCTCCCCACCCTGGAGCGCCTGGTCGCCCACGGCCAGCTCCCGAAGTGGAGCGGTGACGAGCTCGCCGAGGCGTACCGCTTCCTGCGCCGCACCGAGAACCGGTTGCAGGCGCTGCGGGATGAGCAGACCCACGCCCTGCCCGAGGGCGCGCTGGACCAGGCGCGCCTCGCCCACGCCATGGGCTATCCGGACTACGATGCCTTGGCCGCCGACCTCGAGCACTGGCGCGCCAAGGTTCAGGCCCACTTCGATCAGGTCTTCGTCGCGCCCCAGCAGGCGGGCGAGGGCGAGGCGACGGGCATGGACTTCAGCGACGTCTGGAACGCCACCGTAGACGCCGACGACATCGACGCCTTCCTCCATGAGTGCGGGTTCCAGCGGCCTTCCCGGGCGCGGGAGCGCATCGCCGCGCTGCGTGACGGCCACGTGGGGCGCTCGCTTTCCTCCCGCGGCCGGGGGCGGCTGGACCGGCTGATGCCCATGCTGCTGCAGGCCGTCTCGGGCCAGGATCGTCCGGACGCCACCCTGGAGCGCATCCTCGCGCTGCTGGAGACCGTGGCCCGGCGCACGGTGTACCTGGCACTGCTCAACGAAAACCCTATGGCCCTCTCGCAGCTGGTGCAGCTGTGCAGCGGCAGCCCCTGGATCGCGCGGCTGCTGGCCCTGCACCCGGTGCTGCTCGACGAGCTCCTGGATCCCCGCACCCTGTACACCCCCCTGCGCCGGCAGGCACTGGCCGAGGAGCTCGCCACGCGCATGGCCCGCGTGGACCCGGACGACCTCGAGGAGCAGATGGAGGCGCTGCGCCACTTCCGCCAGGCCAACGTGCTCCGGGTCGCCGCCGCCGATCTGGCCGACGCCATCCCCATCATGGTGGTCAGCGACTATCTCACCGACATCGCCGAGGTGGTCCTCGCCGAGGTATTACGCATTGCCTGGCACCACGTCAGCCGGCGCTACGGCGAGCCCGGCGGCACGGTGGACCGTGAGCGGGTGCGCCAGGGCTTCGTCACCCTCGCCTACGGCAAGCTCGGGGGCATCGAGCTCGGCTACGGCTCCGACCTCGACCTGGTGTTCATCAATGATGCCCAGGGCGAGGAGCTGCACACCGATGGCGAGAAGTCCGTGGACAATGCGGTGTTCTTCGCCCGTCTCGCGCAACGCATCATCCACATCCTCTCCACCACCACACCGGGCGGGGTACTCTACGAAGTGGACACCCGGCTGCGCCCGAGCGGCAAGTCGGGGCTACTGACCACCAGCCTGGACGCCTTCGCCGAATACCAGCGCAACAGCGCCTGGACCTGGGAGCATCAGGCCCTGGTCCGCGCCCGGGTTGTCGCCGGTGACCAAGGGCTCGGCGAGCGCGTCGAGGCGCTGCGCCGCGAGATCCTGGCCCAACCCCGCGAGCGGGCAAGCCTACGCCAGGAGGTGGCGGCCATGCGCGAGCGCATGCGCCGGGAAAAGGCGTCGGGGGATGAAGAGGTCTTTGACCTCAAGCAGGATCGCGGCGGTATCGCGGATATCGAATTTATGGTGCAATATGGGGTCCTTGCGGGGGCCCATGACCATCCCGGATTGTTGCGCTACACCGACAACATCCGCCTGCTCGGCGAGCTCAGTCGCTGCGGCGATGTCTTCGACGAGCACGCGGCGGAGGCGCTGGCAGAGGCCTACCGGGTGTTTCGCGCGGAGGTCCACCGGCTCACCCTCCAGGAGCAGCCGGCGAAGGTAGCGGCGGAGCGCTTCCGCGAGCACCGGGAGACGGTGATCGCGCAGTGGCGAGACGTCATGGGCGACGAGGCTGCATCCCCCGAGAACACAACAGCTTGAACATCAGGGAGTGCCGCGCATGAGCATGGCGGACCGCGACGGTGTGATCTGGATCGACGGCGAATTCGTGCCCTGGCGCGAGGCCAAGGTCCATGTCCTCACCCATACGCTGCACTACGGTTTCGGGGTCTTCGAGGGGGTACGCGCCTACAACACCGTCGAGGGCCCGGCCATTTTCCGGCTGCGGGAGCACACCCGGCGGTTTATGGACTCGGCGAAGATCCTGGGTATGCCGATGCCCTACGATGCGGAGACCATCAACCGCGCCTGCATCGCCGCGGTCCGGGAGAACGGCCTGGAGAGCGCCTATATCCGCCCCATGGCCTTCTACGGCTCCGAGGGCATGGGCCTGCGCGCCGACGGCCTGTCCACCCATGTCATGATCGCCGCCTGGCACTGGGGGGCATACCTGGGCTCGGAGGCCATCGAGCGCGGCATCCGCATCAAGACTTCTTCCTATACCCGACACCACGTCAACATCGCCATGTGCCGGGCCAAGGCCAACGGCAACTACATCAATTCCATGATGGCGCTGCAGGAGGCGGTGGCCGCCGGCTATGACGAGGCACTGCTGCTCGATGTCGAGGGCTTCGTCGCCGAGGGCTCAGGGGAGAACTTCTTCATGGTCCGCGATGGCATCGTCTACACCCCGGAGCTGACCTCGGCGCTCGCCGGCGTCACCCGCGACGCGGTGATTCGGCTCGCCACCGATGCCGGCTTCGAGGTCCGTGAGCGCCGCCTCACCCGCGACGAGGTCTACGTCTGCGACGAGGCCTTCTTCACCGGCACCGCCGCCGAGGTCACCCCGATCCGCGAGCTCGACGGGCGGGTCATCGGCGAGGGCACCCGCGGGCCCATCACCGCGCAGCTGCAGAAGCTGTTCTTCGACCAGGTGGAAGGCCGCCGCGACGCCTATCCCCATTGGCTTACCCCGGTCAACTGAGCCACGGTGACAAGGAGAAGGACGTGCCGGACCCGCAGACCCACGATCAATCCGACCTCATCCAGCCCAACGCGGCCCATCGCTACGAGGTGACCATCGACGACCTCCCGGTCTCCTGCCCGATGCCGGGGATGTACCTGTGGAACTCCCACCCGAAGGTCTTCATCCCCCTGCACAAGACCGGCGAGGGGAAGTGCCCTTATTGCGGCGCGGAGTACGTGGTCAAGGACTTCAATCCGGACGACCCGCGGGTCCTCGAGCAGCACCGGCGCGAGTGATCACAGCGGCGGCGACGACTGCCCCGATCGACGGTACGCCCCCGTGCGCAGCCGCCTGCTCGCCCTGCTGCTGAGGCTGACTGCAGCGTTGCCGCTGCGGCTTCTCCATGCCCTCGGCGGCGGCCTCGGCACCATCGCCGACCTTCTCCCCAACAGTGCCCGCCACATCACACGTGTCAACGTCGAGCTCTGCTTCCCCGGGCTCGCCGTGACCGAGAAGCGCCGTCTCACGCGGCGCGCCCTGAAGGCCTCGGCATGCAACCTCCTCGAGCTCGGGCCCCTGTGGTACCGCCCCCTAGGCGACACCCTCGCCCTGATCCGGGAGGTCGAAGGCGAGGAGCTCTTCGAGCAGGCACGCGCAGAAGGGCGCGGCGTGCTCATCATCGCACCGCATTTGGGCGCCTGGGAGCTGCTCCAGGTCTGGGTGGCGCAACGCACCCGCCTCCACGCCCTGTACCGCCCACCGCGACAGGCCTGGCTGGAGGGGCTCATCACGGCGGCGCGCTCGCGCAGCGGCGCGCAATTCCACCCCGCCCGCCCGTCGGGGATCCGGGCGCTGTTCAAGGCCCTGCGGGCCGGAGAGACGGTAGGCATCCTCCCCGACCAGCAACCGCCGGAGGAGGGGGTCTATGCGGAGTTCTTCGGCCAGCCAGCCAAGACCATGACCCTGTTCGGCAAGCTCGCCGGCAGGAGTGGCGCGCCGGTCGTCCTTGGCTGGGCCGAACGCCTGCCGGCGGGCCGCGGCTACCGGCTGCACTGGCGCCGGGTCGACGCCGCGGTGGACGATCCGGAACCACTCACCGCCGCAAGGGCGCTGAACCGCGCCATCGAGGACGCCGTGCGCGAACACCCGGACCAGTACCTGTGGACCTACCGGCGCTTCTCCCGCCAGCCGGCGGGCATGCGCAACCCCTACCGGTGTTACCGCTCCGGTGCCGGCTGGCTCCGCGAAGAAAGACCGCGGCAGAAACACGCCGGCTGAATACATTCGCGTTCATCCCGTGATCATTCGGGGTACCTGCACTAACTAGTCCCCGAATTGATAGCCGAAGCGCTCGATGTCCTCGGCATAATGGCGGGCCACCAGCGCCCGGGTCTCCGCCGTGTAGTAGTCGGTATAGGCCCTGCGCTCCGCGGCCCGGCGACGGTGCGGCAGCGACGGCGGATTGATGCCGATACGCCGGCAGATCTCCTCGAAGTCCCGCGACAGGCGCTCGTAGCGGGCGATGTAATCCACGATTTGACGGCCCTGGAAGTCGCAGACGTACTCCCATTGCCGCTCCTGTGAGATATCCAGAAGGTAATCGTAGTCCCGGTCCGGGTCGAGCTTGGCGCGCAGGAAGCGCTCAAAGGTATCCAAGTGGGCGGTGCGCTGCGGGTGCTCGCGCTTGAGGTGATGGAACGAGCTCACCTGCAGGTCCCAAGGGTTGCGCACCACTGCGAACTTGAACAGGTCGTCGTAGAGCTCCCGCGGCAGCATCTCCATCGCCGCGATGGCCTTGGCGTGGCGCGGGAACTTGATCCCTAGGGCATGCTTGGGATGGGTAGACTGGCTGATCAGGCTGGCCAGGGCCAGCACCGGTGTGTAGGGCCAACCCCAGCGGTGGCGGCGTAGGGCGGTGCGGATACTGGTACCGCCGGTCTTGGCGATATGCACGAACAGGAAGCGGTGGCGGTAGGAAATCAGCATCCCGCACCCTCCTCCTCACCGGCCAGGTCCAGGGCCCGCAGATAACCCAGGACACTGGCCTCCCGGGTATACCCCTGCGCCGCCGCCCGCAGGGTTTCTGCGCGCAGGGGCGAATCCAGGGTTCGCTCCATGGCGGTGGCCATGGCCTCTTCATCCCCCACCGCCACCAGCGGGCCGTACGCTCCGCCCTGCAGCAGCTCCCGCGGTCCGCTGGGGCAGTCGGTGGCCACCACGGGGATACCGAGCGCCACCGCCTCGGTGAGGACATTGGGCGATCCCTCCCACGCCGAGGAGAGCACGAACAACGAGGCCCGTGCCATCCAGGCATACGGGTTGGCGACATGCCCCGGCAACGCCACATCGCCGGCGATGCCGAGCTCGGAGGCCTGTGCCTGCAGCGCAACGCGCTGCCCGCCCTCGCCGAGGATCACCAACCGCGCCGGGCGTTGCGCGCGCAGCAGGGCGAAGGCGCGCAGCAGGGTGGGGAAATCCTTCTGGCGGGTCAGCCGGCCGGCCCCTAGGATCACCGGGGGGCCCGGCTCCCGCAACCACGGGTGATCCGGCTCGGCCCTTGCCTGTTCCGCAAGATCCGGGGCGACCACCGGGTTGCGCACCACCCAAACACGCCCGCCGGCAAGCCCCGTGATGTTTCGGGTGTCCTCGGCCACACCCTCGGAAACCGCCACCACGCCGTCCAGCCGCTGGTATATCGCCCGCATCGGGGCGTAGCGGAGCCACCGGCGCGCTGCGCTGCGTCCGGCCAGGGAGGCGGACAGGTTGGTCCCAAGCCGGCCAACGATCCGGGTGGGGGAGCCGGCAATGCCCCGGGCCAGCACCGCGGTCCGGATCGCCCGGTCCTTGGCCGCCAGCAACGCCACCGGCCGCTCGCGCTGCAGGTAACGCGCCAGCGCGAGCACGGCGAGCCGGCTGTGGCGGTGGCCGGTATCCACCAGCCGCACCCCGTCGGGCACAGGCCGGGGCACGTTCTCGGCGCGCACCGCCACTAGATCCACGGGATGGCCCCGGGCGGCGAAACCTGCGGCCAGGCGCAGCACCATGCGTTCCACGCCGCCCTTCCCGGAGAAGGCCAGGAACACGGCGATGCGCGGTGCCGCGCTCATGCGCAGTCCTCCAGCAGCCGGAAGGGGTCCGCATCGCTACCGGGGTCGGCGCCGTCCCCGGCCAATACGATGCGGTGCCACAGCGCGAACTGCACGATGGCGAAGGCCTGCGCGCTGAGCCGCCCGCGGGCGGCGTCCCGGCGCAGCAGCCAAGCCACGCCACGGGGGTCGAACCACTCCCGCACCGCCGGATGGGCGGGCAGGACGCGCTGCAGCCAGGAGAGGTGCTCGCCGAACCAGCCGCGCACGGGTACGTGGAAGCCGCGCTTGGGCGCGTACAGCAGCTCCCGCGGCACCAAGCGCTCGGCCCAGCGCTTGAGGAAATGCTTGCCCTCCCCGTCGACCACCTTGAGCCGGTCCGGCAGCGAGAGGCCGAAGGCGACGATACGATGATCCACGAACGGTAGGCGGCCCTCGACGCCATTGGCCATGAGCATCCGATCCGCCTTCACAAGCAGATTGTCGGGCAACGCGGTGGTGAGGTCCACATACTGCATGCGCTGCAGGTCCGACCAGGACCGCGGCGTCGACGCCCAAGCCTCGGTGAACGGGTCCCGGCTATGGCGCATGGCCGCGGCGAGGGCGTCGCCGGTGAGGCGTCGACGTGTCGAACCCCGCAGCAGGCCTCCGGTACGGAAGCCGCCGCTGCCCGGCGCGGCCAGGGCCTTGAGCCGCCGCTCGAGGGCACGGACCCGATAGCGTCCGTAGCCGCCGAAGGCCTCGTCACCGCCCTCCCCGGAGAACACCACCTTGAGGTCCCGCCGGGCCTGCTCGGCGAGGTAAAGGGTCGGGAGATTGGCGAAGTCGCGCATCAGCTCGTCCGCCGCCCAGATGGTGCGCGGCAGGCGCGCGAGCAGTGTCGCGCCATCCGGCGCGAAGGGGTGGTGATGGCTCGCGTTGTGCCCGGCCACCTGCGCCGCCAGGGGCAGCTCGTCGACCATCTCCGGCGCCTCGAAACCGACGGAGTAGGTGTGCAGCGGCTCGTCACGCAGGCGCGAGAGCGCCCCGAGCAGGGTGGCGGAGTCCACCCCGCCAGAGAGGAACAGGCCGAAGGGCACGTCCGAGCGCTGGTGCTCACGCATCACCTGATCGAAGAGCTCGTCGAACTCCCGCGATGCGCCGTCGAAGCCGATCTCTCTGGGCTCGACCCGGGTCGCGTCCCAGTACCAGCGCCGGCCCCGAACGCGGCCATCCACCACCTCCAGGATCTCCCCCGGCAGGACCCGCTCCACCCCCTCCAGGATGGTCTCGCGCCCCGCAGCGAACTGGTGCTGAAGGTAGCGCGCCAGCCCCACCGGTCGCACCGACGGCCGCGTCGGCAGCAGCGGCAGGAGCGCCTTGATCTCGGAGGCGAAGCGCACGCCGTCGGCGCCAGCGGCGACGAAGAGTGGCTTCTGCCCGAGGTGGTCACGGGCCAGCAACAAACGTCGGCGGGGCACGTCGTAGAGCGCGAAGGCGAACATGCCGCGCACATGGTCGAGGAAGTCGTCGCCGTGGACGCGGTAGGCGTGCAGCAGGACCTCACAGTCCGAGTGCGTGCGGAACACGCAGCCGGCGCGCTCCAGCTCGGCGCGCAGCTCCACGTGATTATAGATCTCGCCGTTGGCGACCAGTACCAGTGCCCCATCGGCGGTGGTCAACGGCTGGTGGCCGCCGGCGAGATCGATGATGGACAGCCGCGTGTGGCCGAGCGCGACGTTGCCCCCGCGCCATACGCCGCGGTCGTCGGGGCCGCGGTGCCTGAGCCTCGCCACCGCCGCGGCGATGCGCTCCTCCGGCACCGGGGCATCGAGGCTGACACCGGCGATCCCGCACATCAGTCCTCCTCCCGGGGGGTAAGCCCCACGGCGGCCAGGTAGCCCCGGGCGCTGCGCCGGATCCCGTAGGCGGCGACCGCCTCGCGCAGCACCGCCGGCTCCGGCGGTGTATCCAGCACCCCCGCCAGGGCGTCCGCCAGGGCGGCGTCGTCGCCCATGGGGACGAGCGGCGCCACGCGGCCCTCATCGAGGACCTCCCGCGGGCCGCTGGGGCAGTCCGTGCTCACCACCGGCGTACCGCACGCGAGGGCCTCGATGAGCACCACCGGCGCCCCCTCCCAGCGCGAGGTGAGTGCGAAGGCCGCAGAGTGAGCCATATAGCACACTGGCTCGGCGACGAAGCCGGGCAGGTCCACGTCCGCCTCGACACCAAGCTCCCGGGCAAGCTCGAGCAGGCGGTCGTGCTGGCTACCGCGGCCGAGGATCACCAGGCGCGCGTCACGCCTGCGGCGTAGCCGGGCGAAGGCGCGCAGCAGGGTCGCATGGTCCTTGCGCCCGGAGAGCTCGCCCGCGCCCAGGATTACCGGCGGTCCGCCGGGGGCGAACCAGGGGTGGTCGGGTGGTGCGGGATCGTCAAAGCGTGCCGGGTCCACCACCGGGCTCGGCACCACCCGCACCCGGCCCTCGGGCCAGCCGGCCAGCACCTCCAAGTCCGCGGCGGCCTGCCGGGAGGGCATCAGGACATAGTCCGCCCGCGGATAGAGGTGACGGAAGCCCCAGCGCTCGACATGCCGCGTCCAAGGATCCCGGTTGGCGAGGTCCACGGATACCGTGGTGCCGATACGCAGCGCCAGCCGCGTGGGCACCCGGGCGATGGCACGGGCAAGCAGCGCCATGCGATTGACCCGGTATTTGTCGGTCATCAGAACCGTGGGCCTTTCGCGGCGGAGGTAGCGCACTAGCCCCGGCAGTGCGGTGTCCACGTGGCGGGCGGGCAGCCCGATACGGCGCACCCGCTCGTAGTCGCCGCCCTCGGGCAGGTACGGACCGTGGCCGTTGATGGTAATCAGGTCACAGTCGACGCCGAGCCCCACGAGACCGGACAGGAGATTGCAGGCGACGCGGTCGACACCGCTGTGACCCGATGTGGCCAGGAAGATCGCGAGGTCGGTCATCGGCTGTACCGGGCTGGGCCACTGATATCGGCCTGCGCGCTGCTGTCGGCCTGACAGGGCCCGATGGCCCAACGAGCCCGCTCGGCCGGCGGCGGCTCACGCCGCGCCGCGTCAAACGCGGCGGTCAGCGGCGGCAGCTGCACCGGTACACCGCGCTTGGTAATCACCGACTCCAACGGCCCAACAGCCACGTCATTCTGTTCTTTTGCCCAGAGGTGGACAAAAGCACGGCCAATCCGCCCGATTGGGTCATGCTGTCTGTCGCGCGAGCCGATGGCGGTCGATACGATACTTCACATAGCCGGCCGGGCAAGCCATGACCCACAAACCGCGCCGATGAATATCGCGCCACTGCTCGCCGACCCCGATGCCAGCGTGAAAAGAGTAGCGTGAGTACTTTACACAGCTTTCCAATCGACCTCGCCACCGAGGCTGATGATGGTCGGTGTCCTCCCGATAATAGAAACGATAGCCACGGGGATTCGCCATGCGCCGCCGAAACGGGTTAGCCGATAGGCCGTCCGGTAGATACTCCTTCAGCTGAACGACCTCATTGACATAACGTGTGCGGTACTCGTGCGCCACCCGCTTCCATAGCAGAGACGGGCGCATATGCCGCTCACCCGAGAACACCGGGTAGGGATACCGCTTCAGAATCGTCGTCCGCGCGGCACATGCCTTGTCCCCGCGCAGTCCATAACGCAACCGCAGAGTGATGTAGTCGGAATCCAGTATATCTGCGGGGTAACGATCCCCAGCTATACGCCCATCGGCAAGGAATGCACACAGCCCTTCCACGCCCGCGTAGTCCGCACGTTGCGGAAGGGGAATCGATTCCCAGTGCCGGCGCAAGATCGCGAGGCCATCCCGCGTCATACAGTCATCCGAATTGAGAATGATCGTCAGCTCACCGCGGAGTAGATCGAGTCCGGCATTGTGCGCTGCGTGCTTGCCGCCATTCTCTTGACAATGATCACTAATGGGGAACTCTCCGCGCTCTCGCCAGCGCCGGATCACCGACTGCGTGTCATCCCGCGATCCGTCGTCAATGATGATGACCTCGAAGTCCCGCTCGGTCTGCACTGCCAAGCTCTCGAGGGCGCGCTCGAGTAAGCGGGCGCGATTGTAACTGGGGATAAGAACACTGAACAGCGGCGCCGGCGCCTCGTTGCTCGGATCATGTGGCATGGACTTTCACGTTGCAGATAGCTGCATTAACTTGAGATAACGCTCGGCACAAGGGCGCGGTTGAAAGGGGCGAATCGCTGCCGGCGCAGGATCGCGTCGAGGCTCATCCAGCGCTGCCTCGAGCGCCCGTGCGAAAGCAGACGCGTCGCCGACGGGCACCAAGTGACCGTAGCGCCCACTTGCGAGCACCTCTCGGGGGCCGTGCTCGCAGTCAGTGGCAACGAGCGGCGTTCCCGTGGCCAGGGCTTCAACCAGAGCCGTGGCAATACCCTCGAAGACGGAACTGAGCGCATACACGGATGCCGAGCGGACATACGCCACTGGATTATCAACGAATCCGGGCATCGCCACATGTTCGTCCAGGCCAAGGCGCCGGATCATAGCTTCCAGCTCGGCGCGCCGCGCGCCCTCGCCGAGAATAAGCAGCCGACAGTCACGTCGCGAGCGTAGTTGCGCATAGGCCGACAACAGGGTCGGATAATCCTTCTGTGCCTCCAACCGGCCAACGGCGACGATGACAGGCGGCTCGCCCGCCGCCAACCACGGGTGGTCAATTGGCGCTCGCATGCGCTCGTAAAGTTTATCGGTAATTACGGGGTTGTACGCGTATGATACGCGTTCTGTCGGCAACCGGGCGAGGTGGGCGATGTCTCTGGCGACACCTTGGGAGACGGCAATGACACCATTCGCGCGCGCATAGTATCGGCGGGCCTGCCACAGCCAGCGCCAACGACGCAGCGGCGTCATGCTGGCGATCTCCCGCGAAGCAGTATTGCGAATGCCGGCGTAGACGCGGCCGTTTTGCAGACGGGAGGCGGCCTTGATCGCGAGAACATTGAAACGATGGCCAGCCGCCAGCACGCGGGCCGGCCGGCGTTTCCGGAAATAGTCCTTGAGCTGCGCCACCGCACTCGCATGTCTCCCTCCTGGGAGCGAGACCAGCGCTGCGTTGGCAGGCAGCCTTTCGTTCAAGGCGGGCTCGGCGTCCGGATAGAACGATACAAGCTCGACGGGCACATCGAGTTCCCCAAGGGCAGCCGATAGATTCAGCACGAAAGGCGTAATGCCACCGTGGTTGCCGTTGTCCCTGCCAAGCGGGCTCACGATAGACAGCATGCCCTCACCCGAGTGGCCCTCGATCATCGTTTTCGCAATAAAGTGGAATATACCATAAGATGCCCAGCGGATCGTGGACAGGCCATTCATGGGAAGTCCTCAAACGGCTGGTCGCGTATTCCGAGGCATCCGAGCGAATGGGACGACACAGCTTCGCATCCGGCCTGGGCATTCTGGGCCTGTATCTGTTTGCGCTGGCTTCGCTAAGCGCCACCTCTCTTGCCTATGTTGGACTCGGTCTTTTGGCGGGAGCCACGGCCTGGGCACCACAACAGTTGCGGGCGCGCGAACGTCGGTTCCAGTGGATCATGGCCATGTCTGCAGTCGTCGCGATCTTGGTCATCGTCGCGACCGCCGTTAGCCTGCGTACCATCCCGGCACCACGGATAGCACAAATCGACGAGGCCATCAGCGTACTGCTGCTGCTAGCGTTTCCATTGATTGCCGTGTGGACAAGAGGCGACGAGCGCCGCGTGCTGAAGGTGCTCGGCCTCGCGTTGGTCGGACTGATCCTCGGGCGACTGCGACACCTCGATGCCAGCAACTGGCAGGCACTCCTCGACGGTCGCCGCACCGGCATTGATCTTACACCGCTGGCTTTCAACGCCTATACGGCGGCGGCTCTCGTTGGGCTAATCACACTGGTCCCTTTACTCTGGCAGCGCATCCGTGCCGTACGGCCATTGCCTGGTGGTGCTATCGCCGTTATATGGCTTGCGACCGTAGCTCTGTGCGGCTATCTCACGGTGGTCGGTCGGACCCGTGGAGTCTGGCTGGCGTTGGCAGTGATCGCGGCAATATTGCTGCTCTGGGAACTCTTGCATCTCTGTCGCCGCGGCAGGGACACGTGGCGACCATGGGCCGGCGCGGGCACCGTCCTGGCGCTAACGCTTGCCGGCCTCGCTATTGCCTGGCCAATCATCGAGGATCGGCTCCAGGAAGAAGCCCAGCCGATCCAGGAACTATCTCAGGGCAACCTAGATGTCATTCAGCCAGACAACGCGATTGGTATCAGGCTACACATGTGGCAATGGGGACTGCAGAAGGTACTGGAACGCCCCGTGCTCGGGTGGGGTCCTGGCTCTTCGAGCCACCTGCTCGATCAATCCGGCATCGCCACACTCATAAGACACACCGATTTTCACAATGGCCTCCTCGACCTTTCGGCTCAGGTGGGTATTCCGGCCACCGTCGTATTCGGCGCGCTCTGCCTAGCTATTGTCCTCACACCACTTCATGCGAAGGGAAAGAACCGGCACATTGTACGAACACTCGTCATCCTGCTACTGCTGCACTTGCTGACGCAGGCGACGAACTTTCGCATGCTCAACACGGACTGGCGCTTCCTTTGGCTGCTGTTTGCCGGGTTATGCACAGGTTACGCTGTCTCTCCGAGGCCGGAGGACACACGCGCATAGACGCTCCGATTCCCGGCGACCATTGCGTCGATGGAGAAAACGCGACGGACGCGCTCACGGCCCGCCTGCCCAAGTGCGTGGCAACACTGCGGCCTGTGGAGCAACCCTACGATGGCACTACTCAACGCCTCAACGTCACCATCGTCGATCAAGCTGCCATTCTCTCCGTCAACGACGATCTCCGGAATGCCGCCCGCCGCAGAGGCGACCACCGGGACCCCACACGCCGCCGCTTGCAGCAGGATCACACCAAGGCCCTCCATGTGAGCGGGATGGGCGAGGACATCCAGGCAGGGCAGTACGCGAGGCAGGTCCTCGCGGAAGCCAGCGAAGATAAAGCGTTCCTCTAGGCCACGCTCCCGGACCAGCGAGCGGATGGCGCCCTCTTCCGGGCCGCGACCGAACAGCAGGAAGCGGCTCCGCGGGTGCTCGGCGAGGATCGCCGGCGCCGCCTCGACAAGAACCCGATAGCCCTTCCGCGGGATGAACTGTGCTGCCATGCCCACGGTGGGCTCGTCGTCCGCGAGCCCGAACTCGCGTCGGAACCAATCACGGTCGCAGTCCGGGCGATACGCCTCCGTGTCCACGGCGCTCGGCACGCAGGTGACCTTCTCCGGCGCTAGGCCCTCGGCGAGGAGCACCGCCCGAATGCCCTCGGAGATCGTGATCACGTGGGCGTAGAGGCGGTACTTCAGCGCCACCCAACAGCGCGGTTCGGGATTGTCCACCCGGCGGCTGAGCACCGCCGGAACGCCGGCGAGGCGGGCGGCGATGCCACCGATGACGTCGGCGCCGCGGCGGCTGTGGAGGTGGACGAGGTCCGCGCCCTCCTCGCGCAGCACGCGGTAGAGCCGGGCACCGAAGGCGATATCCAGGTCGCCGTGCACAGGCACCGCGACCACGCGGTCGGCGACGCCCCGCGCCGCCTCGGCGATCTCGCTGCCGGCGGGGCAAACCAGCACCTGCCGGCCCGGCGAGGCCGCGAGACCGCGCAGCAACATCAACACCTGCAGCGCGCCGCCGTAGAGGTGCGTGCCGGTCTCGACGTGGACCACCGTCATGCCGCGGCCATGAGCTCGCGGGCGATGTCGAACACGTCCCCGGGGCGGTGCAGGCGCATGCAGCTGAACTCGCCGCCGCACAGCGGACGCCGGCGGCAGGGAGAGCACCACAGCGGCTCGTAGAGCACCCGGGTGCGCGGGCTCTCGGTCTCCAGGTAGGGGCGGGTGGAGCCGAACAGCGCGACCGTGGGCACCGCGAGGGCGGTGCCCACGTGGGTCAACCCGGTATCCACACCCACCAGCGCCTCGGCGCCGGCAATGGCCGCGGCGCTGGCGCGCAGCGACAGCCCGCCGGCGACGCTGACCGCCGGGCTGCCGGCCACCAACGCATCCGCCGCGGCACGGTCCTCCGGGCCGCCGAGCACCACCGGGGTGGTACCGGTCTCAGCCGCGAAACGCCTGGCGAGATCACGCCAGCGCTCGTCGAACCAGTGTTTCTGGGGACGGGTGGTGAACGGCGCGAACGCCACGTAGCGCCCGCCCACCCCAGCCGTCGCGATGGCGGAACCGGCCGCTGCGTGGTCGTCGTCGTCGAGCGCCAAGTCCATGGGGAAACGGGTGGTGTCCGCACCGAGGTGGGCGGCCAGGGCGCGATACTCGCTGGCGATGCGGCGGTCGTCCCGCGGTGGTGCGAGGACCTCGGTCATCAGCCGCTCGCTGCCCTCTCGCGAGCCCAAACCAACACGCACGCCGGCGCCGGTAATGCGTGCCCACACGCCGCTCTTCAGCAGTCCCTGGGTGTCGAGCACCAAGTCGAACCCCTCGCCCCGCAGCCGCGCGGCGAAGGCATACATGGACCGCGCCAGGGCCAGATAGCGGCGCTCGGCGCGCAGCCGCCGCCACTCCCCGCGGGGCCAGACGATAACCTCGTCGAGCCGGGGATTGGCCTGCAGCAGGCTCGCGCCAGCGGCCTCGGCCAGCCAAGCGATGTGGGCATCCGGCCAACGGCTCCGTAGCGCCGGGATCAGCCCGGAAGCCATGACGATGTCGCCCAGCGCAGAGAGCCGGATGATC
Organism: Arhodomonas sp. SL1; assembly: GCF_052060015.1. Classification (NCBI taxonomy): domain Bacteria; kingdom Pseudomonadati; phylum Pseudomonadota; class Gammaproteobacteria; order Chromatiales; family Ectothiorhodospiraceae; genus Arhodomonas; species Arhodomonas sp. SL1. The sequence continues at coordinate 107,959 of NZ_JBPODZ010000003.1, read as the reverse complement.
AGGATGCGCATCAATCCCGACCTACCCGCTCCAGGACAGCGGAAGTGGAGCAGCCGTCCACCAGGGGCAGGATCCGCACCTCGCCACCGCGGGCGAGCACCGCCTCGTGACCGGCGACGTCCTCGACGCGGTAATCCCCGCCCTTGACCAGCACGTCCGGGGCGACGGCCTCCACCAGGCGGGCCGGCGTGTCCTCGGTAAAGGGAACCACCCAGTCCACCGCCGCCAGCCCGGCCAGGACCGCCATGCGGTCCGCCAACGGGTTGACCGGCCGCGAGGGCCCCTTGAGCCGCCGCACGGAGGCGTCGTCGTTGACCGCCACCACCAGCCGGTCCCCCAGGGCGGCGGCCTGCTCCAGGGAGGCCACATGGCCGGGATGCAGGATATCGAAGCAGCCATTGGTCATGACCACGACCTCCTGGCGGGCCCGCGCCTCGCCGACCAGCGCCAGCAGTTGCTCTTCGCCGACCACGCCGCGGGACTGCTGCACCGGCGACCACCGGTGCGCCGCTGCATGGAGCTCCGCCGGTGTGACGGTGGCGGTGCCGAGCTTTCCCACCACGACGCCCGCGGCGAGGTTGGCCAGCGCCGCCGCCTGCGGCAAGGACTCGCCGGCGGCCAGGGCGGCCGCGAGCACGGCGATCACCGTGTCCCCGGCACCGGTGACGTCGAAGACCTCATGGGCCTGCGCCGGGATGTGCACGGCCTCGCCCTCCCGCGGCACCAGGGTCATGCCCTCCTCGCCCCGGGTGAGCAGCAACGCCCCCACGCCGATCTCCCGGAGCAGCCGGCGTCCCCGCGCCACCAGGGTCTCTTCATCGCGGCAACGCCCCACGACGCGCTCGAACTCCGAGCGGTTCGGGGTCAGCACCGTGGCCCCCGCATAGGCCGACAGATCCGCTCGCTTGGGATCGACGAGCACCGGCACCCCGGCGCGGCGGGCCGCGGCGATGAGGGGCCCCGGATCCGCCAGCGCCCCCTTGGCGTAGTCGGAGAGGATGAGCGCGGCCATGCCGTCCAGTGCCGACACGATCTCGGCCTCCCCCAACGGCTGCACGGCCTCCGCGGCATCCTCGAAGTCCAGGCGGATCATCTGCTGGTGATGGCTGATTACTCGGAGCTTGGTGGTGGTGCGCTGCCCCGGCCGTCGGGCCCAGTAGGCGGCGATGCCCGCCCGCGCCAGCAGTTGGCCGAGTGCGCCGGCGGCGTCGTCCCCGCCCACCGGCGCCGCCAGGCGCACGTTGCAGCCCAGGGCGGACAGCCCAAGGGCCACATTGGCGGCCCCACCGGGCCGGTCCTCACTACCGTCGACGCGCACCACCGGGACCGGCGCCTCCGGGGAGATACGCCCGGTATCGCCGTACCAGTAACGGTCCAACATGACGTCGCCGGCCACCAATAGCTTCACATCGTCGAACGCGGGTATCCTCATCGCCTCTTCCTGCGCCGCCGGCGCTTCTCGTAGGGCATGGGCTCGCCGTCGGGACGGGTCTTGAACCGCCGGTGTACCCAGTAGTACTGGGCCGGGTGGCGGCGAACCTCCACCTCGAGGCGAGCATTCAGCCGCTCGGCGTCAGCGACGTCATCACCGCTGGGAAAGCCCTCCAGGGGGGCACCGATGCGCACCACATAACCTTTGCCGTCCTCGCGGGCGAAGCCATAGCAAGGCAGCACCGCGGCACCGGAGAGCCGGGCCAGGCGCGAGGTCATGGTGATGGTCGCCGCCGGCACGCCGAAAAACGGCGCGAACACCGAGTGCCGCCGCCCGTAGTCCTGGTCCGGGGGATACCACACCACCCGCCGGGCCCGCAGGGCCTTCACCAGGGCCCGCATGTCATGACGGTCGAAGGCATCCTCGAAGTGCCGTCGCCGGCCCTCGCGCATGAACCGCTCGATCACCGGGTTGCGGTTCTCGCGATAGATCACCTGGAAATCCAGCCAGCGCCGCATGATCCGCCCGGAGATATCCAGGGGCGTGAAATGGGCGCTCACCAGGATCACGCCCCGCCCCTCGGCCTGGGCGCGGTGGACATGCTCGGCGCCCTCCACGGTGCCGAGGCGGGCGATAAGGCGCTCCGGTCCCCACCAGGCCAGGGCCACCTCCACCAGCCCCCGCCCGATATAGCGGAAATTCCGACGCGCCAACGCCTCGCGCTCCACCTCGGAGAGCTCGGGGAAGCAGATCCGGAGATTGGTCTCCGCGATATGGCGCCGGTATGGAATGGCGCGCCAGGCGATGGCACCAAGGAGGTCCCCCAGACCCATAGCGAGGCGATAGGGCAGCAAGGCACTGAGCCGCAGCAGCCCCATGCCGAACCAGGTCAACCAGTAACGCGGCGCAAGCGACCCGCGATCCATTCGAAGCCCGCAAACCTCCCAGGTGCGCGGAGTATATCAGAGCGAGCACCGCGGGCCGCCCCGGCTTGACCGGCCACGCCATCCGCTTTAGCTTCAGCGCATCCAATCCATAGCGAAAGTGGGCCTGATCGCAATGAGCAAGGAAGAAGCGGGGACCGAACCCACCGGGGCACCATGGCAAGCGGCGGCGCTGGGCGGCGTGGCGGTGCTGGCCGTCCTGATCCTGGTACTCGCCCTGGGGGGCACCACCGCGGTAGCCATCATCCTCTCGGCCATCGCCTTGGCGCTAGCCACGGTGATCGTGATGGTCTGGCCCCAGCGCTTCGGCGTGACCCCAAACTCCGGCCGCTGAGGACGATTGTCGCTGTCCACGCGGACTCGCCTTGAACGCACATCACCCTGGCGACGGCTCTATACGCTGGGGTTATGGTTTGCCACCCCGCTGATCCTGGGGCGACTGCTTTGGCGCTCCCGGCGGGCACCCGCCTACCGCCACCGCTGGCGCGAACGCTTCGGCTATGTGCCGAGCCCGGGCGCAGCCCCCGTCATCTGGCTCCACGCGGTGTCGGTAGGCGAGACAGTGGCCGCGGCACCGCTGGTGCAGGCGCTACTCGACCGTCATCCCGACCACCAGATACTGGTCACCTCCACCACGCCCACCGGCGCCCAGCAGGTACGCAGCCTCTTCGGGGACAGGGTCCGCAGCTGCTACCTCCCCTATGACACCCCCGGCGCCGTCCGGCGCTTCCTCGACCGGGTGTCCCCGATGCTGGGCATCGTCATGGAGACGGAGATCTGGCCCAACCTGATGGCCGCCACCGAGGCGCGGGGCATCCCTGTGGTCCTCGCTAACGCACGGCTCTCGGAACGCTCGGCGCGGGGCTACGCGCGGCTGGCGCGGCTTACGGCGGAGACGCTGGCTCGTTTCACCCTGATCGCCGCCCAGCATGAGGCGGACGCGGCGCGCTTCCGGCGGCTCGGGGCGCCGCCGCAGCGGGTCCAGGTGATCGGCAACCTGAAGTTTGATCAGCATATCGACGAAGACCAGCGCCACACCGGCCAGGCACTGCGCGCCCGGCTCGGGGAACAGAGGCCGGTATGGGTGGCGGCGAGCACCCACGAGGGTGAGGAGTCTGTGGCCCTGGCCGCCCATCATCGCGTGCGTGAGCACCTCCCCGACGCGGTGCTGATCCTCGTGCCCCGCCACCCCGAACGCTTTCCGGCGGTGGCGGCCATGGTGGCGAACAGCGGACTCGCCATGATCCGTCGGACCGCCACCGTCGAGGCACACGCGGCAACCGCCGCAGTGCTGCTGGGCGATACCATGGGGGAGCTCCCCACCCTGCTGGCCGCCGGGGATGTGGCCTTCATGGGCGGTTCCTTGGTAGAGGTGGGGGGACACAACCCGCTCGAGCCGGCGGCCCTCGGCCTGCCGGTGATCACCGGCCCCCACATCCACAATTTCGCCGGGACCTTCGCCCTACTCCGCGAGGCCGGCGCCGCGCGCACCGCCACCGGGGAGGAAGAGCTCGCCGCTGCGGTGACACACTGGTTGCGCGACGGCACGGCCCGGCAACAGGCCGGCAGCGCGGGCCGCGAGGTGGTGGCGGCGCATCAGGGGGCGCTGGAGCGGCTCATTGAAGCCCTGGATCGCCGAGCTCGCCGGCCGGGGCGTCGATCTCCATATACGGGGCCGTCTCCGCCGAGAGCAGGCGGTTGATCGCGGCAAGGTCCTCTTCCGCAAGGATGCCGGCCGCCTGCTGCAGGCGCAGGGTATTCAGCAGATACGCGTGACGTGCCTGCTGATAGTCCCGCTCGGCCCCAAAGAGGCGCTGCTGGGCATCGAGCACATCGACGATCGTGCGCGTACCCACCTCGAAGCCAGCCTGGGTGGCCTCCAGCGCGGTACGCGTGGACACCCGTGCCTGGGCCAAGGCCCGGACGCGCTCGAGGGCGGTCTGGACACCACGGTAGGAATCGCCAGCGGCGCGGGTCACCCTGCGCCGGGTCTCCTCCAGGCCGGCACGCGCCTCGGTGTACTGGGACTGTGCCTCGCGCACCCGCGAGCTGGTGGCACCGCCGGTGTACAGTGGGATGTTGAGCTCGACACCCGCCGCGATCTCCTGGCTGTCGGCACCACCGGTGGCACCGAGGGTACCGACGCCGCCGCTGGTATGGCTGCCGCCGTAACGGGCCACGGCGTCCACTTGCGGATAATGCCCGCCGCGGGCCACGTCCACGCCCTCCATGGCCGCCTGGGCGGCGTGGCGGGAGGCGGCGAGCTCCACGCTCTGCTCCTCGGCGCGGCTACGCCATGCCTCTTCGTCGGCGGGGCTGGGCTCGGAGAGCTCCACCCCCTCGCGCACCCGGGCGAGCTCCGCCGGCGCGGCACCGGTGATCTCCCGTAGCCGGGCCCGGGCGCTCTCGACGTCATTCTCGGCCTGGATGACCGCGGTACGCGCCAAATCGTAGCGCGAGCGGGCGTCCTCGACATCGGTACGCGCGATCAGCCCCACCTCGAAGCGCTCTTCCGCCTGTTCGAGCTGGCGCTCGATGGCGGCGAGCTCCGCACGGGCCGCGGCAAGGGCCACCTCCGCGTCGAGCACGGCGAAGTAACGCTCCGCGGTCCGGCTCATCAGCGCCTGTTCCGCTGCCGCGAAGCGGGCCTCGGCCTGGGCCACAGTAGCCTCGGCAACGTCCATCTGCTGGAAATCGGCGTAGCGATACAGCGGTTGGCGCAGCTCCACGCCGTAGTTCAGGGAGTTGTAGTCATCGTCGGCGGAGGGCGCGCCATCCGGGTCGTAATCCTGATAGATGCGCTCGGCGCCGGCATTGCCGCCGATCTCCGGGAGCCGCAGGGCACGCGCCTGGGGCAACGCCTCCTCGGCGGTGCGCCGTTGCGCGCGGGCTTGCTCGAAGACCGGATCGCTCTCCCGGGCCTCACGGTAGAGGCCGAGCAGGTCATCCGCCGCGACGGCGGGCAGACTCATGCAGCCCAGCGCCACGGCGAGCAGCAGACGTTTCATAGTATTCCTCTCTGGACTAGAGCTCGAAGCGCACCCGGGCACGAGCGCCGCGCAGGGGCCGCACCGAGGTGTCGAACAGGCTCTCGGTGGCCCACTGATCCTCATCCATGCGGGTAATCAGCAGCGCCTCCATGATCGGCGCAGTCCCGACGATGAGGAACAGCCGCCCGCCGATGGCGAGGCTGCGGTGAAAACCCTCGTGGAGCTCGGGCAGCGAGCCGGTGACCGCGATGACGTCATAGCGCTGCCCATCATCCCAACCGGTGGCGGCGTCGCCCACCTCAAGCCGGACGTTTTGCACGCCCGCCGCGGCGAGGTGCTCCGAGGCGAGCTCGCGGAAGTCCGGATGGAGGTCGACGCTGGTGACCTCACCGGCGAGCTGTGCCAGGCAGGCGGCGAAGTAGCCACTGCCGGTGCCGATCTCCAGCGCGCGCTCACCGGGCTGGGGATCCAGGGCCTGTAGCATCCGTGCCTCCACCCGGGGCTCGAGCATCACCTCGTCGTGGGGCAGGGGCAGCTGCAGATCCGCGTACGCGAGGTTGCGATAACCGGTGGGCACGAAGTCCTCGCGGGGCAACGCCTCGAGCACGTCCAGGATGCGCTCGTTGAGCACCTCCCAGGGCCGGATCTGCTGTTCGACCATGTTGAAACGGGCACGCTCGAGATTGACTTCGCTCATCGCTAACCCCTCACCAGTAGACAATCCGAGAAGGTTAAGCGCCCGGCGGCGGCCGAGCAACCAGCGGCCGCCCTCAGCGATGCAGCTCCGCGCGGGGGTCGAACGCCGGACAGGCCTCACGCAGCCGCTCGAACAGGGCCCGGTTGTTGTCGTCCACCGGCGGGTTGACGATCTTCAGGCTCACGTACTGATCCCCTGGCGGATCGCCGGGCAGGCCGCGGCCCTTAAGGCGCAGGCGTTTGCCGCCTTGACTGCCCTCGGGGATCCGCATATCCACCTCGCCACCCAGGGTGGGGACCTTCAGCCGGGCGCCGAGCGCCGCCTCCCACGGCGCCACCGGCAGGTCCAGGTGGATGTCCCGGCCGCGCAGGTGCAAGTGTCGGTGGGGCGCGATATGGACCTCCAGGTACAGGTCCCCGCGCTCGCCACCACCGAGGCCGGGCTGTCCCTGGCCGGCGAGGCGAATGCGCTGACCGTTGGTCACGCCTGCGGGCACGCGCACGCGCAGGCTCCGCTGGGTGCGGCGCATACGGCCCTGGGAATCGGGCTCGGCGCCCTCGAGCTGCACGGTCCGTGTGCTGCCGTGATAGGCGTCCTCGAGGGTCACGGTCAGCCGGGCGGTCTGGTCCTCGCCGCGGGCGGCGAAGCCACTGCCCCGATGGCCACCGCCGGCCCCGCCGAAGATGCTGTCGAACGGCGAGCCCCGACCACCGCCACCGAACAGGGACTCGAAGAAGTCACTGAAATCGGCTGCGCCGGCGCCGCCGCCCCCGCCGCCGGTGTGGAACTCCCAACCCGGTGGCGGGCGGAAATCCTGGCCTTGCTGCCAGCTGCTGCCGAGCTGGTCATAGGCCTGGCGCTTCTCCGGATCGCGCAGGACCTCGTAGGCCTCCGAGATCTCCTTGAAGCGTTGCTCGGCATCGGGCTCCTTGCTGACATCCGGGTGATACTTGCGCGCAAGCTTGCGGTAGGCGCGCTTGATCTCGTCCGCGTCGGCGTCGCGCCCGACCCCGAGAATCTTGTAGTAGTCCTTGTACTCCATGTACTCCGTTCACCTTCGCCGCCTGGCTCGTAATGGCGGCCCCCGCGAAGGGGGCCCCGGTCAGCCCTCCACCTGGATACGACGCGGCTTGGTCTGCTCCTGCTTGGGGATGCTCACCTCCAACACGCCGTTATTGCAGCGGGCGCTGATGCGCTCCGGGTCCGCGGTATCCGGGAGGCTGAAACGGCGGTAGAACGAACCCGCGGCCCGCTCGATGCGCTTGTACCCCTCGCCGGACTCGGTCGCCTCGGAGCGCCGCGATCCACTGATGCTCAGCAGCCCGCCCTCCATGTGGACCTCGATATCCTCCGGGCGCACCCCGGGCAGATCGACGTGGATGACATAACGGTCACTCTCCTCGCGGATATCCACGGCGGGCGTCCAGTCGCTGGTGGCAAGGCTGGAGTTGTCACCGGTCTCGGCGTTCTCGGAGAGTCGGCCGAGCTCGCGGGAGAGTTCACTGAGCAGCCCCCAGGGTTCGTAACGTCGAATGGCCATGATGGTAATCCTCCTTGCGGTTGCCTGCGTATGCGGCCTTGCTTCTCGGCCCTTCGCGGAAGGTGGTGCCGAAGCTCGGGAATTCAAGCCTGTCGAGCTTGAACCCGCCCGGCTTGGCTGGTATAAAAGCCGGTCTTCGGGAGACCTCTGGTCAGGGGACCGGGCGGGAATGCCGCTCGCCGCCGGGTGCTGATCAGAGGTCTCCATCCATCATCCTATGGGGTCACCGGATCTAGGAGGCAGCTCCCATGGCGAAGGTCTGCCAGGTTACGGGCAAGCGCCCGGCGACGGGCAACAACGTCTCGCACTCGAACATCAAGTCCAAGCGGCGCTTCCTGCCCAACCTGCGGTTTCACCGCTTCTGGGTGGACAGCGAAAACCGTTTCGTTCGGCTGCGGGTGTCTTCCAAGGGCATGCGGATCATCGACAAGAAGGGCATCGACGAGGTGCTCGCCGACATCCGCGCCCGCGGCGAGAAGGTCTGAGGGTCAACGACATGCGTGAGAAGATCAAACTCGTCTCCAGCGCCGGAACCGGTCACTTCTACACCACCGACAAGAACAAGCGGAACACGCCCCATAAGCTGGAGTTCCGCAAGTACGATCCGGTGGTGCGCAAGCACGTGACCTACCGCGAGACGAAGCTCAAGTAGGCGCCCGCGAACATCGCGAGCACGAGGAAACCCGCCGCCGGCGGGTTTTTTCGTGCCCGCTCAGGCGCGCGGGTCCACCACCGTGAACCCGCGCAACCGCGCGGCGAAGTCCTCGAGGGCGTGGATCCCGGTGGCCTCGGCCTGGGCACACCAGGCCTGCAGGCGCTCGAGGGCTGCCTCGCGGGAGCGTGGCGCCCCCGACCAGACCTGGCGCAGGGCGAGCTTGTAGCGATACACCGTTTCCAGGCGCTGACTGCGTGCCAGCGCCGCCTCCAAGCGCTCGCGGTGACGGGAGTCGACCAGGCTGGGCTCGCGGATCAGTGCCCGCCGGGCCCGGCGCAGCAGCCGCCGGCAGCGAGCATCGGCAGCCGCCAGCTCTTCGCGCAGTATGGGCCGCACCACCTCACGGGCGTAGAACGCCATCACGTGGACGCGGGCCCGCATCACCGCACGGACCGTCGCCGGATCGGCCTCGCCCTTCTCGGCGAGGATCACCTGCGGCGCCACCCGCTTGACCCGGGCCAGGCCGCACACCTCCAACACCCGGATGTAGCACCACCCCAAGTCGAGCTCGAATCGGCGCAGGGCGAAACGCGCCGACTGCGGGTAGGCATGGTGGTTGTTGTGCAGCTCCTCGCCCCCGACGACGATGCCCCACGGCACCAGGTTGGTGGACGCATCCGCGGGCTCGAAGTTGCGATAACCCAACGCATGGCCCACACCGTTCACCACGCCGGCCGCCCAGAACGGGATCCATAGCATCTGCACCGCCCAGATGGTGATCCCCACCACACCGAACAGCGCCAGATCGATCACCGCCATGAGCACGATGCCGAGCATGCTGAAGCGACGGTAGAGGTTCCGCTCCATCCAGTCATTCGGGGTGCCATGGGCGAACTCCTCGAGCACGCGGTCCTCTGCCGCCGCGGCCCGATAGAGCTCGGCGCCCTGCCACAGTACCCGGGAAAGGCCCAGCACCTGGGGGCTGTGCGGGTCCTCCTCGGTCTCGCAGCGGGCGTGGTGTTTGCGGTGCACCGCCACCCACTCCGCGGTCACCATGCCGGTGGTCAGCCACAGCCAGAAGCGGAAGAAATGGGCCACCGCCGGGTGCAGCTCCAGTGCCCGGTGCGCCTGATGGCGATGCAGGTAGACGGTGACGGCGACGATGGTGACGTGGGTAACGCCCAGGGCGAACAGGCAATAACCCCACCACGGCAGAGGAAACAGGCCGAACCACATCACGTCCACGGCAACCTCGCAGTATCCGAAATACAGTCCTATTCCACGCGTGCTCCCGGGCCGAGTCAACGGCCGGGATCGGTTATCATGGCCCCATGCCCGAATTACCCGAGGTGGAGACCACACGCCGGGGGCTCGCGCCCCGCCTGACGGATCGCCGTATCGAAACCCTCGTGGTCCGCGAGCGCCGCCTGCGCTGGCCGGTGGCCGAAGGCCTGGAGACCGCGGTGGCCGGGCGGCGGATCACCTCCGTGGAGCGGCGGGGGAAATACCTGCTCATCGGGGTGGGCGGTGAACGCCGGCTGCTCTGGCACCTGGGGATGTCCGGCAGCCTCCGGGTACTCGCGCAGCCACCACCCCCGCAGCCCCACGACCACGTGGACCTGCGACTCGCCGGCCCCACCGTATTGCGCTTCAACGACCCACGGCGCTTCGGCAGCCTGCACCTCGTCGACGCCGCCCCGGAGCAGCACCCCCTGCTCGCCGGCCTGGGCCCGGAGCCGCTGGACCGTGGCTTCGATGGAGAGTGGCTGTACGGTCGCGCCCGCGGCCGCCGAATCGCCGTCAAGGCCTTCCTCATGGACGGCGCCACCGTGGCGGGGGTCGGTAACATCTATGCCACCGAGGCCCTGCACCGCGCCGGCATCCACCCCTCCCGCCCGGCCGGCCGCATCGGCCGCGGGCGCTACCACCGCCTGGCGCAGGCCGTCCGCGAAGTGCTGGAGGCGGCCATCGCCGCCGGCGGCACCACGCTCCGGGACTTCACCGGCAGCGAGGGCCGCCCCGGCTATTTCCGCCAGGACCTGCGCGCCTACGGTCGCGCCGGTAAGCCGTGCCTCCATTGCGCCGAGCCGCTGCGCGAGCGGCGCATCGGCCAGCGCGCCACCGTCTGGTGCCCGCGCTGCCAGCGCCTGTGATCGCCGGCGTCGCGGGATTGATGCAAATCAACATCACGACGCATCTTGGCGGCAGGGTCATGGTGCAACCGCAGTTTACGCAGATGCCCCAGGGCCAGGGCTAGGGCTGACGCAAGCAAGCGGGACCCCCGGCGCGGCGGCGCCGGGGGTCCGGATCCCGGCGAACGGCATCATCGAATGCCGAGCCGTGCCGGGAGCGCAGCGACATCATCGAGAATGATGTCCGCCTCCGCGGCTAGTTCCTCGCGGCCACCGGTACCGGTGAGTACCCCCACCACTACGCCACAGCCCGCGGCACGCGCCATGCGCAGGTCGTGCAGGTTGTCCCCGGCGACCAGCACTGAATCCTCGGAAACGCCGGTGGCGGCGCAGAAGCCATGCACCATGCCCGGCGCCGGCTTGCCGCCGTGGCCACTGTCATAGCCGGCGACAAAATCCAGCGCGTCCGGGTCCACGAAGCCGGCGAGCATCGCCCGGGCCGCGCGCTCGCCATCGCTGGTGGCCACGCCAAGGCGAAGCCCCGCCCCCCGCAAGCGGCGGAACAGGGGGGCGAGCTCGGTCACGGGCACCGCATGTCCCGGGCCATGCCCGAGGAACACGGCATCCAGGCGCCAGACCAGCGCCTCCCGGCGCCCGTCGTCGAGCCCCATCTCCGCCGCCCAGGCCTCGGCGATCTCACCGGTGTGCCCGGCGGCGAGCAGGCTGCCGCCGGCCGCGCGACCGCTGGCCGGATCCACGCCACCGATGACCAGCAATCGCTCCGCCAGCGCCGCGTCCCCGCCCGCCGCCTCCAGGGCGGCGGCGCGGTTCACTGGGCCCCAGGTACGGTGATAGTCGAACAGCGTGCCATCCTTGTCGAAGAGCACACCGCGCACCCGCGACCATGCGGGCTCCGCCACCATCATCCACCCCGGCGTACGGCAGCCACGTGGCGCGGGAACTCCGGGGCCCCCATGAGCGCCTTACAGCGCTCGAAGCGCTCGATGGAGTAGGCCCAGAAGTCCTCCGCAGGGTTGCCGTTGCCGTGCTGGATCAGCCCCCACAAGGTCCAGAGCAGGTCGCTGGCCGCCTTGTACAGCACCATGCGCCCCCACTCGGCCTCGCTCGGGTCGCGGCCCAGGTAGGCGCGGATAAGCCGCTCGTCCTGGGCGGGCGACAGGCCCGCCTCGACGGCGAAGTCGCCCACGTCCCACAAGGGGTCGTTCATGCCGGAGTACTCCCAGTCGACCACCCACATGCGGGTGCCATCGTCGAGGAAGTTCTCGCACAGCGGGTCGCAGTGACACGGCGCCAGGGTCGCGGGCTGCGCGTCCAGCGCCTCGCGCATCCCCCGGGCCTCCTCCATGACGTCGTGGTAGCCCTCCGGCAATTCGGTATCGAGCCCGGAGAGGACCCGCAGGTACTCGTCGATCATGGCGAACAGCTCGAAGCGGAACCGGAACTCCTCGCCGGAGTTGTGCATACGCGCGAGCACCTCGCCCGCCCGGTCGGCCGCGGCATCCTCGGCCTGGAAGGCCTCCGGCGACATGGTGCGGCAGCCGTCGAGGTTGCGCATCAGCATCAGGCCGTCACTTTCGTCGAAGTGCAGGACCTCGGCGCCGACCCCGGCGCGGGCGGCGGCGCGGGTGTTGTGCGCCTCCACGCTACGATCGATGTAGGCCTCGGTGCCCTCCCCGGGGATGCGCAGCACCAGCGATTCGCCGTTGTCGTTGAGGCGGTAGACCAGGTTGGTCATACCACCGAGTCGTTCCGCGGCCAGCGCCTCGGCGCTGCGGCCGGCCAGTTGCGGGATTCGCGCAATTGCGTTTTCGAGATGGTGATCCATCGGCTCCTCCTGATTGGGGGAATCGTGCTCGGTCCGCCGACCTAGTCGGCCGGCTTTTCGGCGAGATAAAAGTCCAGGCTGAGCTTGCCCTCGGCGGCGAGATCCGCCCAGTGGGCCCAGCTGCGGTGGTTGTTCGCCAGCGTCTCGCGGTCCATCTCCCGGGCGAACTCGTCCATGTGCTGTTCCAGCCGTGCGAGCACCTTCGCGCGATGGTGCGCCGCGTGGCGCTGCCAGTCCCGGTGCTCGACGAGCCGCAGACCCGACGCCTCGATGTGGCGCTCGTAGTCCGCCGGCGAGGAGAGGTTGGTCATGCCGTAACGGGCCTCCACCGCGGCGCGCTCCTCGCGGGTGAGTCGCTCGTGCCAGAAGATATGATCGGAGATCACCGCGCGCCCGCCGGGCTTGAGCACGCGGTAGGCCTCGCGCAACACCCGCTCCTTGTCCGGCGAATGCACCATGGACTCCTGGCACCACCAGACGTCGAAGCTCTCGTCAGCGAAAGGCAGCTCATGGTAATCGGCGTACTCGAAGCTCACCCGGCCCTCGAGGGCGCGGCTCTCCGCCATCTCGCGGCAGCGCGCCAGCTGGGTCTCGGAGATGTTGCTGGCCACCACCGTTACACCATACTCCTCGGCCAGGTAACGGGCCGTGGCGCCGTAGCCGCAGGCGACCTCCAGCACCCGCTCGCCGGCGCGCAGCCGCGCCGCCTCTGCCATCAGGCGCTTGGCCGCCCAGGTGGCCTCCTCGATGGTCTCCTCACCGGTCTCGTAGACACCGTAGTGGATGTTCTCGCCCCACACGGCGGAATACAGGCGGTCCACGCCGCTGTTTTCGTAGTGCTCCGACATCGATTGCGTTCTCCGTTCCTTCTGGATTGAGGCCGCACTCGGGCTCAGGCGAGCCCAAGTGCGGCGCGGCGCCGCGCGACCCAGGCGCCGATGAGCCGGTCCGCCATCATGGCGATGAAGGCGACACAGAGCCCGGCGACCAGGCCGGCGCCGATGTCCGCGCGGGTCAGCGCGATATAGACCTCCTGGCCCAGGTCGCTGGTCCCCACCAGGGCGGTGATGACGAGCATGGACAGCGCCATCATGATGGTCTGGTTGAGGCCGAGCATGATCTCGGGCAGGGCCAGGGGCAGCTGCACCCGGTAGCGGATCTGGCGGGGGGTGCACCCGCACATGCGCGCCGCCTCGATGGTCTCGGCGGGCACGCCGCGGATGCCGTGGTCCGTGTAGCGCAGTGCCGGGGCCAGGGCGTAGAGGACGATGGCCACCATCGCCGAGAAATCGCCCACCTGGAAGAGCATGACTACCGGGATCAGGTACACGAAACTCGGCAGCGTCTGCAGCGTGTCCGCCACAGTGGTGGTCACCCGGTGCACCCGGTCGCTGGCCGCCGACCACACCCCCAACGGGATACCGATGAGCGCGGCGATTGCCACCGAGATCCCGCAGAGATAGACGGTGATCATCGCCTTCTCCCAGTGACCGGTGACGGCGATGAACAGCGCCAAGGCGCAGACCGCGGCCGCGAGCCGCCAGCCGCCCAGGCGGTAGCCCAACACTCCCAGGGCCGCCACCACGCCGGTCCACGGCAGGGCCACCAGGGTCCGCTTGAACGGGATGAGCACGTGCACCAGCAGTGCCGATTTCACCGCGTTGAGCGGCTGGTAGAGCTCGGTGTTCACCCAGGCCACCAGCTGCCCCCAGTACTCCGCGGTGCTCACGGTGAGGGCCTCCGGCATCCCGGCCAGCGGCGACCAGAACAGGCCGGCGAGGGTGGGCAGCGCCACCACGCCGGCCAGCAGCATGCCGAACTGCCGGCGCGGCAGACGGGACTGGCCGCGGCTACCGTCGGTAAGCGCCCGCCCCAGCCGCTCGGTGGCGATGGCGATGAGGGTGATGGCCACGCCGGCCTCCAGGCCGTCTCCGATCTGTAGCCGTCGCAGGGCACGGAGCACGTCATAGCCCAGGCCGCCGGCGCCGATCATCGAGGCGATGATGACCATATTCAGCGAAAGCATGATCACCTGATTGACACCCACCATCAGGCCCTGCCGGGCGGCGGGGATCAGCACCCGCCAGGTCATCTGGCGCCGGTTACAGCCGGTCATGCGGGCGAACTCCAGGATCTCCTCCGGCACACCGCGCAGGGCGACGATGGTCACCCGAGCCATCGGCGGCATGGCGTAGATCACGGTGGCCACCACCGCGGCCACCGGGCCGAAACCGAAGAGCACCAGCACGGGCACCAGGTAGGCGAATATCGGCACCGTCTGCATAAGGTCGAGGGCCGGGCGCAGAACGCGCTCGAAGACGGGTTGGCGATAAGCGGCCAAACCCAGCAGCAGACCCAGAATGAGGCCCACCGGCACCGCCACCAGGATGGAGGCGATCGTGGTCATCGCGCTCTGCCAGTGCCCGAAGAAGGCCAGATAGGCCACGGTGAGGAAGATCAGCACCGCCAGCCGGCGGCCGCCGACCCGGGCGGCGAACAATACCAGCGCGGCGGAAACGCCGAGCCAGCTGAGCGCCGGCACCGCCACTCCGGCATCTCCGAAGGGCAGCTCGAAGCCCTTGGCGAGCACGACGGTGCCCGCCTCCAGGGGGGCGGAGAGCAGGGTCGCGAGGCCCCGCACCACGGACCGGAAGCCGATGCCGCCGATGGCGGCGTCCTCGAGCAGCCACTCCATGACGCTGCTCACCCAGTCGGAGACGGGCAGCTCCCAGCCAGCCGGATAAACGCCGAACCAGGGCAACCATCCGGAAAGCCGGTCAGCGACGAACACAGCAAGCACCACGGCCGCCGCGGTCACGGCGGCACGCGTCACTCCGCCGCCGGCGCCGGCACGTCCGGCAACGGCTTCACTCATGGCTACCCCCCGTGCCGGCGAGCACGGCGATGACCTCATCGCGTCCGATCATGCCCACGGCGCGACCGGTTGCGTGGTCACGGACGCGAAGCGGGGTCTCCGCCGCCAGCACCCGGGGCGCCACCGAATCGATGCGCTCGTCCGCGCCGACCTCCGGTGCACCGATCGGGGCGGCGTCGTCCCGGCGCATCACCGAGGCGACGCCGACGACCTTGGCGGCAGGCACGTGACGGGTGAACTCGGCGACATATTCGTCCGCCGGGGAGAGGACCAGCCGTTCGGGGGTATCCACCTGGACGATCTCACCCGCCTTCATGATCGCCACGCGGTCGGCGAGCCGGATCGCCTCATCGAAGTCATGGGTGATAAAGATCACGGTCTTGTGCAACACCCGCTGCAGCCGCAGCAACTCATCCTGCATCTCCCGGCGGATCAGCGGATCAAGGGCACTGAACGGCTCGTCAAGGAACCACAGCTCCGGGTCCACGGCGAGGGAACGGGCGATCCCCACCCGCTGCTGCTGACCACCGGAGAGGGCCGCCGGCCGGCGGGTTTCATGACCGTCCAGCCCCACGAGTTCGATCATCTCCCGGGCCCGGGCCTCGCGTTCGTCGCGCCCCAAGCCCTGGATCTCCAACGGGAAGGCGACGTTGCCGAGCACGTCCCGATGGGGCAGCAGCGCGAAGTGCTGGAAGACCATCCCCATCTTGTGACGCCGAATCTCGGTAAGCTCGCGCTCCGGGGCGGCGAGCAGGTCCCGGTCCTCCAGGGTGAGGCTGCCGAGGCTCGGCTCCACGAGGCGCGAGAGGCAACGCACGAGGGTGGACTTGCCCGAGCCGGACAGGCCCATGATCACGAAGACCTCGCCGGTGTGGACGTCGAGGCTGGCGTCACGGACCGCGGCGGTGAAGCCGTGCCGCGCCAGGAGGGCGTCGTCAGGGGCGCCACCCAAGCGCTCGAGCACACGGTCGGCGTGCTCGCCGAAGACCTTCCACAGGCCCCGACAGGCGAGTTTGACCGGGGTGTCTCCGGCCACGTGAGTATCGGCATGCATAGGGCGATGACCTGGCGTCAGCGGTTACACGGAATGACGGGGCCCTGCCCCGCGGGAGAAAGGTGGCGCCGCGGGCGCGGCGCCACCATCAGCGGCCTTAGTTCGCCGGGATCCAGGACTGCCAGGTGTCTTCGTTGTCCGCCATCCACTCATCGACGACGGTCTGCAAGGGGCGGCCGTCCACGTCGATGGCGCCGATCATCCGACCCATCTCATCGTTGTTGATGCGGAAGTTGCGGATCGCGGTGTAAGCGGCAGGCCATACATCCTTGCCACCGGCCCAGGCGGCCTTCTTGATCCAGCCCCGCGGGTTACCGCAATCATGGGTGGCCTCGGGGTTCACGCCCCAGGACGGATCCTCGTAGCAGCCGTCCCCGTACTCCGGAAACTCCACCCACTCGCCTTCGAACTGCTGCGGCGCCCAGTGGGGCGTCCAGAGCCAGGCCAGGATCGGGGCCTTGCGCTGATAGGCGGACTGGATCTCGGCCATCAACGCGGCCTCGGTACCGGAATGGACCACCTCGAAGGGCAGATCCAGGGCCTCGATACGCTCCTCGGCGTGGCCATCCCAGGTGACCGCGCCACCGAGGTAGCGCCCGTTGGGCTGGGTGCTCGGCGTGGCGAAGACATCAGCGCAGTCCTTCAGCGCCTTCCAGTCCGGCAGCCCCGGGCAGCGCTCCTCCATGTACTTGGGGTACCACCAGTCCTCGACGGCCCGCATACCGGTCTCGCCCATATCGAGGACCCGGCCGCCGGCGACGGCCTCCTCCATGAGATCCTTGGCGGTGGTCTCCCAGATCTCCATGGCGACGTGGAGGTCACCGGACTTCAGGCCGGTGAACTGGGCCATGTAGTCCGCCTGGACATACTCCACCTCGTAGCCCATCTCCTCGAGAACACTGCCCATGAGGCGGGTGCTCACGTTCTGGCCGGTCCAATCGTTAAGCGTCAGGCGGATCGGCTCGTCCGATTCCGGCACCGCGGCGGTTGCGGCCGGCAGGCCGGTCAGGGTGGCGGCACCCAGAACACACAAAAACCCACAATTTCTTGCAAACCCGGTGAAGGACATGATGTCTCCCCTGTTTTGGTTTCTTTCGCGGAAGTCACGACACGGTCAACGCCGGCCGGGACCATGACTCAAGAAGGCGCACATCCCTTTGTATTCACGGGATAATCCGAAAACCGTCAGCGACCGAGCCACACGGGAAGGGCTGTGCGCAGAATCGTCTGCCTTAACGGGTGGCGACCGAAGACCACTCGATGACAAAACTTTTCCAACAAACTACCACAGTTTCAGTCAGACTCAACCCCATCTTGAGCTACAATCATGTCCGAATGGCGGACAGGGGGTGGGAGATTGCACAAGACGGCACGGCACAGGGCGATCCTGAAGCTGCTGGAGGCGCGCGGCTCCTGCAGCGTCGCGGAGTTCGTGGAGGCGCTGAAGGTCTCGGACGAGACGATCCGGCGGGACATCAAGACACTCGCGAACCGGGAACTCATCGAACGGGTCCGCGGCGGGGCGATGTTGCCGGCGTTCGCCCGCGAACCGGGCTTTCGCGAACGCATGACCACCAATGCCCGGGAGAAGCGCGCCATCGCGCAGGCGGCAGCGGGGTTGATCGACAACGGCGATTCAGTGCTGCTGGAGAACGGCAGCACCAGCCTCTATGTGGCCCGCGCCCTGGGCGGGCACCGGGATTTGTTCGTGGTAACCAACGGGATCGACATCGCCCGGGCCCTGCTAGCCAATGGCAACCGTGTCCATCTCGCTGGCGGTGAGGTGCGCAGTGACGACGGCGCCGTTCTGGGGGCCAGTGCCATCGAGTTCGTGCGCCGCTTCCGGGTCCGGCATGCGGTGGTGACCGCCGGCTCGGTCCATGTCGACGGCGGCCTGATGAACTACTACTACGACGAAACGGAGTTCGCGCTGGCGGCCCTCGACCAGGCCCTCCACATCATCGCCGTGACTGACCACACCAAGTTCCGCAAGCAGGCGCCGGTGCGCATGTGCGAGTTCGAACGCATCGGCACCCTGGTCACCGACAGCGAGCCCACGGAGCCGCTGACGCGTCGACTGCGGGAAGCCGAGGTCCGGCTGGTGGTGGCGGGCACCGAAACCGTCGGCGGGGTTTCGGCGCCCGGGTCATTGGTTACCTGGTGAGCTTGCGGGCGGCGGAGAGGTAGGCCTCGCCCTTTTCACTGACGGTGTCGCCGTCGAGCCGTTCACTGGCCAGGTGCACCTCCTCCAGATCCTCGGCCATTTCCCCGACCTCCTCGTCGATGCGCGCGAGGGCATTCTCCAGGGTGTAGGTCAACTCATGGATGCGGGCATGATCCTCAGTCGAGATCTCCCCCTTCTCCAGGATCGCCGCCAACCGCTCGTTATACTCGCCGAGGTTGGTCAACGCCTCCTCCAGGGTCTCGGAAGGTTTCCCTTCGAAATGCTCGGGCTGCTCGTCCCCATAAGCCGCAGCGGAGCAGACCAGGCCGGCCAGCAGGGCAAGGTTCATAATGGGTTTCATCGTTTTCCTCCCTTCACTAGTGCGAATCATTTGCATTCGCTACTGTAGATGACGCCGCGTATTCACACAAGGGCGACCGGCTCGCGCGCCGCCGGGAACTTTCCAGGACAGCGATCCTCAAGAGGGGCGCAACCAGAGACGAACAGGGAATCGGCCATGTGGGACGAGCGCTACGCAACCGAGGACTACGCCTACGGGGAAGCACCAAATGACTTCCTGGTGGAGCAGGGCTGGAGGATTCCACCGGGACCGGTGCTCTGCCTCGCCGAGGGCGAGGGTCGAAACGCGGTCTGGCTGGCGAGTCGCGGCCATGGAGTCACCGCCGTGGACGCCTCGGCGGTGGGGCTGGAAAAGGCCGCACGGCTGGCCGAGACGCAAGGCGTGGCCATCCGCTGCGAGCATGCCGATCTGGCCGACTACCACATCGCTCCGGGCAAATGGGCGGGCATCGTCTCCATTTTCGCCCACACGCCGCCGAAGATCCGTCGGCGCGTCCACCGGCAGGTCGTCGCGGGCCTGAAGCCTGGCGGCGTGTTCCTCCTCGAGGCCTACACGCCACGGCAGCTGGAATACCGCACCGGCGGCCCACCGGTGGCGGAGATGATGATGGAGCTGTCATCGCTGGAGGCGGAGCTGGAAGGGCTGACGTTCGATATCGCCCGGGAACGCGAACGCGAGATCCGCGAAGGCCGCTACCACACCGGCCCGGGCCACGTGGTGCAGGTAGTGGCCCGACGTGCCGATTGAGGCCTGACGAAAGAGCCTGGTCCGCCGACACCCTAGAATGCCTCGTCCTGGCCGGCTTGCTTCAGTATCCCGGTAGCGGCGTGGCGCGATGGAGTCACTCTGCTCTGGTGGACGGTTTCAGGCTTTCGCGGGAATCTCCGGGTTGGTGAGCATCCTCTCGATCGTTGACGATCCCGACGGCGAGATACTGGGACCCGGCACAGGTCGGAATAGCGGTGATATCAGCGACATGCACCTCATCGCGGCGCTCGGCGGCGAACTCCCGCTCCAGCACATCCGCTATTGGGCGCCGGAAGGCTGCGGGGTATGGGGGGGTCGGGATACTGGCATCGTGGACTCCAATTGCTTCACAAAGCTCGGACGTCCAACGAAGCCGATCAACTCCAGGACCCGAGAGAGGCAGATCGGTCCTGGACGGCTTGCTGTCATCGCGCCCCACCCCGGCGGGCATTGGCTTTCCGGCGCCACAGCCATGCAGGAATCCACGGAACCAGGCTGCCGATCACCCAGATGCGGAGAAACAGCTCCCAGCCGGGGTGATTATGGGTCTGCCCGAGTATGCCGGGCGAGATCAGGTTGACGGTAAAAATCGCGGCTGGCGGCGCGAGCGCGATCCATAGGCCCAGGACGAGGAGGAAGTCGCGGAGGCGCGGGAGTATTTGCCGAAGCGCGATGGCGGCGAGCGGCAGCCCCGGTGCGGCAGCGATCAGGCCGAGGAGCCAGATCGATCCGAAACCGATGGCCGGTTCGAAGGCACGGGCCGTTGCCGGAGTGAACAGGCAGCAGCTCACAAGGGTTTTCATGTGAGGCAATTTAGTTTGCATGGATCTTCCCCCCAAAGCTCATCAGCCGCGCGCATAAGTTATTGAGGTCCGGGCGGTCGAGTTGCGAGTTGGCACAACTACAGGGTATCGCGTCGCGGCGATGCCACCTCCAGGCTCTTGAGTAAATCACGCTGGGCGGCATCCATGGAGATCCCCTGGATGCCCTCCCCATCGAGGGTGAGCCGGTGCAGCTTCATGGTCTCCGGGGTCTCCGGCAACCGTTCGACGCTGTTCACCCTCGGTGGGTGATGGGTCTTCAACCGCACGCACAGTACCCGGTAGACCACCAGCGCCACCACCTACGCTACGTTGGGGCCTCGCGCAGAACGCGCCATTGCGCCCTCCGGTGACCGCCCTGGGGCGCCCTCACGAGCCTGGCGCTCTCCCGCGCCGCGAGCCGCTATGCGGACGCCTTGGAGAACCGGAACGCGGAGACCTGGGGGCGCTGGGCGCCTCATGATCTGCGCCGCACAGCCAGCACGGGGCTGGCCGCCATGGGCATCGATGAGGTCTTCGCCGAGGTGACGATCGGACATACCCGCAAGGGCATCGCCGCCGTCTATGACCTGCACCGCTACGACCGGGAGAAGCGCACCGCCCTGGAGGCGTGGGAGCGGCGGTTGTTAGGGATCGTCGAGGGCAAGCCTGTCGATGACAACGTAGTCGCCTTCAGCAGCCCGAGCGGCATGGCGTGATTCGTCGCAATCAGCTACTCTAATAAAGACTAATGACTTATCGCATCGAATGGACTCGACGAGCCACGAAGGACGCTGCCCACCTCGATGCAGCGGATCGGCGCCGAGTGGTCACAGCGGTCGGTACTCTGGCCGATTGGCCGGCGTGCCGGGGAACCGTGGACGTAAAGGCCCTGAAAGGTCATACGCACCAATATCGGCTGCGCGTAGGGCGTTACCGGGTGCTGTTCGACGTGGAGGACAGCTTGGAAGTGGTCTCGGTGGAGCGAGTGAGGAAACGGGATGAGCGCACATATTGATTACCGCATCGACGAGCGCGAAGGGCACCGTTTCGCTGTGGTCCCGCTGGAGCAGTTCACCGCCCTGGTGGAGCGGGCCGGCGAGACGGATGCCCTGACGATCCCCCATGAGGTGGTCAGCCGCCACCTTCTCGATGGGGTGTCGCTTCCCCGCGCCTGGCGTGAATACCTCGGACTCACGCAGATGGAGGTGGCGGAGCGCATGGGCGTCACACAGGGGCGTGTAGCGCAATGGGAGGCCGCGGATGCCTCGCTGCGGCATTCGTCGCTGAAGCGTATTGCCGAAGCGCTCGGGCTGCATGTCGGGCAGCTTTCGCTTTCCGATGAGGATGACGGCTGAGGCGGAGAGAGGCGGGGGATGCGTACTCGCTAGCGGGGTCGTAGCTGTAGTGGGCGCACCAATCAGTGACGTTCGTTGGCCTCACCCCAGGGTCAATGGGCTCGTGGCCACGGGCGGGCTTCGTGGCTCGGCTGAGGATGTGGGAGATGGTTTCGACAGACATAGTGCCTTCCTCCTATGGCGAAAACGGAGGAAGGTCTGTGACTTGTCGGGAATCGGCAGTCACGCCGGGTCGCGCAACGACCTGATTTTATGGTGGCCAGGGAGAGAATCGAACTCCCGACACGGGGATTTTCAATCCCCTGCTCTACCGACTGAGCTACCTGGCCTCGAGGCTCGGTATTCAACCGAATTCCCGGTCCCGGGTCAAGGGGCGGCGAACTCCAGCACCCCGTCGCGGCACCGGCGCTCCAGCACGTCCGCGTGCCAGAGATGGTTGAGATGGGCGATGGCCTCGCCCATGGCGAAGAACAGGCTGTGGGCATCGAGCTCGCGGTCGAACAACAGCGGCAGCGCACTCGCCGCGTTCAACGGCTGGCTCCGGGCCGCGTCGCCAAGGTGCTCCAGATGCTCGGCGTGATGAGCGCGCAGCTGCGCAGTTCGCCGATGCAGTCCGCGGAATGGTCGACCGTGGGAGGGCAGCACAAGCGTTTCGGCGGGGAGCCCGTCGAGCCGGTCCAGTGCCGCGAGGAACTCCGCCAGGGGATCGGCGTCCGGCGTGTGGGGCGGCACGCTCACGTTGCTGGAGATACGCGGCAGCAGCTGATCGCCGGAGATCAGCACCGCATCGCGTTCACGGAACAGGCACGCGTGCTCGGGGGCATGGCCGCGGCCGATGATCACCCGCCATTCCCCGCCGGCCAGCGCCAACCGCTCGCCCTCGCCGGGGAAGCGCGCCACTTCCGGGATGCCGTCCACCAGCGGGCGATAGGTGTTGCCACGCCGTTGCAGACGCTGTGCCCGCTCCTCATCGAGGCCATGGAGACGGAAGAATCCAGCGATACCGGCCCCGGCGGTCTCGTCATCCAGCCCCATGAGCCGGTCCGCTGCCGCGAACTCGTGGCGGGTCATCCATACCGGGGCGCCGGAACGCGACTGCAGCCAGCGCGCCAGCCCGAGGTGGTCGGGATGGAAATGGGTGACCAGGATCTGCGTCGGCGCCCACCGCGGCAGCAGCGCCTCCCAGTGACTGCGGCAGCGGTCGCTGGCGACGCCAGTATCCACCAAGACCCGCTCGCCGGCGCCCTCGAGCAGCCACAGGTTGATATGGTCCAAGGCGAAGGGCAGGGGCATGCGCAGCCAGCGCACGCCGGCGGCCACCTCCGTCGGTTCCCCGTGGGCCGGCCGCGGGAAAGGATAGTCGAGCATGGACGGCTGTCAGGCGTCCGGCTGATAGTCCGGCGGCGGCGCCGAGCCCTCGCCGAAGAAGAATTTCTCCATCTCCTTCTCCAGGAACTCCCGGGCCTTCGGATCCATGGGCGAAAGTCGATACTCGTTGATCAGCATGGTCTGGTGCTGCAACCACATCTGCCAGGCCTCCTTGGAGACCTGCTCGTAGATGCGTTTGCCGAGCTCGCCGGGGTAGGGCTGCCGGTTCAGGCCCTCGGCCTCGCGGCCGAGCTTGACGCAGTGCACGGTGCGGCTCATGGCTCCTCCAGGGCGCTGAGAAGGCGACTGACCGGGGCGGGCAGGCCCCGCCGGTCACCGGTGCCGGGGTTATACCAGACCCCATCCTCTTCATCCATGACAGCGGCGTCGCCGGCGGGTCGCAGGTAGGCCGGCCACACCTCGAGGGTGAAGTGGGTGAACGTGTGGCGAAAGCTCGGACCCTCCCCGACCGGCTCGGCCTCCAGCCCGAAACGCCGTTGCAGCTCCGCCGCCGGGTCGCCATCGATGGGGCACTCCGGTGGCGCCCACAACCCACCCCATACCCCCGCCGGCGGCCGGCGCTCCAGCAGCACGCGGGGGCCGTCGCGGACGATGATCATGCGGGTCCGACGCAGCGGCTTCTCCCGGGCTGGGCGCCGCCCGGGGTAGACCTCCGGGCAGCCCTGGGCCCGCGCGTGGCAGCCGTCGGCGATGGGGCAGGCGGCGCACAGGGGCCGCCGACGCAAGCATACCATCGCGCCCAAATCCATCATCCCCTGGTTGAACGCCGCGGGCCGCTCACGGGGGGTATGGGCCTCGGCGTGGGCCCAGAGCTCGCGGGCCACGGGGCTGCGGCCCGGCCAGCCATCGACGCCGTGATAACGAGCGAGGACGCGCTTGACGTTGCCGTCGAGGATGGGGTGGCGCTCTCCACGACCCAGGGAGAGGATGGCGCCGGCCGTGGAGCGGCCGATGCCCGGCAAGGCCTCTACCGCCTCTACAGTTGCCGGGAACTCGCCGCCGTGATGGTCCACCAGCACCTGGGCGGCCCGGTGGAGGTTGCGCCCGCGGGCGTAGTAGCCGAGCCCGGACCAGAGGTGGAGCACCTCGTCCACATCGGCGGCGGCCAGGGCCCGGACATCCGGGAATCGCTCCATGAAGCGCCGGAAATAGGGGATCACCGTGGCCACCCGGGTCTGCTGGAGCATCACCTCCGAGACCCAGACCCGATAGGGGGTGGCCGGCCGCTGCCACGGCAAGTCGTGGCGGCCGTGGGCGTCATGCCAGTCGATGACCCGGCGGGCGAGCTCGTCCATCATTCGCCGAGGAGGTTCCTGAGCCGGTCGCCCGTCTCTTCCTCGAGCTTCTCGCCGACCTTCTCCTCGACCTTCTCCCGGGCCTCCTGCTGCTTCTCCTCCACCTCTTCGCGTACCCGCTCCTCGGCCACGCCGCGTAGCGCCTCGCCCACGGCAAGGCTGATGTCGGGATCGGTTAGCGAGCCGGTGAAACGCAGCGGCACCGGCACCCGGCGCAGGGCCTGCAGTTCCTCGCCGCCCTGGCCCGAGAGGGTGTCCACCACGTTCACTGTCAGGGCGTAGTCCACCATCTGCTCAATGAGGTTGACGGTGCCCTCGCCGGTGATGCGCAGCAGCGGGGTCTTGGCCTCGAAATCCAGATTGCGGGCGATGCCACCATCCAGGTCGATGGTGCCGGTGAGGCTGGAGAAGTCCGTGCGCCGCGCCTCCGCGGCGGCCTCCAGCGACCCCCCGCGCAGCCGAGCCACCCCTTCCCGGAGCATGCGGGCGATGTTAATGCCCTTCACCGCCCCATCCAGGAACTCAAACCGGGCCTCCCCGCTCAGGGCCTCCAGCAGGGCGTCCGTGGTCCGGCCGGTGGTGCTCGCCTGCAGCGACAGGCTCGCCGTGCCGAGGAGCTTCTCGAAACCCATGAGGTCGGTGAGCATCGGCTCGGCGCTGATCCCCTCGAGGCGCTCGTCCACTCGAATGCGGGCCTCGTCGCCGGTGGCGTCCACCCGGACGTCTCCCTGGTAGCGTCCACCATACAGCGACGCATTGAGGGGATGGACCCGGAGCTCGCCGTCGGCGGCACGAACCACCAGCTCCACCTCCCGGGCCCGGACCCCGTAGGCCTTGAGCTCGGCGACGGTGATCCGCCCATCGAGGTTGAGCGCCCGCAGGGTCTCCACCGGCAACTCCGCGGCCCCCGCGGCCGCTGCCCCGCCGGGGGTCCCCGCGGCATCCTCCTCCGCCTCCGGCGGCAGGTAGCGATCCAGATCCAGGGTGTCGGCACCGAGCTCGAAGGCGAACGCCGGTGTCGCGAAGTCGCTCACCGAGGCCTGGCCGGTCAGCTCGGTGTCATCCACGGTGAGCGACAGGGGCTCGATGCGCAGCACACCCTCGCGCAGCCGCAGCTCCGCGCTGCCCTCCAGCCGCTGCAGGACCTCGGGGTCGCGGGTCTCCGGGGGCTCGATGGCGAGCTCGGCAAGCACCTCCCGCGGACTCACTCGGGGCAGCTCCAGGGAGGCGGCCACCACCAGGCCTTCCGCGTTGGTACGCGCCTCCGCCTCGCCGAGCACCCGTGCGCCGGCGGCCTCCACTGTCAAGTCGGGGACGCGGTACACACCATCGGTGAGCTCCGCCACCGCCTCGAAGGCGGCGTCCAGGCGCTGCTCGCCAGCAGGGATGTCCGCTCCGCTCGCAGTAACCGTAAGCTCCATCCCTTCGGCCCGCGCCGTGCGCAGGGCCGCGTCGATGCTCAGGCGTCCGCTGAGACTCCCGTCCACCGTCGGGCCATCGGCCACGCGGGCCTGCCACTGCGCCTCCACCGGCACGGGGGCCCCGAAACGCACATCCGTGAGGCTGAGCGTCAGGGGCTGCACGTCCAACGCCGTGCCCGCCGCCTCGTCGCGGTAGCTCACATGGGCATCACGGATCTCGAGCCCGTCGAGTCGGGCCTCCCGGACAATAGCTGGCAGCGGCGAGCTGGAATCGCCGCCCTGCACCGGTACCAGCGTGGCGGGACGAACGGGCGAGCCGGGGCGGCGGGTTCCTGCCACGGGGAACTGCTCCCAGTTGGCCCGTCCGTCCGCACCCCGCACCAGCCGGATCCGTGGCGCCTCCAGGGTGATGGTATCCAGGGCCAGCTCACCGGAGAGCAGGGGCCGCACCGCCACCCCGAGGGTCATTCGGGAAACGGAGACGAAGGGCTCCTCGCCGAAGCCGGGGGCGTCGGCCAGCGACACCTCCTCCGCCGCCACCCCCAACCGGGGGAAGAAGCTCAGGCTGAGATCGCCGGCGATGGTCACGGGGCGCCCGGTATGGCGCTCCACCACGGCGGCGATATCGTCGCGGTAGTCGTTCGGGTCCACCAGCGTGATCACCGCCGCCACCGCAGCGGCCACCAGCACCACCAGGCCCACCACGACGATGAGCAGCCATTTCAATACCTTGGCCATGGGCACTCACTCCCTGCCGTTGTTGTTCGCCAGCGACCCCATTGTAAGCACCACCGCGGGTTCCGTCGCTTTGCGACGGGCGATGAGCACCTATACTCGGGACAGGGGTTGATGATGGCCAAACCAACCCGATCTCTGAGTGTGGACGCCAAAGCCAGGAGCAAACAGGAGAACACCATGGCTCGAACCTGCGTTGTCGCTACCGAGGGCGCCCGGGCCCGTTTCTTCACCCTAGAGCACGCGGAGGTGCCCGAGCTCGAGGGTGGGCCCGACCTCGTCGAACACCCCTCCCTGACCAATCCGCGCCACCGCGCCCACGACGAGCACGTCTACTCCGAGGTCCACAGCGGCCGCAACCGCAATGCCTCCGGTCAGGGCCAGACCTACGACGAGCACCGCGACAATCATGACGCCGAGCTCGAGCACCGTTTCGCCAAGGACATCGCCGAGGAGCTGAACAATCTGCTGAACGGCTCCGGCGCCGAGCGGGTGGTCCTGTGCGCCGAGAAGCGCATGCTCGGTTACCTCCGTCAGGCCATCAACGGCAAGCTCAGCGGGGAGGTTCGGATCATCGAGGTCCCCAAGGATCTCACCAAGCTCTCGGCGCACAACCTGCACAGCAAGCTCGCCGATGACGGCCACCTGCCGGCACGGCGCAGCGGCGGCAGCCAGCGCTCGGGCTGAGTGGCCGCGGCAGGGCGATCGTACTAGCATGATCTCGACCGAAGACACACAGCTGCAGTGAGAGGACGCCCATGGCAGGGGGAAGCGACGGCTATCACGAGCCGCTTAACGAACTGAGCGAGGAAACCCGACTCCACCACCAGGCGGTGGTGTCCCTGCAGGAGGAGCTCGAAGCGGTGGATTGGTACCGCCAGCGGGCCGACGCCTGCAAAGACGAGGCCCTGCGCGAGATCCTACTGCACAACATGCGCGAGGAGCTCGAGCACGCCTGCATGTGCCTGGAATGGCTGCGTCGCAACTACCCCGACTTCGACAGCCATCTCCGGGAATACCTGTTCACCGACGGCCCCATCGTCGCCCACGACCACTGAGTCGAGGGAAAGCCCTGGGCCTGTCGTCGGCCCCTGGGCGCGACGGCGGGTCCTTCGATGATCCCGCCCGTGCCGCCGCGCCGGCGGCACGTCCTCTCCAGGATTACAGGGGGTTTACGTCCCGGCCTATTCGGCGCACACTCCGACGCCTTGGTGCACTGCGGCATGAATTCCATGCCCCGCAGTATCGGGCCCCGGCCTAGCCGGCCGTGGGCGAGCGGCAATCAGCAGGCAGACGAGCATCTGTGGCAGGAGGTAGCCATGCAGGCATCCCGGAACGACGGCTGCCGTGTGGAATACCGCGGTAAGGAAATCGTCATCCGCGGCCCCACGGGCAAGGCCCGCCGCGAGGCGGACCGTATCATCAAGCGCTTCGCCTGCAGCGCCACCCCCTATCGGCTGGCCCAGGCCGGCGAGGACGAGGTCGTCCTCAGGCCTGAATGACCCCATCCACGAGCCGGCGCAGGCCGAGGGGATTACCCTCGCGCAGCGGCTTCGGCAGGGCGGCATCCGGGAAGTCCTGATAACACACCGGGCGCAGGAAGCGCTCGATGGCCCGCGTGCCAACCGAGGTGGTACGGCTGTCGGTAGTGGCCGGGTACGGACCGCCGTGGACCATGGCATGGCCCACCTCCACGCCGGTCGGGAAGCCGTTGACCAGCAGCCGCCCCGCCCGGGATTCCAGTGCGGCCAGAAGCTCCGGGTGCTCCACGAGCTCCGCCTCGGTGGCATGCAGGGTGGCGGTGAGCTGGCCGGCGAGATGCCGCGCCGCCGCCACCGCGCCGGCTCCGTCGGGTAGCGTGACGATCAGCGAGGCCGGCCCGAAAACCTCCTCGGCGAGCTGCGGGTTGGCACGGTAGGTCTCCCAGTCGGTGCGATACAAGCGCACCGTCGCCCGTCCGTCGGCGCGCTCCCCGGTGGCCACCCGCTCGACGCCCGGCACCGACTCCAACCGCTCGACCCCCGCCTCGTAGGCGCTCAGGATGCCGCCATGGAGCATCACCCCCGGTGCGGCCGCGGCCACTTCCGCGGCGGCAGCCGTTACGAAGCGCTCCAGCCCGTCGCCGGCGACGCCGAACACCAGCCCCGGGTTGGTGCAGAACTGCCCGCAACCGAGACCCACTGAGCCCGCATAACCGCCGGCGATCGCCTCGGCCCGCTCCGACAGGGCGCCGGGCAGCACGAACATCGGATTGACGCTGCCCATCTCGGCGTAGACCGGGATGGGCTCGTCGCGCCCCGCGGCCAGCCGGGCGAGGGCGGTGCCGCCGGCCAGGGAGCCGGTGAAGCCCACCGCCCGGATCTCCGGGTGGCGCACCAGCGCCCCGCCGAGCTCATGGGCAGCGCCATGGAGCAAGGAGAACACCCCTTCCGGCACGCCGCAGCGGTCGATGGCCCGTAGCACCGCATCCGCGGTGATGGCGGCGGTACCGGGGTGGCCCGGGTGGCCCTTGACCACCACCGGGCAGCCCGCGGCCCAGGCCGAGGCGGTGTCCCCGCCGGTGGTGGAGAAGGCGAGCGGGAAATTGCTCGCGCCGAATACCGCCACCGGCCCCAGGGGCACACGATAGGAACGCACGTCCGGCTTGGGCGCCGGTTTGCGCTCCGGATCACCCTTGTCGATGCGCACGTCCAGGAAGTCCCCCGCCCGCACCACGCCCGCGAACAGGCGCAGCTGCCCGGTGGTGCGGGCCAGCTCGCCGCGGATCCGGGCGTCGGGCAAACCGGTCTCCCGTGGGGTCCGCTCGACGAAGGCCTCCACCGACGCATCCAGCTCCTCGGCCACCGCCTCTAGGAAGCCCGCCCGATCCTCCAGGTTCATCGCCCGCCAGACTGGTGCCGCAGCGGCCGCCTCCCGACAGGCGCGGTCCACCTCGGCGGCGGTGGCCTCGCGGAAGACGGGATCGAGGGCCTCGCCAGTGGCGGCGTCCGTGGCCTGCAGGGGTTCGCTGCCCGCGGCGCTGCGCGCGCCGGCAATCACGTGCTCGGGATGGATCTGCATTACTGCCTCCTGATCGGGACTACTTCACCGTGAAGCCACAGGCGAAGGGGTCCCGGTCGTCGATGAAAAGGGTGTTGTAGCCGGTGATCCGCGCCCAGCCGGCGACGCTCGGCATGATCGCCTCGTGCCCACCGACCCGCGCGCTGGATTCGATGCGCCCTTCGAAGAGGCTGCCGATGATGCTCTCGTGGATAAAGCGGTCCCCCACCGACAGCTGCCCCCGGGCATGGAGCTGGGCCATGCGCGCGGAGGTGCCGGTGCCGCAGGGCGAGCGGTCAATCGCGCGCTCGCCGTAGAACACGGCGTTGCGGGCATCGGCACCGGGCTCCCGGGCAGGGCCGGTCCACATCACATGGCTGACGCCGCGGATGGTGGGGTTGTCCGGGTGCACCGGCTCGACGAGGGCATTGAGCCGCTCGCGCACCAGCGGCGACAGGCGCAGGATCTCGTCGACGCTGAGCGCGTCCAGCCCCTCGAAGCCCGGTTGCGGGTCGAAGATCGCGTAATAGTTGCCGCCGTAGGCGATGTCACAGGTGAGCTCGCCGTGGCCCGGGACGTCGACGGTTACGTCAGCGGCGGCCAGGTAGGCGGCCACGTTGAACAACCGCACCCGCTCCACGTACCGGTCGTCGCCCTCGTACTCCACCCCCACGAAGCCCGCCGGCGTCTCGAGCTTCAGCCGCCCGGGCTCGGAAGGGGTGACGAAGCCCTCCTCCAGGGCCACGGTCACCGTGCCGATGGTGCCGTGCCCGCACATGGGCAGGCACCCGGAGGTCTCGATGAACAGCACGCCCAGATCGCAATCGTCGCGCAGCGGCCGATAGAGGATCGAGCCGGACATCATGTCGTGGCCCCGCGGCTCGAACATGAGCCCCTGGCGGATCCAGTCGTACTCGCGGAGGAAATGCTGGCGGTACTCCGACAGCGAGGCGCCGGCCAGCGGCGGGGCGCCGCCGGCCACCACCCGTACCGGATTACCGCAGGTGTGCGCGTCCACGCACATGAATGTGTGTCGGGCCATGACGGGATCCCTCGGGTCGCCCCGGTGCGTGCCTGTGAGTGTAACGCCGCCGCGGGCTCAGTCGATGGACGGACGGGTGGCGAGCAGCCGCTCGATGGTATCGATGACGTAGCGCCGCTGCTCGCCTTCCAGGGCCAGCCGCGGCGCCCGGGTGGTCTCGCTGCCGCGCCCCGCCACCTGCTCGGAGAGCTTGATCATCTGCACCAGCTTCGGATGGACGTCCATGTGCAGCGCCGGCATCATCCAGCGGTAGATCTCGCGGGCCTTCTCGATGCGGCCAGCCCGGAAGTGATCATAGATGGCCACACTCTCCGCGGGGAAGACGTTGGCGAAGCCCGAGACCCAGCCCTCGCAGCCGAGGATCATGCACTCCAGCGCCACGTCGTCGACGCCGGACATCAGCGCGAGGGCATCCGGGTCGATGTTGATGATATCCGTGATCCGGCGCGGATCCTCCGAGGACTCCTTCACCGAAACCACGTTGGTGGTGCCGCGGGCCAGCTCCACCAGCGCCTCGGGCTTGATGTCGATACCGTAGACGCCCGGGTTGTTGTAGATCTGCACCGGCAGGCCCACCGCCTCGGCAGTGGTGCGGATGTGCGCCACCACCTCGCGCTGGTCCGCCTTGTAGACCATGGCCGGCAGCACCATCAGGCCATCGGCGCCGAGCTTCTCCACGTCCCGGGCGTAGGCCACCGCGAGGTCGGTGGTGTATTCCGCGACGCCGGAGATCACCGGCACCCGCCCGTCGACCACCTCCAGCGTGGAGGCGATCACACGCCGCTTCTCCTCGGCGGTGAGTGAGGTGTTCTCGCCCACGCTGCCCAGCATGACGAGGCCATGAACCCCATCATCGATCATCTGCACCACCATCCGCTGATTGGCGTCCAGGTCCAGGGAACCGTCCCCCGTCATCTGCGTGGTGGCCGCAGGATAGATGCCGCGCCAGTCGACCTTCATGGGATGCTCTCCTCCGTTGGATAATGACGGGCATTGCCCACCCGCCGAGTCACGTATATTGTATAAAATATATAAGCGCTACCCTGGCGGTCAATCCGCGACGGTACGCGATAGCATAGGCAGTCTCCTGCGCTGGAACCGAGGGGAGAACAGGGACGATGAGAGGCCACTCGTCCAACGGCCGCCTGCCACGCCAGACCATGTCGGCGGCGCTTACCGACGAGCTGCGGGAGCGCATACTCAACCTCGATATCCCCGAGGGCGAGCAGCTCCGCCAGGACACCCTGGCCGCGGAGTTCGGCGTCAGCCGCATCCCCGTGCGCGAGGCACTGCTACAGCTCGAGGGCGAGGGCCTGGTGACGCTGTCCGCCCACAAGGGCTACACGGTCACCAAGCTCTCCCTGGACGAGATCCGCGAGCTCTTCGACCTGCGCGCGCTCATCGAGGTGGACCTGCTCCAGCGCGCCATTCCGCGGCTGGAGGAGCGTCACATCGCCCGGGCGCGGGAAGTCCTCGCCACCTTCGACGAGATGCTCGAGCGCGGGACCCAGGAACGGGATTGGGGCCAGCTCAACTGGGAGCTCCACGCCGTGCTCTACGAGCCGGCAAACCGGCCCCGGGCGCTGGCCATCGTGCGCAACCTCCACCGCAACGCCGACCGCTACCTGCGCCTGCAGCTCAAGCTCACCCGGCAGACCAACGAGCGGGCGCGTGCCGAGCACAATCGGCTCGTGGAGCTGTGCGCCGCCCACGACGTGGTCGAGGCCAGTCGGCTGCTCAACGAACACATCCTCGCCGCCCGTGACGACCTGCTCGCCTTCCTTGCCGAACGCCGCGGCGGCCACAGCCAGGAGTAACCCATGCGCATCACCGGCATCCGAGTCCATCAAGTGGATCTTCCCCTCCATGAGGGCGGCTACAGCTGGTCCGACGGCAACCGGGTGGAGGTCTTCGACACCACGGTGGTGGCCGTGGAGACCGATGCGGGCCTGACCGGCCACGGCGAGGTCTGCCCCCTGGGACCGGCCTATCTGCCCGCCTACGCCACGGGGGCGCGCACCGGCATCGCCGAGCTCGCACCCCATCTCCTCGGCTCCGACCCCACCGAGCTGCTGGCCATGGACCGGCTCATGCACCGGGCCCTGCGGGGCCACCCCTACGTGAAGTCCGCCATCGACGTGGCCTGCTGGGACCTCCTCGGCCAGGCCAGCGGCCAGCCGGTGTGCACCCTGCTCGGCGGACGCTTCGGCGAGGACTTCCCCCTCTATCGCGCCATCTCCCAGGACACCCCCGAGGCGATGGCGGCGAGCGTCGCCCGCTACCGCGACGAGGGCTACACCACCTTCCAGCTCAAGGTCGGCGGTGACCCCGACACCGACATCGAGCGCATCCATGCCGCGGCGGCGGAGCTCGACCGCCGCCACACCCTGATCGCCGACGCCAACACCGGCTGGTTGCCCCACCAGGCCCTGCGGGTGGCGGCTGCGGTGCGGGAGTTGGACGTCTACATCGAGCAGCCCTGCATGAGCTACGAGGAGTGCCTCACCGTTCGCCGCCACACCGACCGCCCCTTCATCCTCGACGAGGTGATCGACGGCGTGCCTATACTGCTGCGCGCCCTCGCCGACGGGGCCATGGACGGCATCAATATCAAGATCTCCAAGGTCGGCGGGCTCACGCGGGCGCGACGCCTGCGCGATCTCTGCCTGGAGGCGGGCATCGCGATGACCATCGAGGACAGCTGGGGCGGGGATATCGCCACCGCCGCCATCGCGCACCTCGCCCATAGCACCCCGGCGGAGTGGCGCTTCTCGGTTACCGACTTCAACAGCTACGTCACCGTGCCCATCGCCGAGGGGGCGCCCCGGCGCGAAGCGGGGCGGCTGGCGGCGGGCACCGACGCCGGTCTCGGGGTGCACCCCATCGAGGCGGCATTGGGCGAGCCCGTCTCCATCACACGGCGGTGAGGTCTTCCCGCCCGGTGGGCCCTTGCGGGTGACGACAATCGATTGTATAAAATATACCTAACAACGATAAGCACGGTACGCCGTGCCATGGAGGAGAGAGGACGAGCATGAACCCTCATTCGCCCTCTCCGACCGCCCTTCCCCGCGGGCAACCCGGCCGCACCGGTATTCCCCGGTATGGCCACAACGAGCAACTCGCGTAACACGCAACGGAGAGAGCACTATGTCCAAGCGAATCATTCCCATCGCCACGGCTGCGACCCTTGCGCTGGCCGTCACCGGCACCACCCACGCGCAGGAGCCCCTGGTCGTCGGGGTGCAGGTCCCCACCACCGGCTCCGAGGCCACCTATGGCGTGGACATGCAAAACGCCATCCAGATCGCCGTCGACGAGATCAATGCCGACGGCGGCCTGCTCGGCCGGGAGGTGGAGATACTGGTCGGCGACTCCGCCTGCGACCCGCAGCAGTCGGTAAACGCGGCCAGCAAGCTCGCCTCCGCCGAGGTGGTGGGCGTGGTCGGCGGCTACTGCTCCGGGGCCACGATGCCGACACTGAAGACCTACGGCGATGCCAACATCCCGTTCGTCATCACCGCCTCCAACTCCACCAAGCTCATCCCCGCCAACCCCGGCAACGCGTTCATGATCAACTCCACCGGCCATGATCAGGTGCGCAAGGCGGTGGACTTCTTCGAGTCCCAGGGTATCGAGCGCCTCGCCATCATCGACCAGGGCGACGCCTATTCCCAGGATCTCGCCACGCTGACCGCCGAGGAGTGGGACAAGCGCGACCACACGGTGGCCATGGAGGAGACCGTCAACAAGGGCGAGCAGAGCTTCGACTCCGTGGTGACCAAGGTCCGTTCCTCGGACGTGGACGCGGTGTTCTGGACCGCCTACTACGCCGACGGCGGCCTGCTCATCCGCCAGCTCCGTCAGGGCGGCTACCAGGGCCTGATCGCCGTGGGTGACGGATCCAACTCGCCGAAGCTCTTCGAGATCGCCGGCCGCGCCGCCGAGGGCGTATACGGCTTCTCCAACCCCATCGCCGAGTTCCTGCCCCAGGCCCAGGAGTTCATCGAGGCCTACGCGGACAAGTACGACGGCAGCCCGGGGCCGTACTCCACGCTCTCCTACGACGGCATGAAACTGCTCGGCTGGGCGATCGAGACGGCCGGCACCACCGAGGCCGACGCCGTGATCAAGGCACTGGCCTCTGCCGATGGCGAGGAGTGGCTCACCGGCCCCATCTCGTTCACCGACGAGAACACCCTTGCCCGCTCCAACTTCATCATCCTCAGGGGTGAGGGCGGCGGCTGGAGCCTGCACTCCAACTGATGCCTGCGCCGGCGGGGCGCCCGCCCCGCCGGCGGCAATTGTGAGCCGTCGGGAGAAAATCCCCCATGTCACTGACGGATGTCTTCCTCCAGCAGCTCGTCAACGGCCTGGTCGTGGGGTCGTTCTACGCCCTGGTGGCGCTCGGTTACACGATGATCTTCGGCGTCATCAAGCTGCTCAACTTCGCCCACGGCGACGTCTACATGGTCGGGGCCTTCGCGGGCTTCGGCGTCCTCTCCCTGGTCTCGGGCACCGTGGGTGCCGGCTGGGGCGGGATCTTCATCTCCATGATCGTGGCCATGGTGGCGGTGGGCTTCCTCGGGGTGCTCATCGAACAGGTGGCCTACCGGCCCATGCTCGCCGCGCCGCGGCTGTCCATCCTGATCACCGCCCTGGCGGTCTCGCTGGTGCTACAGAACGCCGCCCTGGCGCTCACCGACGGCCAGGTCACCGCCTTCCGCACCGACCTGGGCTTCGGCGGGCTCTCCATGGGCAACGTGTTCGTCAACTACACCCAGATCGTGCTGGTGGCCTCGGCCATCGTGCTCATGGTGGCGCTCGAGTTGTTCGTCTCCAAGACCATGTACGGCAAGGCCATGCGGGCGGTCTCCCTGGACAAGGACATGTGCCGGCTGATGGGCATCAACGTCCAGCGCATCATCGCCGTGACCTTCCTGGCCGGCTCGGCACTGGCGGCCGCGGCCGGCGTCATGGCGGGCGTCCAGTACGGGCGGATCTGGTACTTCATGGGGTTCCTGATCGGCCTGAAGGCGTTCACCGCGGCGGTCATCGGCGGCATCGGCAGCATCACCGGGGCCATGCTCGGCGGCCTGATCCTGGGCCTGCTCGAGGCCTTCGCCACCCAGATCCCCGGCGTCGGCGGCGAGTGGCGGGATGTATTCACCTTCGCCGTGCTGATCCTGGTGCTGGTGTTCAAGCCCACCGGGCTGCTCGGCAAATCGGAAGTGGAGCGGATGTAACATGGCCACCAACAAGGTCACCACCCGACCCGCCCCCGGGCCGATCGAGCGCCTCTACGCCGCCTTCGACGACCCCCGCCGCCGCTGGGCGCTGTACGCCGTGCTCGGCATTGCCCTGCTCGCCGCCCCGCAGGTGGTGGGCCAGTACGGCACGGTGATCCTCACCAACGCCCTGCTCTACGTCGTCCTCGCCCTCGGGCTCAACGTGGTGGTGGGCTTCGCCGGGCTGCTGGATCTCGGCTATGCGGCGTTCTTCGCCGTAGGCGCCTATACCACCGGGATACTGGCCCAGCAGTTCGGCATGAACTTCTGGCTGACCATTCCATTCGCGCTGATCGCCGCCGCTATCGCCGGCGTGATCATCGGCGGGCCGACCCTGCGGCTACGCAGCGACTATCTCGCCATCGTCACCCTCGGCTTCGGGGAGATCGTGCGCATCGGTGCCCGCAACCTGGAGATCACCGGCCGCGCCAGCGGGCTCACCGACATCCCCGAGCCCTCGGTATTCGGCTGGGAGCTCGCCGGCTCCACCACCTACTACTACGTGTTCGCGGCATTGGCGGTGTTCGCGGTGATCGCCAGCTACCGGCTATTGCACTCCCGCCTCGGCCGGGCCTGGCTGTACGTGCGCCACGATGAGGACGCCGCCGAGGCCATGGGCATCAACCGGGTGCGGGTCAAGCTCGCCGCCTACGTCACCGGCGCGGTGTTCGGCGCCTTCGGCGGCATCTTCTTCGCCGCCAACCTGGGTGCCATCTCACCGCAGAGCTTCAGCTTCCAGCAGTCGGTGCTGGTACTCATGGCGGTGATCCTCGGTGGCATGGGCAAGATCCCCGGGGTGATCCTGGGGGCCTTCATCATCATCCTCGGCCCGGAGCTGCTGCGTGACATCGGCTCGCTGCGACTGCTGGTCTTCGCCGTCATCCTTTTGTTGATCATGCTCTTCCGGCCCAGCGGCATCTGGCCGGGACGGCGCTCGTGAGGGGGCGACATGTTGCTTGAGCTCGACGACCTGGTGCTGCGCTTCGCCGGCAACACGGTGCTGGAGAACATCCGCTTCGGCGTCGCCGAGAACAGCGTGGCCAGCCTCATCGGCCCCAACGGCGCCGGCAAGACCTCGCTGTTCAACTGCATCACCGGTTTCTACCGCCCCCAGCAGGGCTCCATCACCTTCGCCGGCGAACAGCTGCTCAAGAGAAAGCCCCACGCCGTCACCAAGCTCGGGGTCGCACGGACCTTCCAGAACGTGCGCCTGTTCCGGGAGATGAGCGTGCTCGACAACGTCATGGCCGGCCAGCACTGCCGCTCCAAGGCCGGTGCCTTCGCCGCCGTGTTCGCCCTGCCGAGCCAGCGCGCCGAGGAGCGTCGGATCCGCGAGGTCTGCGAGGACTGCCTGGAGTTCGTGGGCATCGCCGACGAGGCGGACCGGATCGCCACCAATCTCGCCTACGGCCACCAGCGGCTGGTGGAGATCGCCCGGGCGCTCGCCACCGAGCCGAAGCTGCTGCTCCTCGATGAGCCGGCGGCGGGGCTGAACAGCACCGAGAAGTCGGAGCTGGTGCGTCTGATCCGTCGGATTCGCGACGAGCGCGGGGTCTCGGTACTGCTCATCGAGCACGACATGGGTCTGGTCATGGAGGTCTCCGAGCACATCAGCGTCCTCGACCATGGTCGCATCATCGCCGAGGGGACCCCGCAGGCGGTACAAGCGGACCCGGCGGTAATCGAGGCCTATCTGGGCCAGGACGAAGACGAACTGGAGCTGACATGAGCGAGACGGTACTCAGCGTCCGCGACGTCGAGGCGTTCTACGGCAAGATCCAGGCCCTGCACGGCGTCAGCCTGGACGTCCGGGAAGGGCAGATCGTGGCGCTGCTCGGCAGCAACGGCGCGGGCAAGACCACCACCCTGAAGAGTGTCTCCGGCCTGGTCCGCGCCCAGTCCGGCGAGATCCGCCTGCGGGATAAGCCGATCACCACCATGGCCGCCCATGCCATCGCCCGGCTCGGGGTGGTGCACGTGCCCGAGGGGCGGCACATGCTCAAGGGCCTGTCGGTGACCGAGAACCTGGAGCTGGGGGCCTTCACGGTCCGCGACGCGCAACTGCGCCGCCGGCGCCTCGAGGAGGTCTTCGAGCTGTTCCCGCGTATGGCCGAGCGGCGCAACCAGGACGCCTCCCTGCTCTCCGGCGGCGAGCAGCAGATGCTCGCCATCGGCCGGGCGCTGATGCAGGGCCCGGAGGTCCTGCTCCTCGACGAGCCCTCCATGGGGCTCGCGCCCAAGCTGGTCACCGACACCATGCGCATCGTCAAGCGCCTCAACGAGCGGGGCACGACCATCCTGCTGGTGGAGCAGAACGCCCGGCTCGCCCTGAAACTGGCGCACTACGGCTATGTGCTGGAGAATGGAAAGGTACGCATGCAGGGCGCCGGCGCGGAGCTGCGCAACGACGAGCGCATCATCCAGGCGTATCTCGGCGGAGCGGGATGACGGCAACGGGACACATCGCCATCGTGGGCGCCGGCCCGGCGGGGGAGAGCGCGGCGCTCACGCTCACCGACGCCGGCCGGCCGGTAACGGTATTCGACGAGCAGCCCCGGCCGGGGGGCAACATCAACCGCATCGCCGCCGACGCGCCGCCCGGGCCGCTGGAGCGGGCCGGTCCCGGGCTCCGGCTCGCCTGCGCCACCACCGTGCTCGCGGTGGACGCCGACGGTACCGTCACCCACCACAGTGAGGACGGCCTCGGTGCGGAACGCTTCGCGGCCGTCATCCTCGCCTGCGGCGCCTACGACCTCCACCGACCCCTGCCCGGCACCCCCGCACCGGCGGTGAGCAGCGCCGGGGCCCTGCAGGCCCTGCTCAAGGGGCAGGGCGTGGTGCCGAGCGGCGAGACGGTCATCGCGGGGGCCGGCCCGTTCCTCTACGTGGCCGCAGCCGGCCTGGCCCGGGCCGGGGCCCGGGTGAGCGCCGTGGTGGACGCCCTCGGCGTCACCGACTACGCCCGCCTCGTGCCGGCGGGGGCAGGCATCCCTGGCAATGCGGTGGAGCTCGCGGGCCACCTGGCCACCGTCAAACGCCATGGGACCACGGTGATGCGGGGCCGTCGGGCGGAGGCCGTGGAGGCAGACCGCCTCGTGCTGGAGGGCGGCGATGCCATCCCCTTCGACCGGCTCGGGCTCACCGATGGCTTCATCGCCCAGAGCCAGCTGCCCCGTACCGCCGGCTGCCGGCTTCGCTGGCACGCACCCGGCGGCTACTTCGTCGCCGGGACCGACGATCACGGCCGCAGCAGCGTTCCCGGGGTCCTGGTCTGCGGCGAGGGCCAGGGCGTGCGCGGCTGGCGCCACGCCCGGATCTCCGGCAAGCTCGCCGCCCTCGCGGTCCTCGCCGACGCCGGCGAGGCCGTCGACGAGGGCCGGCGACGGCGCCTGCTCGCGGCCCGGCGCCGCCACATCCGCTTCGGTGAGGCCCTGGAGCGGGCGCTGTCCTCGGCCGCCCCGATGCCCGCCGACGACGCCATCATCTGCGCCTGTGAGTCCGTGCCGGCCGGGCCGGTCCGCGAGGCCGTGGCCACGGGCCTGACTGACGTCTCCTCGGTGAAGGTGGTTACCCGCTGCGGGATGGGGCCCTGCCAGGGTCGTTACTGCGAGCCCCATGTGGCCCGGACCATCGAGCGCGGTGGCCACGAGCCCACCGGGGCGCTGAACCAGCGCATGCTGACGCGGCCGGTAACGGCCGGGGAGCTCGCCCGTGGCGCTTGACTGCGTGGTGATCGGGAGCGGGATCATCGGTAGCTTCACCGCACTGGCGCTGCACGAGCGCGGCCTGCGCGTCGCCGTGGTGGACCGTGGCGGCCTCGCCCCCGGCACCTCCCGCAGCAGTGACGGCAACCTGCTCTCCTCGGACAAGTCCCCCGGTCTGATGCTGGCGCTCTCCGAGCGCAGCCTTTCCCTGTGGGGGCGCTTCGCCCGGGACTACGGCAACCACTGCGAATACGACCCCAAGGGCGCGACGGTGGTGGCCCGGGGCACCGGCGAGGCCGAGGCCCTGGCCGCCCACGTGGCCGCCCACCGGGAAGCCGGCGTGGACTGCCGCTTCATCGACGACGGCTGGCTGGCCTACGAGCCCCACTTGGGCCCGGACACCTCCGCGATCGGCTACTGGCCGGCGGACGCCCAGGTCCAGCCCATGCTCGCCTGCTACCAGATCGCCCGGCTGCTGCAGGAGGGCGGCGTCCCTTATCGGTTCTACCGCGACGTCACCGCGCTGGAGCCGGGGCCGGACGCGGTGGCGGTGACCCTCGAGGGAGGGGAGCGACTGGAGGCCGGCCACGTGGTGCTGGCCACCGGCGTGTGGACCAACGAGTTGCTCGAGCCGCTGGGCCGGTCCGTGCCCGTGCGCCCGCGCAAGGGGCATATCGCGGTGCTCGAGCGCGGCGATGTGCAGGTCAACTCGAAGATCGCCGACTTCGGCTACCAGGCCACCGCCGAGGACACCAGCGGCGACGAGTCCACGGTACAGACCGCGGCCATCATCGAGTCCACCCGCAGCGGGACCATCCTCTGCGGCAGCTCCCGGGAGTTCTCCGGCTTCGACCGCAGGGTCGATCACCATACCCTGTCCCGGGTCCTCGCCGACTGCATCGCCATCGTCCCGGACCTCGCCCGCCTGCGGGTGCTGCGCGCCTACACCGGCCTGCGCCCGTTCCCCGCCGACGGCCTGCCCATCCTGGGACCGGTGGACGATCAGGGGCGCGTGGTGGTGGCCACCGGCCACGAGGGCGCCGGCCAGGGCCTGGCCCCGGTAACCGCCGAGCTGGTGGCGGAAATGATCGCCAAGGGCGAGACCCGCCCCTTCGATGGGGCGCTGCATCCGGAGCGGTTCCGACAATGAGCGAGACGGCTTTTCGGCCGGCCGGGCCGGCCCCGGATCAGACCGCGGAGGTGACGGTGGACGGCGCCGCCGTGGCGCTGCCGGCGAACCGCAGCCTGCTCGCCGGGCTGCTGATGGCCGGCAGCACAGTGGATTTCTTCTG
The DNA here is from genome assembly GCF_052060015.1 of Arhodomonas sp. SL1. Classification (NCBI taxonomy): domain Bacteria; kingdom Pseudomonadati; phylum Pseudomonadota; class Gammaproteobacteria; order Chromatiales; family Ectothiorhodospiraceae; genus Arhodomonas; species Arhodomonas sp. SL1. Next base: position 67,159 of record NZ_JBPODZ010000003.1, on the reverse strand, counting down.
CGCCATCGGCCAATGCCAGCGTTGCCGCGTTCGGGTCAATGGCGAGACCGTGATCGCCTGTCGGTACACGCCCCGGCCCGGGGATACCATCGAGACCGACCCAACCTGACGTAGGAGCCGGCCCTGCCGGCGAATTGCCGCCCGCGAACCGTCCGCCGGGCGGCATTTGCGCGCGGGGCGCGCTCCTACTGCTCGTCGAGGAAGCTGCGCAGGGACTCCGAGCGGGTCGGGTGCCGCAGCTTGCGCAGGGCCTTGGCCTCGATCTGGCGGATGCGCTCGCGGGTGACGTCGAACTGCTTGCCGACCTCCTCGAGGGTGTGGTCGGTGTTCATGTCGATGCCGAAGCGCATGCGCAGCACCTTGGCCTCCCGCGGCGTCAACCCGCCGAGGACGTTGCGCACGGACTCCTTCAGCCCCTCCCGGGTGGCGGAGTCCACCGGCGACATGACGTTGATGTCCTCGATGAAGTCGCCGAGGTGCGAATCCTCGTCGTCGCCGATGGGCGTCTCCATGGAGATCGGCTCCTTGGCGATCTTCAGCACCTTGCGGACCTTGTCCTCGGGCATCTCCATGCGCTCGGCGAGCTCCTCGGGCTGGGGCTCGCGGCCCATCTCCTGGAGCATCTGCCGGGACACGCGATTGAGCTTGTTGATGGTCTCGATCATGTGCACCGGGATGCGAATGGTCCGGGCCTGGTCCGCGATGGAGCGGGTGATGGCCTGGCGGATCCACCAGGTGGCGTAGGTGGAGAACTTGTAGCCGCGGCGGTACTCGAACTTGTCCACCGCCTTCATCAGCCCGATGTTGCCCTCCTGGATGAGGTCCAGGAACTGCAGGCCGCGGTTGGTGTACTTCTTGGCGATGGAGATCACCAGCCGCAGGTTGGCCTCCACCATCTCCTTCTTGGCGCGCCGTGCCTTGGCCTCGCCGATGGACATCCGCCGATTGATCTCCTTGATCTCGGCGATGGGTAGGCCGGTGTTCTCACGGATCTGGGCCAGCCCGGACTGGGCCTCGACGAGCTCGTCGCGATGGGCGGCGAGCTTGTTCGAGTAGGCCTTGCCGGCGGCGATCTCCTCGTCCACCCAGGAGAGATCGGTCTCCCGGCCGGGGAAGCTCTTGATGAAGTGCTTGCGCGGCATACCGGCGCGCTTGACCGCCACCCGCATCACCTCGCGCTCCATGCCGCGGATACGCTCCACGGTGGTGCGCAGGTTGTCGGCGAGGCGCTCCACCACCTTCGGCACGAACTTCACCGACAGGAACAGCGTGGCAAGCTCCTCGCGGATCTCGTCCACGCGCCCATCCTCGCGGCGGCCTTCGTCGAGCTTGGCCATCAGCTCCTGGTGGAGCTCGTGGATGCGGTTGAAGATCTGCGCCGCCCGCTCCGGATCGGGGCCGGTCTCCACCACGGCATCGTCGTCTTCCTCCGCGGCGCCGGTCTCCGCCTCGGCGGGCGCGGCCGGCTCGTCCGGGTTGTCCCGGAAGCCGCCGATGATGTCGGACAGGCGCAGCTCGCCGGCCTGCACCGCCTCGTAGAGACCCACGAGGCTGCGCGCGGACTCGGGGTAATAGGCAATCGCCCGCAGGACCTGGTCCAGCCCCTCCTCGATCCGCTTGGCGAGTAGGATCTCGCCCTCGCGGGTGAGCAGCTCCACGGTCCCCATCTCGCGCATGTACATGCGCACCGGGTCGGTGGTGCGGCCGAACTCCGCATCCACGGAGGCCAGTGCCGCGGCCGCCTCCTCGGCCTCGTCCTCGTCCGTGGTGACGGCCGTGTCGCTCAGCAGCAGCTCATCGGCATCCGGCGCCTGTTCATGGACGGTGATGCCCATGTCGTTGATCATGCCGATGATGTCCTCGATCTGCTCCGGGTCGACGATGTCGTCGGGCAGGTGGTCATTCACCTCGGCGTAGGTAAGAAAGCCCTGCTCCTTGCCCCGGGCGATCAGCTCGCGAATCTGTGACTGCTGGTCCTGGCTTGCCATATTCCGTAAAGTAGTGTCAGCTTAAGAAAAGGGAGAAGAGGCTGAAAGCGTGCGCGCTGTCGGCTGAACCGGGCATTATAGCCTGGAATGCGCGTTTCACAACTTTCATCCCCGCTTCAGCGCCACCCACTCCTGCCATTCGTCGCGGGTGAGCTCGCCGCGCTGCAATCTCTCGTTCAAGTATTGCAGGCGCTTTTCATTCCTCAATGCCTGGATCCGCCCGATGGCGTCGAGGAACTCCCGCTCCAGGCCCGACTCGGGGACCAGGTGATCCCAGGTCGCCAGCCACCAGAGCGCGGTCTCGTGCTCCGAATCCCGGAACCGCTCAAGCAGTGCGCTGGTCGTGATGTGCGGGTCGGAACGGGTGATTTCAAGCAACTGCAGTAACAGCCCGACGCCCGGCACGTCGGCATCCGCCATTCCCCCGGTATCCTCCACCGCCGCGCCGAGCGCGGGGCGCTGGAGCAGCAGCGCCACCGCCAGGCGCACCGGCGTGCGCCGCACCGCCCGGTCGTCGACCTGCTCCGCCTTGCGCGTCGGACGCGCCATGGTCTCCGTGCCCTCGATCACCGATTCCAGGTAGTCGGCATCCAGCCGCGCGAGCCCGGCGAGGCGTTCGACCATCATGTGCCGGTAGACGTCCGGCGGCAGCCGGCGCAACAGCGGCACCGCACGGTCCACCAACCGCGCCCGGCCGTCCATGCTCGCCAGGTCCACCTCCTCGGTGAGCCGTTGGAACAGCCAGTCCGACAGCGGTTCCGCCTCCGCGAGCAGCGCCTCGAAACCCTCCCGGCCGCGGCTGCGCACCAGGCTGTCCGGGTCCTCGCCCTCGGGGAGGAAGAGGAAGCGCACCTGGCGGCCATCCCGCAGGGCGGGCAGGCTCGCCTCCAGCGCCCGCCAGGCCGCCTGGCGCCCGGCCTCGTCCCCATCGAAGCAGAACACTAGATCGGAGGTAACCCGGAACAGCCGCTCCACCTGGCGGGTACCGGTGGCGGTGCCGAGGGTCGCCACCGCGCGGCTGACGCCGAACTGCGCCAGGGCCACCACGTCCATGTAGCCCTCGACGACGATGATATCCGCGGGCCGCCGATCCACCTCCAGCAGCTCGTAGAGCCCGTAGAGCCCCTGGCCCTTGTGGAAGACCGGGGTCTCCGGCGAGTTCAGGTACTTGGGCTCGCCCTCGCCGAGGACCCGGCCGCCGAAACCGATCACCCGCCCCCGGCGATCCCGGATCGGGAACATAATGCGGTCGCGGAAGCGATCATAGGCCCGGCCGCCCTCCTTCTCGACCACCATGCCGGCACGCACCAGGGCATCCCGGTCACCGAGCTCGCGGAGCAGGTTGTCCCACCCCGGCGGCGCGAAGCCGAGCCCGTAGCGCGCCGCCACCTCGCCGCTGACCCCGCGGCGGCGCAGATACTCCACCGCCCGCTCCCGTTCGGGGTGGCGGCGCAGCCACCCCCGGTAGAGCTCGGTGGCCCGGGCCAGCACGCGGTAGAGGGGCTCGTGGCTCTCCGTCGGGGCGTCGCGGGCCTGCTCCGGGATCTCCAGCCCCGCCATCTGGGCCAGCGCCGCCACCGCCTCACGGAAATCCATTCGGTCGTATTCCATCAGGAAGCGGATGGCGGTGCCGTGGGCGCCGCACCCGAAGCAGTGGTAGAACTGCTTGGTGGGGCTGACGGTGAACGAGGGGGTCTTCTCGGTATGGAAAGGACAGAGCGCCTGGTGGTTGGCCCCGGCGCGCTTTAACTGGATGCGCTCGCCGATGACGTCGACGATGTCGACGCGGGCAAGGAGCTCGTCAATGAACTGATCGGGGATGCGACCGGCCATCGGGCCCTCCACGCCGCCGCGGGCGGACTCCGGCGGCCCCCGCGGGCGACGCCACGACGGCGTTCAGTCTAGCCGGAAAGGCGTGCCTTGACCCGGGCGCTGACCGCACCCATGTCGGCGCGCCCCTGCACGCGGGGCTTGAGCACGCCCATGACCTGCCCCATGCCGCGTATATCCGATGCGCCGGTCTCGGCGATGGCCTCATCCACCAGGGCGTCGATCTCAGACTCGGACAGCGGCTGGGGCAGGAACTCCGAGATCACCGTGATCTCGGCACGCTCCTTCTCGGCGAGGTCGTCGCGGCCGGCCTCCTCGTACTGCTCGAGGGCCTCACGCCGCTGCTTGACCATCTTCGAGAGCACCGCCAGGACGTCCGCATCGGAGAGCTCCGAGCGGCTGTCCACCTCCTGTTGCTTGATCGCCGCGGTCACCATGCGCAGCACGCCCAGGCGCGTCTTGTCCCCGGCGCGCATGGCCTGCTTGACGGCATCGGTGATCTGCGACTTGACGGTGCTGCTCATCGGCGGGCCTGCGGCGTTCAATACATCCGCATACGGCGCTGCTCGCGCTGCAGCCGCTTCATGTGCCGCTTGACCGCCGCCGCCTGCTTACGCTTACGCACCTGGGTGGGCTTCTCGTAGGACTCACGGCGGCGGATCTCGGAGAGCACACCGGCCTTCTCACAGGAGCGCTTGAAGCGGCGAAGAGCGACCTCGAAGGGCTCGTTTTCGCGAACCTTTACGTGCGGCATGTACTGATCACCTTCCTTGAATCGGATTTCACGGTAGAATTGATGGTTCACCACGGGCACCAGAACCCCGGTGGTCAAGGCGCGTAATTTTATACCCCGGCGCGGGGCGATTGCAAAGCGAGCCTCTCTCCCATGCGCGTACTCGGCATCGAGACCTCCTGCGACGAGACCGGCGTCGCCGTCTACGACGGCAGCCGCGGCCTGCTCGCCCACCGGCTGCACAGCCAGGTGGACACCCACGCCCGCTACGGCGGGGTGGTCCCGGAGCTCGCCTCCCGGGATCACGTGCGCAAGCTCACGCCGCTGATCCGTGAGGCCCTGACGGACGCGGAGACCACCGGCGCGGAGCTCGACGTCATCGCCTACACCCGCGGCCCCGGCCTCGCCGGGGCACTGCTGGTGGGCGCGGCCACGGCCCGGAGCCTGGCCTTCGCCCTGGAACGGCCCGCCATCGGCATCCACCACATGGAGGCCCATCTGCTCGCGCCCCTGCTCGAGGCCGAGCCGCCGGCCTTCCCCTTCGTCGCCCTGCTGGTCTCCGGCGGCCACACCATGCTGGTGCAGGTGGCCGGCGTGGGCCGCTACCGCCTGCTCGGTGAGAGCGTCGACGACGCCGCCGGCGAGGCCTTCGACAAGACCGCCAAGCTCCTGGGGCTGGGCTTCCCCGGCGGGCCGGCGGTGGAGCGGGCCGCCGCCGGTGGCGACCCGGGGCGCTTCCGTTTCCCCCGGCCCATGACCGACCGCCCCGGCCTGGACTTCAGCTTCAGCGGGCTGAAGACCCATACCCTGCACACCGCCGAGGCCAGCGGCGACGCCCCCCAGACCCGGGCGGATATCGCCCGCGCCTTCCAAGACGCGGTGGTGGACACCCTGGCCATCAAGTGCCGGCGCGCCCTGGAACAGACCGGGGTGCAGCGCCTGGTGATCGCCGGGGGCGTGGGCGCCAACACGGCGCTGCGCGAGCGGCTGCGGGAGGTGGCGGAACGCCGGGGCGCGCGGGTGTTCTACCCGCGCATCGAGTTCTGCACCGACAATGGCGCCATGATTGCCCACGCCGGCTGGCTCCGCGCCGCCGAGGCCGAGCACGACCGCGCCTTCGACGTCGCCCCGCGCTGGGCGATGGAAGGGCTGCAACCGCCCGCTCGCCGGGCCGCCTGAGCCCTCAGGGGATCAGCCGCTGCAGCCAGCGCACCACCCGCCGTGTGCCTGGCCGGAACAGTTGCTCGCCATAGAGGGTATTGGCGGCGCGACGGTGGATCTGGGCCAGGGTCGGATAGGCGTGCACGGCCGCGGAGATCGTCCCGAGCCGCACCCGCGCCTGCATGGCCACCACGATCTCGTGGATCAGCTCGCCGGCATGGGCCCCCAGGATGGACGCCCCCAGGATCCGCCCGCGGCGGACCACCAGGCGGATACGCCCGTCGGTGTCGCCGTCGATGATCCCGCGGTCCAGCTCCGCGAAGGGGTACTCCAGCACCCGGGCGTCGGGGTGGCGCTCCAGGGCCTCGGCGGGGGTGAGGCCCACCTGGGCGAGCTCCGGGTCGGTGTAGGTCACCCGCGGGACGACCCGGTAGTCCGCCCGTTTCGGCATACGGAACACCGCATTGGCGATGACGATCCCCGCCTGGTACTCCGCCATGTGCGTATACGGGTGCATGCCGGTGACATCGCCGCAGGCATAGATATGGTGCTGGTCGGTGCGCAAACGGGCATCCACGGCGATACCCCGGCGGTCATGGGCCACCCCGGCGGCCTCCAGGCCGAGGCCCTCCACCGCCGGCACCCGGCCGGTGGCCACCAGGATGCGATCCGCGCTCACCGGCCGGTGATCCTCGCCCTCGTTGAGCTGCAGGGTCACACCGTCCACCTCCCGATCCACCCGCTCGAGCCGGGCACCGAGGTGGAAGCGCACCCCCTCCCGCGCCAGCGCACCGCGGAGCTCCGCGGCGAGGCGGGCGTCCTCCCGAGGCAGTACCTCCGGGGCGGCCTCCACCACCGTCACCCGGCTGCCCAGACGGGCAAAGGCCTGGGCAAGCTCCAGGCCCACCGGCCCGGCCCCCACCACTACCAGCCGCGGCGGCAGCTCGCGCAAACCGAATACCGTCTCGTTGGTGAGATACCCCGCCTCGGCAAGCCCCGGGATCATCGGCACCTGGGGCCGCGAGCCGGTGGCGATGACGAAGCGCCGCGCCCGCAGCGCCTCCCCCTTGACCCGCACCTCCCCGGAATTGACGAATCGCGCGGCACCGAAACGCACGTCCACCCCGTAGCTACGGAACCGCTCCGGATCGTCGTGGGCCTGGAGGGTGTCGATGACCGAACGCAGGCGGTCGTTCACCGCGGCGAGGTCCACGGCGGGCTCGTGGGCCGGCAGACCGAAATCGCCACCGCGGCGCATCAGCTGCGCGACCGCCGCCGAGCGCAGCAGGGTCTTGCTCGGCACGCAGCCGTAGTGGAGGCAATCGCCGCCGAGGCGGGACTCGCGCTCGAGCAGCGCCACATCCAGACCCAGCTGGCCGGCGACGCTGGCGGTCACCAGTCCGGCGACCCCACCGCCGATGACCACGAGATCCTTCATACCTCCCCCTTCCCGGCGTCCGGACGGCCCTGGCGGTAGCGTCGCACCAGCCGCGGCAGGAAGGCCACCGCCGCCAGCGCCCCCACCGCGATGAGGATTGCGTTCACCGCCCCCCGGTCCCCGGCCACGGCGGTGGCCCCGGCATGGCCCACCCAGGCGTAGGCCAGCGCCCCCGGCACCATGAACACGGCACTCGCCAGCACATAGTGCAGCAACGCGATGCGGGTGAGCCCCAGGGCGTAGTTCAGGAGATTGAACGGAAACAGCGGCACCAGCCGGGTGAAGGCGACGAACCGCCAGCCCTCCGCCTCCACGCCGTCGATCAGGCGCCGCAACCGCCCGCCGGTGCGCCGGGCCACCCAATCCCCGGCAACGTAGCGGGCGATGAGGAAGGCCAGGGTCGCCCCGGTGGTGGCCCCGGCCACGGCCCATAGCGTGCCGGCCCAGGGGCCGAACAGCACGCCGGCGGCGATGGTGAACACCAGCCCGGGCAGGAAGGCCACCGCACCCGCCGCATAGGCGGCGACGAAGGCCAGGGGCGCCCAGGCGCCGAGGGCATCCAGCTGTGCCCGCAGCGCCGCCACGGTGAACTGCTCCCGATGCCACAGGCCGATCCCAATCAGGGCCGCCACGGCGGCGACCACCGCCAGACGTCGCCATTGCTCACCGCTCACGCATGCCTCCCGGGCGTCACGGAGTCACCCGCACAGTCTGCCCGCTCCGGTGACGGCGCGATATCCGTAGTCACCGCCACGGGCAGCGAGCCGCAGGTCGAGGGCGGCCCGCAGCTTGGGCCACCCCCGGCGTTGGCGGCATAATGCCCGCACTAGCCAACGCGGAGGCAGGCCCTTGTCCCTGGATCACATCGCCGCCGGGCGCTACCCGGCCACTCGCATGCGGCGCATGCGCGCCGACGACTTCTCGCGCCGGCTGATGCGCGAGCACACCCTCACCGTGGACGACCTCATCTACCCGGTGTTCGTCCTCGAGGGGACCAACCGCCGCGAGCCGGTGCCCTCCATGCCCGGCATCGAGCGTCGCAGCGTGGACCTGCTCACCGCCGAGGCGGAGCACCTGGCAGCCCTGGGGATCCCGGCCATCGCGCTGTTCCCGGTGACCCCGCCGGAGCGCAAGAGCCTGGACGCCGCCGAGGCCTGGAACCCCGACGGCCTCGCCCAACGGGCGGTGCGGGCGGTCAAGGACGCGGTGCCACAGCTCGGCGTGATCACCGACGTGGCCCTGGACCCGTTCACCAGCCACGGCCAGGACGGGCTGCTCGACGACAGCGGCTACGTGATGAACGACGAGACCGTCACCGCCCTGGTCCGCCAGGCCCGCTCCCACGCCGAGGCCGGCGCCGACGTGGTAGCCCCGTCGGACATGATGGACGGGCGCATCGGCGCCATCCGCGAGGCCCTGGAGGCGGACGGCCACACGCTGACCCGCATCATGGCCTATTCCGCCAAGTACGCCTCCAGCTTCTACGGCCCCTTCCGCGACGCCGTGGGCTCGGCGGGCAACCTCGGCCGCGCGGACAAGAAGACCTACCAGATGGACCCGGCCAACTCCGATGAGGCCCTGCGCGAGATCGCCCAGGACATGGACGAGGGCGCGGACATGGTCATGGTCAAACCCGGCATGCCCTACCTGGACGTCATCCACCGGGTGAAGCACCAGCTCGGCGTGCCCACCTTCGCCTACCAGGTCAGCGGTGAGTACGCCATGCTCCGCGCCGCCGAGGCCAACGGCTGGCTGGACGGCCGGGCCTGCGCCCTGGAGGCGCTCACCGGCTTCAAGCGCGCCGGCGCCGACGGCATCCTCACCTACTTCGCCCGGGACGTGGCGGAGTGGTTGAAGGGGCAGCACAAATGAGCGCGGCCGAGGCGGCCCCGGACCGCTATGCGGTAATGGGCAACCCCGTCGCCCACTCGAAGTCGCCGCGGATCCACGGGATGTTCGCCGAGCAGAGCGGCGAGCACATGGTCTACGAGAAGATCCTCGTCGCCGAGGACGGCTTCGCCGAGGCGGTGGCGGAATTCGAGGCCGCCGGCGGCATGGGGCTCAACGTCACCGTCCCCTTCAAGGGCGACGCCTGGGCCCTAGCCGACAGCCTCTCCGAGCGCGCCGAGCGCGCCCGGGCGGTGAACACCCTGATCATCAGCGACGCCGGGCTCTACGGCGACAACACCGACGGCATCGGCCTGGTCCGCGACCTGCGCGACAACCACGGCGTTCCCCTCGCCGGCGCCCGGGTGCTCATCGTCGGCGCCGGCGGGGCGGCCCGCGGCGCCCTGCCCTCCCTGCTGGAGGAGGGCCCGGCGGCGCTGCACATCGCCAACCGCACCGCCGACAAGGCCGAGCAGCTGGCCGCCGCGTTCGCCGACGCGGGTACCGTCACCGGGGGCGGCTACGACGCCCTCACCGGAGGCTTCGAGGTGGTCATCAACGCGACCTCCGCGGGCCTCCATGGCGAGCTGCCGCCCCTGCCGGACGACCTGCTCGCCGAAGGCGCCGCCTGCTACGACATGGTCTACGCCGACGAGCCCACCGCATTCGTCCGTTGGGGCCGGGACCACGGCGCGGCGCTCGCCGTCGACGGCCTGGGCATGCTCGTGGAGCAGGCCGCGGAGTCGTTCTTCCTCTGGCGGGGCAAGCGCCCCGAGACCGCCCCGGTGATCCGGGCGCTGCGGCCGGCATGAGCGAGGCGGCCGAGGCGGCCAACATCGACGCCCTGCTGGTACTGCTCATCGGCGTCACCACGGCGGCGGCCATGGTGCTGCGTTCCTTGTGCACGCGCCTGGGCCTGCCGTCGCTGGTGGGCTTCCTGCTGCTTGGCGTCGGTATCAGCGCCATCGACAGCGCCAGCCCGTTCCTCTCCCCCGCCGCCCACGATGGCCTGGAGCTACTCGCCAACCTGGGCCTGGTGGCCCTGCTGTTCCGGGTCGGCCTGGGCCTCGATCCGCGCAAGCTCCTCGCCAAGCTGCCCGGCGCCAGCCTGATCTGGGTCGGCAATGTCGCCGTCTCCGGGCTGCTCGGCTACGCGGTGGCCAGCTGGGTGCTGGGTATCGAGCTCATCCCGTCGCTGGTGATCGCGGTGGCCCTCACCGCCACCAGCATCGGTGTCGCCATGCCCATCTGGGAGGAGGAGGATGCCCTGGACGACGAGGCCGGCAACCTCACCGTGGACGTCGCCGAGCTCGACGACATCTCCGGCGTGGTCTTCATGGCGCTGCTGTTCGCCATCCTGCCAGTGCTGCAGGCCGGCAACGGCGCCTTCTGGGGCTCGCTGGGCAGCTCCGCCACGGACCTTGCGGTGCGCTTCGCCGGTTTCACAGTGTTCTGCTGGGTCTTCGCCCGCTTTGCCGAACCGGCCCTGTACCGCGCCCTGCACCGCTGGGAGCGCCCCCCGGAGCGGCTGCTCACCGTGGTGGGCCTGGGCGCGGCCATCGCCGCGGTGGCCGGGGTGCTGGGGTTCTCCCTGGCGATCGGCGCACTGTTCGCCGGCCTGGTGTTCAGCGCCTACCCCGAGCGGGTGCAGACCGAACGCAGCTACCAGGCGCTGTACAATTTCCTCACGCCGTACTTCTTCATTGGCATCGGCCTGCGCTTCGCGCCGGAGCTGCTGCTCACCGCCGTGGGGGCCGGGCTGGTGCTGGCGGTGGCCGCCGTGGCCGGCAAGCTCATCGGCACCTACCTGCCCGCCCGGCTGACCACCGACCGCGCCTCCGCCCAGCTCATCGCCGTGAGCATGGTGCCCCGCGCCGAGATCGCCATGGTCATCGTCCACCAGGCCCACCAACTTGGCCCCTGGGCCCTGACCGACGGCCTCTACGGCGCCATGGCCGTGGTGAGCCTGCTCACCTGCATGCTGACACCGCCGGTGCTGAAGCGGATGTTGGCAGGGCGTGCCTAACCCACCATCTCCCAAGCCACCGACATCGGCCCACTCCCCTGGTGCCGCAGGTACCGCATGCGACCGTAGTAAGTAAACGGCGCTGCCTTGCCGCCGGACAGCCTGGCATCGCGCACGAACAGGTGGACTGGAATGCCACGCTGCTCGTGTTCGATGATCTCCCGTCCCCTCTTGCTCTGCGGGGTCGTGTTGTTCTGGCTTTGCCAGTGGAAGGTGTGCTCGTCGATGAAGTAGTCGTGGTAGCGGTGGTTGGCGTCTTTGCCCTGTTTGTTCAGGGTCACCAGAAGGATGTGCGCATGGGGGTTCTGCAGCACGATATGCCCTGAGTTCCAGTTGCCCGGATTGAACTCGTGGCCGAATAGGGCCGGGATGTCTTCCCGCATGAAGCTCTCGCCGACTGCCATGTCCAAGGGGTCGATTTTGGCCTTCAGCCGGGCGAAGGTGCGCATGCCCTCGTCGGCCTCCAGGTCCGCGTAATCCGGGTTGGTGGCCTTGAGGATGTAGCGGTCGTCGACGGTCTTGGTGACGATGCGTAGCAGGTACTCGGCGTCGCCGCTTTCGTCGACGCGTTCGATGGCCATCGTGCCGCCGGTGATGGAGCCGGCGCTGCCCGGCGTGACCCGCTCCAGCAGCAGGTAGTCGCCATCACGGATGGGCTGCTTGCCGCCATTCATGGAGTTGCCCGAGGCCCGGGCGATGAAGTGCCGGCCGGCGTCCAGGCGGCCGTACTCCGGTCCCAGGGCGCGGTATTCCTCGGCGTCCGCGCGGCCGGATTTGAAGTGGCCGCAGGCAATGCGGATGTTGGGGAAGTATGGCAGTTCGGTGCGCTCGTTCCGGTCCGGGAACGGTAGCACGTCGGCCTTGGGTGCCTCGGTCTGTTGCAGGCGGGTCTGGTAGGCGGCGAGGCGATAGTCCACCAGCTCCTGGATCATGGCCGTAAGGGTTTCCAGCTGGGTGTCGTCGACGTGGAACTGTGGCTCGAATCGGCCGTCACGGACGTGAAACCAGGCCTGGGCGTTTTCGCCCCTGTTGCCGCCGACCCAAGCGTTGACGGGGTTGTCGCGCCAGTATTTGAGCCAGCTGGCGGGGTCGACGTTGTCTGTGTCCCGCAGGTTTTCGTGGATGTCCGGGTTCAGCGGGCGTCGGCGGCGGAAGACCTCCAGGCTCCGCGCCGCCAGCGCTTCCACCGTCGGCGGCCGGGTCAGGCCGTCCAGCTCCAGCAGGGCTTCCAGCAGCACCATCTTGAAGCTCTTGGTCATGGCGGTGGTCTCGACCTCCTGCAGGAAGCCGTTGTGCTGTTGCAGGCAGGCCTGCTCGGGCGGCTCCAGGTCGCCCTGAGAGGCGACGAACTGCCACCAAGGGCCATGCTGCTGGCGCAGGCGGCTCATGCTGACGCCAGCGCGGTACATCTCCGCGGCGGTGGGGCGCCGGCCCAGGGAGGCCTTGAGGGCCTCGTATTCGTTCTCGAAACCCCGGGTGTCGAGCTGCTTGAGGAACTCGATGATCCGCAGGTCGTAGTTCACGAAGCAGCCGGCGGGAAGTTCGACCTCGCCGCGCTCCAGCCGTCGGCCCAGCTCGGCCAGCTCCCGCTGGGTGGCGCCGGCGCCGAGCAGGGCCTGGGGCTTGTTGAGGAAGCCCTTATGGTTGCCGATGAAGTCCAGCACCACTAGGCGCTCCTTGCCTTCGTGTTGCCGCAAGCCGCGGCCGAGCTGCTGGAGGAACAGCACCTTGGAGTCGGTGGGCCGTAGCATCATCACGGTATCGATGCCGGGCAGGTCCGTGCCCTCGTTGAACAGGTCCACGGAGAAGATCACGTCCAGGTCGCCGGCGCGCAGCTGCTCCAGCGCCTCGGAGCGGTTCAGCGTGGAGGCACCGTGGACGGATGCCGCGCGCACGCCTTCGCGCCGGAACTGTTCAGCCATGAAGTCGGCGTGCTTGCGCGAGCAGCAGAAGGCCAGGGTGCGTTGCTGACGCTTCTCCCGCCATTCCCGCAGGGCATGCCGGGCCCGGCCCAGGGTGGCCAGCTTGTTGGATAGCACCTCCGGGTCGAAGCGACCGCTGCGCCAGGGGATTTCCTGGTAGTCCACCGCTTCGTCGTAGATGCCGTAGTAGGTGAATGGACACAACCAATCGCCGTCGATGGCGCCGAATAGGTCATAGTGGAACACCAGGTTGTCATCGCAGAAGGAGAGGATGTCCGACTGGTCGGTGCGGTCCGGCGTGGCCGTCAGTCCCAGCAAGAAAGGCGGGTTAAAGTGCTGGAGCAAGCGGCGATAGGTCGGCGCCGAGGCGTGGTGGAATTCGTCGACAACGATGTAATCGAAGTGGTCTGCCGCAAATTGCTCCAGGTGCTCGTCCCGTCCGAGGGTCTGGATTGAGGCGAAAAGCAGCTCCACGTCACCGTCTTTCTGCTTCCCGCTGTAGTAGCCGACCCGCTTGTGGGGCAGCACGCGCTGGAAGGTCTCTTCCGCCTGCAGAAGGATCTCCTCGCGGTGGGCGACGAACAGGACCCGCGTCGCGCGTATCTGCTTGGCGTCGAAGGCGGCGAGGAAAGTCTTGCCCAGGCCGGTGGCCATGACCACCAGACCGCGCCGGTAGCCCGTCTCGCGGGTCTCGGGCAGGGCGGCCAGGGCTTCCTGCTGGACTTCGTTGGGGACGGCAGGAAGCGGTTCCCGGTCATCGCTACCGGGGGCCACCGCCTGGGCCGGGGGCTGGCGGCGGCGTTCGTAGGCCTCGATCCAGTCGTATTCCAGCGGTACGGCGCGGTGCGTGGCGAAGAGCTGCTCGAACTGCTCGCGGACTTCCCGGAAGCGCTCGACGGCCTGCCGGTCGGTCTCGTCACTGCGGGCTACCCGGTAGTTCCATTCCAGGCCGTCGGTAAGGGCCTTGCGGCTGATGTTGCTGGAGCCGACGAAGGCGCTGCCGTGGACCACGGCGCCGTCCTCCGTGCGCAGGAAGATGTAGGCCTTGAGGTGGAAGCTGTACTGCCCAGCCTCGAAGACGCGCACGTCCGCGCCACGCTCCTTGAGCAGCATCAGGCTGCGCAGGGCCCGGGGGTCGGTCACGTCCAGGTAATCGCTGGTGAGCACGCGCAGGCGCGCCCCGCGGTGCGTGACCGCGTCCACCAGGGCCTCGAAGATCAGCTCCAACCCGCTGTGCTTAATGAACGCCACGGCGATGTTGATCTCGGTGGCCTGGTGGATCTCCTGCTCCAGCTTGGGCAGGAACGGGTCGTCCAGGCCGCCGGTGGTGAGATAGCCGACCACGATCAGCCCTTCCGCAGCAGGGCGTTGAGCCAGCGCTCATGGGCGCGGCCGGCACGGCGGTCGCCGCTGATCCACTGCTCCAGGCCCTGCAGACCGGGTACCTGCTCTAGCAGGGCCGCAAGGCCCGCCTCGTCCAGGTCGGTGAAGTGCCGGCGCCCTTCCTTGCGGTCCTCGTTGCCGTACTTGAAGGAGGTGTAGAGGACGCCGCCAGGTTTCAGGGCTCGCGTCAGGCGCTGAAATACGTCCGGCAGCTCAGGCCGCGGTACATGCAGCAGGCTGGCGCAAGCCCAGATGCCATCGAAGCGCTCCGCCCAAGCAACGTCCTGGAAGCGCATGATCTCGACCGGTTGGCCGATGTGTTCGCTGGCCAGCTCGGCCATTGGTTCCGCGGCATCGAAGGCGGTAACGCGGTAGCCCGCCTTCAGGAAGGCGCGGCTATCCCGGCCGGAACCGCATCCCGCATCGAGGATTCGTCCGCCCTCGCGGATGTGGGCCAGAAAGCGAGCCCGCAGGGGACCCATCTCCACGTCGACGGTCGCCTCGAAGTATGCGGCCGCGTTGGCATTGTAATAGTCCGTCATGGCCCGGCTCGACCTGCCCCCATCTGGAGCCGCTGAATCGGCTATCGCACCGGCGATCACGATAGGAGACTTTAGTCGGTTCGGCAAAGCGACCTATGTAGTCACGGGGGCGCGTTACGGATCAGGCACAACCTGGCCTTGATGCGAATCATCTCTGCCGGTGTGGGAACCTGGATGTCACCGCCTGAAATGGCTATCCGTTCCTTCTCTAGTGGTTCATAGAAGCTAGCGTCTCCCATTTTTTCGCGAGGCGGCTTCCAAGCCGCTGTGGACGCCGGCCGAGTCGCTCCGGAGGATCGCACCCGGATGAATCGGGCCGAGCTTGTCGCTCATGGTCTTGCCTCAGCGAGGGTAATCCCTGATCTCGACGGCGTGTTGACGAGCCGTGGTCGCGAGCATATGTTTAAGCATATGCATCATGAGGATCGAGCATGACTGAAACCGAGCGCCACGTCCGGCTATTCCGCAATGGCCGCAACCAAGCCTTGCGTATCCCGCGCGAACTCGAGCTTGCAGGGGACGAGGCCATCATACGCAAAGAGGGCGACCGCCTGATTATCGAGCCGGTGCGCAAGGGCCACCTGTTGGCGCTGCTCGCCTCTCTGGAGCCGCTGGAAGAGCCATTCCCCGACATCGACGAGGACCTCGCCTCCCTCGACGAAGTCGAGCTCTAAGGCGTGTCGCTTCGCTATCTGCTCGACACCAATGTGATCTCGAATCTCGTGCGGCGGCCAGGCGGTCGGGTGGCTGCTCGCATCGCCGAGGTCGGCGAGGATTCGATCGGCACCAGCATCGTCGTCGCCGCCGAGCTGCGCTACGGGGCCGAGAAGTCGGGATCACGAAAGCTTGCCGAACGGATCGACCTGTTGTTATCCGCCATCGAAATCCTGCCGCTGGAACCGCCCGCCGACCGTCACTACGGAGAAATCCGCCATTGCCTAGCGCGCGAGGGCGTCCCGATCGGTCCGAACGATCTGTTGATCGCGGCGCACGCGCTGGCCGCGGACCTGACACTCGTGACTGCCAATACGCGCGAATTCGAACGCGTCCCGTCACTGCACGTCAAGAACTGGTTGCTCGGGTGATGCGTGGGTTAGTTTCCGGCAGCGGTTTAGCCTGGCTTCCGCGGTGTCTCGATGACCGGTACTGCCTCCCGGCAGCGATCCGCGCCAGCCATGGCACAACCGAACCGGCACGGAAGGCACCATCGACGAGCTCTCTTGGTCGGCGGGCAGCGACATGACCGAAAAATGGGGAGACGCTAGGAAGCCACGTATCAGGCGCTCATCGGGCCCATGAAATGGACCCCTCTGCAGTGGCTGCACGTGGCGGTGCATGGCCGCCTCACCACCGCCGGAACGCATCGGCCCCGAGGGTCAGCCGGCCGTTGTCCTGTTGGAGCATCGCCTCGTCGAGGAGTGCCCGCAGCGGCGCCTGGAGTCGTTCGCGGGCGTTCTGGGTCAGGCGGATGAAGCCGATGCGGTGGAGCCCGTTGTTCATCGCCGTTTCCGCGTCGATGCCCTCGGCCTCCAACACGGCGCGGAAGAGGCAGAGCATCAGCTCACTGTCGTGCACGTAGTCGAGGTCCCGGGTCTTCTCCGGTGCGGCGCGCCAGTCGCGGAACCGGGGTGTCAGGAACTGCGCCCCGCGGCCGGCGAAGTCACCACGGCGCTCCAGGGCACCGGCGCCCTCCAGGGCCTCGAGACGCGCCTCGATGCGGGCGCGGATGCGGGAACCGAGGCGGCCGACCTCGGCGGCGGTGAGCAGACGATCCGCGAGGACCCGGAAATGAACGGGCCCCTCGGCACCCGCCACGTGCAGCACCGCCAGGTCCAGGTCTCGGTCCGGGATGTCATGGAAGTCCCCGTGGCCGGCAAGGCCCAGCCCTGCCGGATCCACCGCCTGGTAGGGCGCGAGCGGCTCGAGGGAGGGCGTCCAGTGTTGGGGCGGCGCCAGTCGGCCGGGGTGCAGGGCCTCGCCGGTGGCCTCCGTATCCGGCGTTCGGATCAGCTGCTCGTGGAGGGCCACGACGCCATCGAAACCGGTCGGCTCGCCCCCGCTCACGACTCGCCCTCCAGGGCCACCTCGACGCCCAGGGTCTCGGCGAGGATGTCGATCATGCCGTCCTGGAGCAGGGTCCGGGGGCCGGCAGCGAGGCAGGCGTCATCCAGGGAGAGCAGGGCCTCGGCGCGGGTGGGGCCATCCACCTTGGGAGCGAAGGCCGCGGCGAGCTGCTGTAGCACGCCCAGTATCGCTGTCGGATCCTCCGCCTCGGTCGCCGCAGCGAGCCATTTCCGCAGCTGGCCGCCGGCGGTGCGCACGTCATCCGCCAGGGCATGGCCGGCGGCGGTTTCCGGCTGACCCATACCGACGGAGGCGGGATCGAGCTCGCGCCAGCCCCGGCCCAGGCAGGCCACGGTGAACACCAGGGCAGCGAAGAGGTCGCGATGGGGCTCCCGCTCCAGTTCCACACCCTGGCCGCTGAGGATCCGCTGCCCCTCCTCCGCCACGTCGGCGGCGGTGAGGCCCGGCCGCTCCCTCGCCTGGCGGGCCTGGGCCCCACGGGCGACGATGGCCTGCACGCCCTGCAGCACCAAACCGGCCGCGGCGCCCAGGATCTGCAGCACCAGGCCGACCACGGCGAACGCCATGGCGAAGACGAGATAGACCGCCTGGAGGTAGGCCGCCTTGTGGCCGCGCAACTGGACGCCGGCCAGCTTGAACGACGAGCGCCCGGGACGGACCCAGTTGAAGGCGCCCACCGGGGTCTTGGTGGAGACAGAGACGCCGGACTTGGAGACATTGAGCTTGGCGGCGTCCGAGCCGTAGCGCCCGCGGAGGATGAACCGGCCGTTCTGGAAGGCGACCTGGGTGTTCTTGGCCAGCCGGGTGGAGACGCGGACCCCGTGGCTGGTGTTGCCGGTGACGTTCACGCCGGCGGCCCGCGCATGGGCCCGCAGCGACACGCCGCCGGTGCGGCTCGCGCGCAGGTACTTGCCGGTGTGTTCGATGCGCTTCTGGCGGCCGTCGCGGTCCTTTTCGCCGATCTTCAGGAAGGCCATTGGGCAACTTCCGCTATATGATATAGCGCTCGATCTCCATAGCGCCGTGGAATATACCAAGGATGTCGACACTATCGTCTGCCTTGATTAGGTAAGCGATACGATAGTGACCGTAGAGGAGAACCCGGATCTCCCGCGTTGGGAGCGCTTCGTATCGGTAACCAATCTGCGGGAAGTCGGCCAGAACCTGCGCCCTTTGATAAATCCCTTCGACCAGATCAGCCGCTGCGGCGGGATTATCCCGCGCGACGTAACGGTAAATATCTTCAAGCCACCATTGCGCTTCGGCCGTCCAGTTCAACTCCGCCACGTGCGGATACGCTCCCGCATCTCCTGATTACCAATAGTGCGGCCAGCATCGGAATCCTCCATGCCACGATCGACCATCCGGGCAAATGCCAACTCCCGTAGGATCTCCTCGTAGGAGCTGTCCTCGGGCTGCGCCTCTATGATGTGCGCCATCCGCTCCTTTGCAGTAGCCATACCCACCTTCTCACTTCAGTGCGGGCCAAATAGCATCCTACACCGCGCCAGCCCGCACAACGCAATGTTGCTACGCCACCTACCGAAGCACACGGCATGAAAGTACCTTGGCGCAAGGCGTCACCGGGGCGCCGGCTCACTCGGCGACCCAGACGAAGTTGTCGCCCGAGAGCTCAGGCTCGCCGTCCCAGCGGTAGGCGCAGAGCTTGCCCTCCTTGGCGATGCTGTAGTCCAGGCAGGCCACCTGGGGCGCCATGGGCGCAGGATCCCCCTGCATCCAGTAGTGGCCCACGAACACCGGTTTGTCACCCGGGTAACCGAGGCGGGCCGCCTCGGGCAGGGGGAGATCGGGTAGGCGCTTGCGGATCTCGTCTTCCAGGATGGCGCCCTCGCGGTAGGTCAGCGGCCGATCCTCCCACCAGCGCACCCGGACCTCGCGACGCTCGTGGTCATCCTTATCCTCGAAGCAGTGCCCCTCCGGCAGCCGGACCTCCAGGCCTTTGAGCAGCGTCTCCAGGGCCTCGTATTCCGGAGTGTCCTTTCGGGAGGTGGCGACGAAGCCCTCCCCGGTGAGGCGGTTCCCCTCGTCCAGGTAGGGCGCGAGGGTACGCTGGTGGCCGGGGTGCCAGCAGGCGTGGATGGCCCGCAGGCCCTCCTCCTCCAGCCACAGGGGCAGGGTCCGAAACCATTGCACCCAGTCCCGGTGGGCCTGGGACCACTGCTTCAACCAGGAATCCATCTGCCCGAGAAACTCGCGGTGTTGCTTGAGGTTCTTGTCGCTGTGCGGACGCAGATGCGCGCCGGGGCGCTCCGGATCCGGGGTCATGAAGCATACGGCGTTGTACTCGTGGTTGCCCATCACCGCCCGGGCGTGGCCGGCGTCGCACATCCCCCGCGCCAGGCGCAGCACCCGCTCCTGGTGCGGGCCGCGGTCGATAAAGTCGCCGACGAAGATGACGCGGCGCCCTGCGGGGTGCCGGTAGACGCCCTGGCGCTCGCGGTAGCCGAGCTCCTTGAGCAACGCCTCGAGGGCGTCGGCATGGCCGTGGATGTCGCCGATGAGATCGATGCCGGACATGCGGGCTCCTTCTGTGATTCTCTTGGGGAGGGGACCAAACGCCGCGCGGATGCCGTTGCGGATCATCACCGCAGCGCCACGGCGGCCCGCGGCTCATGGAAGGCGCCCCGGTCCCCTTCAGTGATGGTGCCGTCCAACGCCACCTCGTAGCGCTCACCGGATCGCGGGCGGTAGAGATAGCCGGTGGTGCGTCCCATGAACCGGACCTCCCGTTCCGGGCCGCATTCGGCGATGTGTGCCGCTACCGCCTCGTGGACGAGCCGCTGCTGCTCGGCGGGGTCACGGTCGGCGATGTCCCCCGGCAGCGGGCGCTTGAGCTGGCGGTCGACGCCGCCAAGGAGGGCGAATAGGGTGATCTGGGTCGGCCGCGCGCGCTCCGTGCGGATGAACAGATGCGGCCGGAAGCGCGCCCGCTCCTGTGCCTCGCGTTCGGCCGCCATCTGCTGCCGGCGCCGGGCGCGGGTCCGCTCGATGGCCTCGTTCAGGGCGGCGCGGTCCTCCGGGAAGATGCCGAGCAGCCGCTGCGCCAGATCCGGCGGGCATTCGCCCTCGTCCACCAGGCGGGTGATCCGCCGGAACGCCTTGCTCCGGTTACGCGCGTCCAGCCGGTCCACCAGGGCGTGGATGAGCTCACGCCGGCGGGGGTTGCCGAGCCGTCGTGCGAGGAATTCGGTGATCGGCCACATGGGGAGACCTCCTGTCCTTCCAATCCTGATGCTAGGGGGCGCAGGCGCCGGGGCACAATCGTGGCGGCACTCACGCCGCCCGTTGCTCCAGCCGGCGGCGCGCCTGGCGGAAGAAATACAACCGGCCCTGCAGCTCCTGGAGCTCGTAATCCGGAAGCTCATCCAACGCCCGGCGGGCCATGCGACGGAAGATGCGCTGCTTGCGCGGCGAGTCCGTGGCGATGAAGAACCACGCCGGCCGGCTCCCGTGGATCCAGTTCAGCACCAGCGGCCGGGCGGCATTGAGCACGGCCCAGGCATTATCGGCCAGATCCACGTCGTCGGTGGTGGCATAGTCAGTGCCGAAGGGATCGGTGGGGTGGTACATGCGCTGGAACAGGCTGCCCTTGCGGGTGGAATAGCCGCCCTCCAGCCACAGCGCCACTGGCCCGCAGGGCGCGGCGTAGACGCCATAGACCAGGTGATCGACCGTGAAAGTGCCGAGATGCGCCATGGATCCCCCCTCCCTGTTGCCACGCATGCATTATGGCGCCGTGGCGCGACAGAACATGTCGCGCTAGGGTCGGGACGGGTTCACGGGATCGGCGCCCCGCGGCTCATACGATGGGCGGCTCCGGCTCGGGGCCCTGCCAGTCCTGGTCCTCCTCGAGCTCGCGGTTGAAGGCCTGGACGTAGCGGGCGACGCGGCGGCTGGCGTCGAAGCGAGCGATGTGGAACAGCGCCTCGCCCTCATGGACCAGCGGGAGGTTGTTGCGGCCGATGACGATGCCGCTGGTGCCGGCCTCCACCGGGATCTCCTTCTCCCCGAAGGGGTCGGCGATGTAGCCCAGGGCCTGACCCTCCTCCACGTGCTCGCCGAGGGGGACGATGGCGCGGAACATGCCGTCCTGCTCGGCGCGGGTCCAGCTGCTGGTATTGGCGGCGTAGCTGTTGCCCCGCCGTCGGCGCACCCGGCTCTGGGCCACCATCCCTAAGTGCCACATCACCTGCAGCACGCCCTGGACACCGGCCTTGATGGAGGCCTCGTCGAAGCGCAGGGCCTCGCCGGCCTCGTAGGTCACCACCGGCCGGTTCTCGTCGCTGCAGGTCTTGCGCAGGCTGCCCTCGATGAGCGGGGTGTTGACGATCACCGGCGTGCCGAAGGCCCGCGCCATGGCGGCGCAGTCGTCGTCGTCCAGGTTGGCGCGGATCTGCGGCAGGTTCTCCCGGTGGATGGCGGCGGTGTGCAGGTCGATGACGTGGGTGGCGTGGGCGAGCACCTCGGTGCGGAAGAGGTTCGCCAGCCGCCCGGCCAGGGAGCCACGCTGGCTGCCGGGGAAGGCGCGGTTGAGATCGCGCCGGTCCGGCAGGTAGCGGGAACGGTCGGTGAAGCCGAAGACGTTGACGATGGGCACCGCCATCAGCGTACCGCGCAGGCGCTTGAGCACCGGTAGCTGCAGGACCCGGCGGATGATCTCCACCCCGTTGATCTCGTCGCCGTGGATGGCGGCATTGACCAGCAGCACCGGCCCGCTGCGCCGGCCGTGGATGACCTGCACCGGTAGCGTCACCGGGGCGTGGGTATAGAGCAGCGCCGCCGGGATGTCGATGGTGCGGCGCTCGCCGGGGCGGACGGTGGTGCCGTTGATGGTCAGCGCCTGGCGTGGCATTACTCCCCCGCCTCGTGGCGGCGCTTGACACGCACGTAGTGGTGGGCGGAGTAGACCAGCTGCTCGCGCTCCTCGTCGGTGAGCGCGCGCGCCGCCTTCGCCGGGCTGCCCACGTAGAGGTAGCCGCCCTCCAGGCGCCGGCCCGGCGGCACCAGGGTGCAGGCGCCGATGATGCAGTCGTCCTCCACCACCGCACCGTCCATGATCACCGCGCCCATGCCCACCAATACGCGGCTACCCACGGTACAGGCGTGGACCACGGCGCGGTGGCCGATAGTGACATCCTCGCCCACCACGGTGGGGAAGCCGCCGGGGCTGTAGGGCCCGTCGTGGGCGACGTGGACGACGGTACCGTCCTGGACGTTGCTGCGATCTCCGATGACGATGCGGTGGACGTCCCCGCGGAGGACGGCGGTGGGCCAGATGGAGACGTCGTTGCCGAGGGTGACGTCGCCGATCACCACCGCTGTTTCGTCGATCCAGGCGCTTGCCGCCACTTGGGGCTCATGCCCCTCGAATGCTCGAATCATTGCCTTATCTCTCCGCACATCCGTCCTACCGTGGGGGCCCATTCCCGGCGGCGGGGTGCCGATACCGCCAGCGAAGACGCCGTGAATACATCCCTGTAGGCTCGACTGCGGCCATCCCTGGCCGCAGACGCTTCGCTGTCGGTATCGGCACCCCGCCGCCTAGCGATCGGGTCACGTCATCGTGACCACTTCCTCGGCGCTGGTGGGGTGGATCGCCACCGTATCGTCCAGGTCCGCCTTGGTAGCGCCCATGCGCACCGCCACCGCGAAGCCCTGCAGCATCTCGTCGGAGCCCATGCCGAAGAGATGGATGCCCACCACCCGTTCCTCGGGGCCGACGCAGACGAGCTTCATGGCACTCCGGCGCTTGGCGTGCTGTTCGGCCAGCGCGTACTCCATGGGGATGAAGCGGGTGGCGTAGACCGTCACCGCATCATCGCCGTGGCGGGCCCGGGCCTCGTCCTCGGTGAGCCCCACGGTGCCGATGGGCGGATGGGTGAACACCACCGTGGGGATGTTCTCGTAGGGGAGGTAGCGCCCGGCCTTGCCGCCCCAGAGGCGATCGGCCAGGCGCCGGCCCGCGGCGATGGCGGCTGGCGTCAGCGGGAAGGGGTTGCCGGTGACGTCGCCGAGGGCATGGATGTGGTGCCGGCTGGTGACCTGGTAATCGTCCACCGGGATGCTGCCGTCAGCGGCGGTCTCCACACCGGCCGCCTCCAGCCCCAGCTCCGCAGTGGCCGGCGCCCGGCCGATGGCCCAGAGCACCTGGTCCAGTCCGTCGATCTGGCGTCCGTCCTCGGCATGCAACACCAGGCCGTCGTTCTCCCGGGTGACGCGCTCGGGCACGAAGCGGTTGACCAGCTCGATGCCGTCGGCGGCCGCGGCCTCCAGGAAGGCCTCGCGGATGATGGGGTCGAAGGTGCGCAGCGGCGCCTCCCGCCGCACCACCAGTCGCACCCGCGCCCCCAGCTGATGGAGCACGCCGGCGAGCTCCACGGCGATGTAGCCGGCGCCCACCACGGCCACCTCGTCGGGGCACTCCGTGAGCTCGAAGAAGCCATCGGAGTCGATGCCGAGCTCGGCGCCGGGGATGTCGGGCCAGGTCGGTGCGCCGCCGACGGCGATGACAAAGCGCTCCGCGCTGTAGCGCTCGCCGCCCACCTCGATGGCATGGGCGTCGACGAAGCGCGCGCTGCCTCGCAGGAGGGTGACGTCGGCGTTGTCCAGGTTGCGCTCGTAGATCCCGTTCAACCGGCGGATATAGGCCTCGCGTCGCTCCACCAGCGTCGCCCAGTCCAGGCCGCGGACGTCCACGTCGAAGCCGTAGTCCGCGGCATGCTCCAGTGCGCCCGCCGTGTGGGCGGCGTTCCACATCACCTTCTTCGGCACGCAGCCGACGTTGACGCAGGTCCCGCCGAGGCGCTCGCGCTCGACCACCGCGCAGTTGGCGCCGTAGGCGGCCGCCCGCCGGGCCGTGGCCACGCCGCCGCTGCCGCCACCGATACAGATCAGATCGAAATGGTTACTCATCGGGCTTCCCTGTTACGCCGCAACCTGTTCAAAACACTCGTCGCGGATCATGGCACGATCAACCCGCCTGCGCACATGGTGGATAGGGCGCTTGCCGGGGCGTTTCCCTGCCCCAATGATAGGGGCCAAGCGTAACGCAAATCGTTCACTCAATCGGAGACCGATAACGGCAATGGACAACCCCCTGCTCGCGACCGACCAGCTGCCGGCCTTCGGCGCCATCCGCCCGGAGCACGTGGAGCCGGCCATCGACACCATCCTCGCGGAGAACCGACAGCGCCTGGAGGCCCTGCTCGACGGCGGTGGCCCCTACACCTGGGACAACCTGGTCGCGCCGGTGGAGGCCATGAACGAGCGGCTGATGCGCGCCTTCTCGCCGGTCTCCCATCTCAACAACGTGATGAACGATGAGGACCTGCGCGCCGCCTACAACGCGTGCCTGCCCAAGCTCTCCGCCTACCAGACCGAGCTCGGGCAGAACGAGGCCCTCTACCGCGCCTATCGCGAGATCGCGGAGCGCCCCGATTTCGCGGCGCTCGACGCGCCACGGCGCGCCGCCGTCGAGCATGCCCTGCGGGACTTCCGCCTAGCCGGCGTGGATCTGGCACCCGAGGCCAAGCAGCGCTTCGCCGAGATCGCCTCGCGGCTGTCGCAGCTTGCCTCGCGCTTCCAGGAGAACCTGCTGGACGCCACCAAGGCCTGGCACCTGACCCTCACCGACGAGGCGGAGCTGGCCGGGCTGCCGGAGACCGCCCGCGCCGTGGCGCGCCAGTCAGCGGAGCAGGCGGGCGAGGCCGGCTGGCGGCTGACCCTGGACATGCCCTCGGTGCAGGCCGTGCTCACCCATGCCGAGGACCGCGAGCTCCGCCGGCGGGTCTACGAGGCCTTCACCACCCGCGCCTCGGAGGTCGGCCCCAACGCCGGCGAGTACGACAACCGGGGGGTCATGGACGAGATCCTCGCCCTGCGCCACGAGCAGGCCCGTCTGCTCGGCTTCGACAACTACGCCGAGCTCGCTTTGGTGCCGCGCATGGCCCCGGACGTGGCCACGGTGATGGGCTTCCTGGAGGACCTGGCGGCGCGCAGCGTCCCCCGGGCCCGCGAAGAGTTCGCCGAGCTCAGCGCCTTCGCCCGGGAGCGCGACGGCCTGGAGACGCTGGAGGCCTGGGACGTGGGCTACTACGGCGAGCAGCTCCGCCAGGCCCGCTACGGGCTCTCACCGGAAGACCTGCGCCCCTACTTCCCGGCCTCGCAGGTGACGCGGGGGCTGTTCCAGGTCGCCGAACAGCTCTTCGGCGTCACCATCACCGCCGCCGGCGGGGTGGAGACCTGGCACTCCGACGTGGGCTTCCACGAGATCCGCGACCGCGACGGCGCCTTGGTGGGCCAGTTCTACACCGATCTCTACGCCCGGGAGAACAAGCGGGGCGGGGCCTGGATGGATATCTGCCGCTCGCGCACGCGTCTCGGCGAGGAGGCCCAGGTGCCGGTGGCCTATCTCACCTGCAACTTCACCCCGCCGGTGGGCGGCTCCGAGGCGCTGCTCACCCATGACGAGGTGGAGACCCTGTTCCATGAGTTCGGCCACGGCCTGCACCACATGCTCACCGCGGTGGACGTGCCGAGCGTGGCCGGCATCGCCGGCGTGCCCTGGGACGCGGTGGAGCTGCCCAGCCAGTTCCTAGAGAACTGGGCCTGGGAGCGCGAGGCCCTGGATGGCTTCGCCCGCCACCAGGAGACCGGCGAACCGCTGCCGGAGTCGCTGTTCCAGGCCATGCATGCGGCGCGGAACTTCCAGTCGGCGATGCGAATGGTCCGCCAGTTGGAGTTCTCGCTGTTCGACCTGCGCCTGCACGCCGAATACGACCCGGCCCGCGGGGCGCGCATCCACGAGCTGCTCGACGAGGTGCGCGAGCAGGTGGCGGTGGTCCGGCCGCCGGCGTTCAACCGCTTCCCCAACGGCTTCGGCCACATCTTCGCCGGCGGCTACGCGGCGGGCTACTACAGCTACAAGTGGGCCGAGGTGCTCGCCGCCGACGCCTTCGCGCGCTTCCAGGAAGAGGGCATCTTCAACCCGGAGACCGGGGCGGCGTTCCGCCGGCACATCCTCGAGCCCGGTGGCAGCGTCGATCTCATGGAGCTGTTCCGGGCCTTCCGCGGCCGCGAGCCGAGCGTCGAGCCGCTGTTGCGCCACAGCGGCCTCGCCGCCTGAGCCGCCATCGGCTCGCACGAGTACCGCCCCCGCCAGGCGCGTCCTGGCCGGGGGCGGCCCCGCACCTACTCCGCGATACCCAGCAGCGCCCGGGCCTCCTTCAGAGACTCCACGGACTTGCCGTGCTCGCCGGCCTCGTGCTGGCGCTCGCCGGCGGCCCGCAGCTCGCGGACCTTCTCCATATCCGCCTCACTGAGCTCGGCGTGCTCGCCAGAGCTCAGCGCCTGATCGATGGCGTTCATATGGCCGGGGCAGGAATAGGCCAACGCGCCGCCGGCGAATAGCATCAGGGTCAGGGCGATCAGAATCCGGTGCAGCATGACGACACCTCCTAATACCCGCCCATACCGCCACCACCATTGCCCGCGTTCTGGCAGGCGGTGAGCAGCAGGGGGATGACGACCAGTAGTATCCAGGCGGACAGGCCTGTGGTGAAGCGGCGGAACCGATTCATAAGGGCCTCCCGTAGCGCCGTAGGCATGGGATTTCCGGGCGCTACACCCGTAAGTGTAGACGAGGTGCGTTTTGGTTGCGTGCGGCTCAGTCGTGGCTCTCGCCGAATCGCTCGCGCAGCTCGGCGCAGGGATCCTCCCGCTCCACCGCTGTCGTAAACCAGACGTAGTCGAAGGGGAAGCCCGCGGAATAGCGCGCCGCATAGTCCGTCACCGCCTGCGCGTTTGACGCGACCGGCTCGAAGGCAAGGGTGACCACACCGCGCCCCGGCGCCATGGCGGCGAGAACCCGTGGAACGGCGAAATCGCTCCGGGCGTGGCCCTTGCCGGTGATGACCACGCTCATCCCATGGTCTGCGGCCTCCAGGGCCGTCCGGGCCAAGCTCCCGTCGCGGGCGCGCTGGATGGCACGCATGCGCGGGAGCATGGACTCGGGGAGCAGGTCGCAGTGGCCCTCGCGGATGGCGCGGGCCATGGTTTCGGTCTCCCCGGCGCCGCGCGCCCGGTTCAGCCCCAGCCGCTGCCTTGCATCGGCGGACAACGCCTCGACGCCCCCCTCGCGGAGGGCTTGGAGTTGGCCGCGTGAGAGATTCCCGGCGACCAGCGGAAGCCCATGGCGGTAGGCGGCGGCGAAGACGGGGCGGTACTCGGCCCAGGCCGGCCAGCCGGAGTCCGCCCAGTCCACTGCGTTCGCGACAGCGTCCACGTCGTCGGGATGCTGCCGGCGGGCCCGGTCCACCGCATCCTGCTGATCGGCGCGCAGCATCTCCAGCACCACCGCCGGGCGCTGGCCGCGCTCAGCCAGGGCGTCGATCACCCGGGCCTGAAGCGCATGATGACGCGGATTGTCGTGTTCCTCGCCCAGCAGCACGACATCCGCCGCGGCCAACCGCTCCGTGAGCGTGGCCTCCTCCAGCCAGGCGCCCGCCGCCACATCGCGGATACGATCGGTCAACGGATGCCCGACCCCGGTGGCCGCCAACGCCCCGCCGCCGAGCCACAGGCCGGCCAGCGCCAGCGCGGCCCTGAACACATGCCGCATCCTCCCTCCTGTTGCCGTGACCCGCCATCTCGGCGAGCATGCCATACAAGCGCACGGCGCACCGCACAGGGAATCGCCCATGGCTGTCCACAACGCCGAGATCGCCGAGCTCTTCGAGCGCTACGCCGAGCTGCTGGAGATCGAGGGCGCCAACCCCTTCCGGGTGCGCGCCTACCGTAATGCCGCCCAGACGGTGAAGGGGCTCGGCACTGAGGCCGCGAAGATGGTGCAGAAGGGCGAGGACCTCACCGACTTGCACGGCATCGGCGACGATCTCGCCGCCAAGATCCGGGAAATCGTTGAGACCGGGAAGCTCCAGGCCCTGGAGAGGCTGGAGGGGCGCTTCCCCGAGCACCTTGCCGACGTGGCCCACCTCCCCGGTCTCGGCCCCAAGCGCGTCCGCGCCCTCTACCAGGCGCTGGGCATCGGCAGCCTCGAGGACCTGGAACACGCCGCCCGGGCCGGCCGCGTCCGCGAGCTCGAGGGCTTCGGCGAGAAGAGCGAGGCCAACATCCTCCACGCCATCGAGGCCCGCCGCGACAGCGAGAAACGCACCCGGCTCCTGGACGCCGAACGTGTCGCCGAGCCGCTGCTGGAATACCTGGCCGGTTCGAAGGGGGTGAAAGAGGCCATCATCGCCGGCAGCTACCGGCGTCGCAAAGAGACCGTCGGCGATCTGGATATCCTGGTCACCGCGGGGCGGGACAACGACGTCATGGAACGGCTCACCGGTCACGACGAGGTCGCAGAGGTGGTCTCCTCCGGCGAGACCCGGGCGACGGTGATCCTGAACGGCGGGTTGCAGGTGGACCTGCGGGTCGTGCCGGAGGCGAGCTACGGGGCCGCGTTGCACTACTTCACCGGCAGCAAGGCCCATAACATCGCGGTCCGCGTGCTCGGCCAGAAGCGGGGGCTGAAGGTCAACGAGTACGGGGTCTTCGACGCCGACACGCAGATCGCCGGCGACACCGAGGCCTCGGTCTACGCCCAGGTGGATCTCCCCTATATCGAGCCGGAGCTACGCGAGAACCGCGGCGAGCTGGAGGCCGCGGCGGAGGGGAAACTCCCGGAGCTCATCCGCCTGGGGGACATCCGCGGCGACCTCCACTGCCACACCGACGCCACCGACGGGCGGGACAGTGCGGAGGCCATGGCCAAGGCGGCGCGGGAGCGGGGCTACGACTACCTCGCCATCAGCGATCACAGCCGGCGGGTGCGGGTCGCCAACGGGCTCACCGCGGGCGCCTTCTCCGAGCACCTGGACGCCCTGGAGGCCCTCGACGAGCGCCTGGAGGGGATCCGGGTGCTGAAATCCGGGGAAGTGGACATCCTGGAGGACGGCAGCCTGGACCTGCCCGACAAGGTCCTGGCCCGCATGGACGTGGTCGTCTGTGCCGTCCACTACGGCCTGGGCCTGCCCCGGCGCAAGCAAACGGAGCGTGTGCTGCGGGCCATGGACAGCCCCTACTGCCAGATCCTGGCCCACCCCACCGGCCGGCTCATCGGCGAACGCCCGCCCATGGAGCTCGACATGACGCGGATCCTGCGCGCCGCCGCCGACTCCGGCTGCGCCCTGGAGATCAACGCCCAGCCAAGCCGCCTGGACCTGCCGGACGTACTGATCAAGGAGGCCCGGGAGCAGGGGGCGAGGCTGGTCATCGCCACCGACGCCCATGGCACCGACCAGCTCGCCCACCTGCGCCTCGGCATCGGCCAGGCGCGGCGGGGCTGGTTGACCGCCGGCGACGTCCTCAACACTCGCGGCGTCGACGAGCTCTTGGCGGCCCTACGGCAGCGGTAAAGCAGCCTGAGCCCTACTGCACCTCGTTGAGGCGGCCGCTGTTGACGTCGTAGACGAAGCCGCGCACCGCATCCCGGTGGGGGATGAAGGGGCTCGCCGCGATCCGCTTGAGGGACTGGCGCACGTCCGCCTCCGGCTCGCCGAAGGCATCCAGGGAAAAGGGCGGCCGGATGCCGGTGTCTGCCTCGATCTGCGCCTTCACCTCATCGTCGCGGAAGGTGAGCATGCCGCAGTCGGTGTGGTGTATAAGGACGATCTCCCGTGTGCCGAGCAGGCGCTGGGAGATGACCAGCGAGCGGATCACGTCGTCGCTGACGACGCCGCCGGCGTTGCGGATCACGTGGGCCTCGCCGAGGCCCAGACCGAGTAGGCGGTAGACGTCCAGCCGCGCGTCCATGCAGGCGACGATGGCCACATTCCGCGACGGCGGCATGGGCAGCCCACCCTCGTCGAAGCCCGAGGCATAGTCTTCGTTGGCCTTTAGCAGCTCGTCTGTAACGCTCATGGTCTGCCCTCCTCCCGTTGGTCTATCCAGCAAGCGTAGTCACTGCCGCGGCGGGCGGAAACCAATGAAGTCTTATTAAAGTGCTCTGATGCCAGCAGACACCGAGCAAGTCCCAACCGAAGTCTCGGTAACCAACCCCCCCCTGCAGCGTGTAGGCGGTATCCGGCGATCTCGCGTCCAAGTGCACACCTGGCTAGATCCTCGATCATCGTAAATACTGTAGTTGTAGAGGTGATTGTAGGTCTGGAGTTCGGGGCAACCATGAAACGTTGCCAACGTGCCACATTCCAGCGCGGCGGCAGAACCTCCCCGATGTTGGGGCTCGGCTGCAAGGTGCGCCTGTGTCTGCCACCGCGACAAGATCTGTTAAAAACTCTATGGCTGGCGGCGACTTTGGCATGGGTTATCTTCGCATCAGGATGTGCGCCTGGCGTCAAGGATATCGATTCGGCCCGGGACAGTGCGGCACTAGAGGGATATGAGAGTGCCGAGGAGCTCCACATTGTCGACTGCATGCTTCCCGGACAAATCCGAAAACTTGGTGGCCGTACGTACCTGACGCCGCGACGCCCAATCCGTACAACTGCGAAGGATTGCAGCATACGTGGTGGTGAGTATGTCGCCTATGACCGCGCAGACTACCGCACGGCTCTCAACGTCTGGCTAGGCCGTGCGGAAGAAGGTGATGCCGAAGCCCAGAACTATGTGGGCGAGATCTTCGAGAAGGGGCTGGGCCAGGAGCCCGACTACGTCTCAGCGGCCAAGTGGTATCAGCGCGCGGCAGATCAGGGTCTTGCGAGGGCACAGATCAATCTGGGCTTTCTGTATGAGAAGGGGCTAGGCGTGGAGAAGGACCTCGCCACAGCCCTGAATTGGTATCGGAAGGCTTCGGGAGCCGAGGATGACGAGCTGGTCTATCAGTCTGAGTACACTGATAAGATCGACGAGCTACGCACGCAGCTTACCGAGCAGATTGACAAGGCACGAGCACGCGTGGAGGCGCTTCAGACTCAGATCCAGCAGCTCCGCTCCGAGCGCAACGCCTTGCGCGAACAACTGGAGGCAAGCGACACGGAGCCCCCATCCCAGGCGAGTGAGGCCCCGGAGGGGGACGTCGAAATCGGTGATATTGTCATCGCCGATCCTGCCGAATCGGGTGAGGAACAAGCGCTAGAGCGCCGACTCAGCGAGGCACGCGATCGCATCAGCACGCTTGAAGAGCTGTTCGCGGAGGTTCGCCAGGAGCGCAAGGCCTTAGAGGAACGGCTGGCGAGCCTGCCGAAACGCCGCTCCACGGCCGCTGAGCCCTCGGATCAGTCGGTCTCGGAAACCCTGAGCTTGCCCCAGCAGACCCCGGCAACCGCCGAAGGCATCGAATTTGGCCGCTACTACGCACTGATCATCGGCAATCAGGACTACCGCCACCTCGAAGATCTGGACTCCCCGATCAGCGATGCGGAGAAGGTGCGCAACCTGCTGGAGAACAAGTACGGCTTCAGCACGGTCTTCCTGCCCAACGCCAACGAAATGCGTATCCTCAATGCGCTCAACGATCTGCACGACCAAATCGGGCCCCAGGACAACCTGCTTATCTATTACGCCGGCCACGGCAGCCTCAGCGCGCGTGGCGACCGACAGCGCGGTTATTGGCTGCCGGTTAACGCCCGCAAAGACCGACTCGTGCACTGGATCAACAACTCGGTCATCAGCGACCATCTCGATCGTATCGATGCCCGCTCCATTCTGGTATTGGCGGATTCTTGCTATGCGGGGGCTCTCGCGTCCCAGGCCAGCGCTTTACTCTTGCCCAGCTCGGCCCGCGAGCTCTCCGAACAGGCAATACGAGCCGGGCTCAAGCAACGCGCGCGCGTCGTGATCTCCTCAGGCGGCGTGAGGCCCGTATTGGATTCGGTGGATCGACAGCATTCCCTTTTTGCGCGCTCGCTCATCGAGGTATTACAGCGCAACAATGGGATCCTGCGGGAGAACATGCTATTCGCGCATGTGGCTGCCACTGTACGCCGTCGTTCTGAGGGGCTAAGCCTGCCACAGACGCCCGAAATGCGGCCCATCCGGGCGGCCGGTCATGCAGGCGGCGATTTCTACCTAGTGCCGACCGGCGCCCAGGGCTGATGAGGGCGTTGTACACGGGAAGATCCGGCTATTCCCCCGTTTTGTAGTGCGGATCAGAGGCCCACTTTGATGGTGCTCCCGGCGCGTTGCGGCAACCCGCTGAATGCCGTCTGTTAAGCAAATCGGCACGAATGCGCGTCCGCTGCTCGCGCTGCGATCCGCAGGTCGCGGAGGTGCCCCGCGTAGCGCACTGACCGTGATACTCCTTGCCTCGCTGATCGTGCTGGTCGCCTGCCACACCGCTCCCTCGGCACAGCAATATGCCCGCGCGACGGCCCTTGGCCTCAAGCCCATCCGCGTAAACGCGGGCGCTTTCACGCTGGTTGGTCACTACGGCGGGGCCGAACAACCAGGCGGCACGGGGCGGCTGCACGTGTATATCACAGGGGACGGCACACCCTGGATTCGGGGACGGCGTCCGGCCGCGGACCCCACACCACGGCAGCCGGTAAGCCTGCAACTGTTGGCCGTTGACCCTGGCGCGCGAGTGCTGCTCAACCGTCCCTGTTACGGGCGTCTTACTCCCGCAGACGCCTGCCAGACCGCTCTCTGGACCAGCGGCCGCTATAGCGAGGCGGTGGTGGCGGTCATGGACGAGGCATTGGATGGGCTTCGGAGGCGCTTGGGCTTCGCCTCCCTGGTACTGATCGGCTACAGCGGCGGCGGGGTATTGGCCCGGTTGCTCGCCGAGCGCCGCGACGACGTGGCGGCCCTGGTCACCATTGCGGCAAACCTGGATGTGGCCCATTGGACGGACCAGCATGGCTACTTGCCGCTGAACGATTCGCTCGACCCGGCACGGCGACCACCCCTACCCGAGGGGCTAACCCAGTGGCACCTGGTAGCGGGGCAGGATCGCACGGTAGCGCCCGAGTCGACCCGGCGGGGACTTAGCCACGAGCCTGGCGCGCGGCTCTACCACTACCCAGACTTCGATCACGACTGCTGCTGGCGACGGGTCTGGCCAGAGGTGCTGCAACGCCTGACCGCCACCCTGGACGGCCGACCGCCTCCGATCCAGGCCCCCCGATAATGAAGCACCCATTACTGCTCATTACCCGCATCACCGCGGCCGCTTGCTTGGGCGAGCCGTCGCTCGACCCGCACCAAGGCCTCCTGAATGTCGGCTTCGCGCCCCCCGAGGTCGTCCCGCGCCAACGACTCCAGGGTGAGCTGCACCAGCTCCAGCGAGAAGCGGTCCAGTTCGGGCTCGCGCGAACGCGCAATGTAGTAATCGATAACCTCGTTGATTCGCCGTTCAACCACCGCGCGCAGCCGCGAAAGCTGGCGGTCGGGGAGCCCGCTCAGCGACTCCCCACTCTCCCATGCCTGGGCATAGAGCTTATGGGCCTGGGCCATCTCCTCAGCCTCGGCATAGTCGTCGCCCTCGCGAATGAGCTCACGCGATTCCGCGAGCTCCGGCGGCAAATCGGAAACGGAGACCATCACATTGGTCTCACGAATGAACAACCACGAGGACGCGCTCGCAACCACCACCAGGGCTACGATCGTGACGAGTGCTGTGCGACGAAGGCGGGCCGGACGCTCAATCGCCTTCAGGAAGGCGCCCGCATCCGCAAAGCGATGCTCGCGGTTCGGAGCAAGCGCCCGCAGCACAGCCCGGTTGAACCGCTTGGGCACCTTGGGGATGGGTTGCGCCTGCAGGTTGCGTGCGGCGACCACGTCGGCGGGCTGCTTCTGCCCGGCCGCATCCCGAAACGGATGCCGGCCGGTCAGCAACTCATAGGCCACGCAACCTAGCGCGTAGACGTCGTCTGCGGGTTCGGCCGCCCTCCCTTCCAACATTTCGGCACTCGCGTAGGCCGGCGTGATCGCCCCCATGGAGGCAGGATCGAAGCGAGTGTGCTCGTTCTCCTCTGGCGGTGAATGCGCCACACGGGCGGCCCGAGCGATGCCGAAATCAAGCACCTTGACCCCACCGCGCTGATTGACATAGACATTCCCCGGCTTGAAGTCGGCATGCGCAAAGCCTTGTTCGTGGGCATATGCCAGGCCGCGCGCCATGCCCTCGATGATTGGTAGCGCCT
This sequence comes from Arhodomonas sp. SL1, assembly GCF_052060015.1. Classification (NCBI taxonomy): domain Bacteria; kingdom Pseudomonadati; phylum Pseudomonadota; class Gammaproteobacteria; order Chromatiales; family Ectothiorhodospiraceae; genus Arhodomonas; species Arhodomonas sp. SL1. The sequence goes on along the minus strand of NZ_JBPODZ010000003.1, from coordinate 33,038 downwards.
CGGCGAGGGGCAACCCGAAGGCGCCCCGGCCGCGAATCACGGCATCCAGCGGCTCGCCGCGCATCAGCTCCATGCTGAGGAAAACGGTAGTGCCGTCGCGGTCGAAGTCGTAGACCGTCACCACGTTAGGGTGGGCGAGGGTTTGCGCCTTCTTCGCCTCGCGTTGCAGCGCTACCAGCGCATCCGGGTGCTCGCGGAAACTGTCATTCAGCAACTTAATGGCGACGTAGGGATCGCTGTCCTCGGCCTCCTCCCGCCGCAAGTCGCGCGCACGATAAACGCTACCCATACCCCCATGGCCGATCAGGGCCTCCAGGACGAAGCGTTGTTTGAGGGTGCGCCCTGGGCCGAGCGGTTCTTCATTCCCCTCGCGCCATTGCCCTGGCCGCGACCAGCTCCAATCGCTACCCGTACCCTGAGAGGGCTCCACGACGGTTTCCTCAGCCGGCAGGCGAGTGGGCGCCTGCGATAGCGGCGGACCTTCGTAATCCCCGACGGGGCGCGTAACCTCGCCCGAAGTAGGGGTGCTGGCGCTATCGGAGGGGCGCGCCGCCAGGGCCGTCGCATCCGACAAGAGCGCCGCGCGCAAGGCCGCCTGCTCCGCAGCAGTGAGGCCACTGTCGGCAGCCAGCGCGTCGATTAGCGCCTCCGGTGGCCGGCCATCCGCCCGACTTGCCGCGTGCAACCGAATAACCACCGCCTGCGCCTCGACCTCGCCCCGCGCATACACGGCCAGGGCTTGCTGGAGTGCGCTCAGTGAGGCGTCGGGCTCGCTCACCAGCCCTCCCCGGCCAGGGCGTCGGTGATCACGTCCACGACCACCGCGGTGACGTTGTCCGGCGCACCCCGGGACAAGGCGAGTTCCAATACCCGGCGAGTCACCTCGGCCGCATCGCCCTCTGCGAGCACCTCGGCAATCTCGCCATCCGTTGCCACGCCATGCACTCCATCCGAACACAGCAGGAAACGGTCGCCCGGCATGAGGTCCCCGAAGCCGACCTCCACCTCCAGCGCGTCAGCCGCACCGATCGCGCGCGTAATAACGTTGGCCTTGGGGTGTTGGCGAGCGTCCTCACGGGCGAGGCTGCCATCCTGCACCAGTCCTTCAACCAGGCTGTGGTCGCGCGTGCACTGAGTCAACTTGCCCCGGCGCAGGCGGTAAATGCGGCTGTCACCTGCCCACAGATAGGCGCACCCGGCCTCGCCGGTGAGCAGCGCCGCTACGGTGCTCGCGCTGTTCTGCGGAGCCACCGCGCGCGTGGCGATATGACGAAGATGCCCATTGACTGCAGCGAGGCGGTTGCGTGCCTGGTTGAGCCGATCCTGCAGGTCTCCGTTGCCGTCGATACGGCGCAGGGCATCGACGACCATGCGGCTCGCCGTGGCACCCGCCTCCTGCCCCCCCACGCCATCGGCCACCGCCCAGATACCCAAATGCGGCAGTTCCACCAAGGCGTCCTCGTTGGCCTCGCGCACCGCACCGGCATTGGTCACGCCGCTGGAGCGCAGCCTGGGGGGTGTGGAAGGCCCAGCGGAGGGGGCATGGCCGTTTGGCGCGGAGTAGCGTCCCGGCTGATACGCCCAACCACGCGCCGTCCATTCGCCGTCCAGGGCAGCGGTAAACAACGAACTCTGAGGCAGCCCCGGGCAGACACACCAACAAGGCGACACCCGCTCGGAGCCTTCCGTCCACCACAGGCTGTACGCCCCAATGCGTTCGCCGATGCAGGCAGCCGAGACCGACTGTATTGAAGCGGAGATTTCACCAAGCCCGGCAAGGCCGTAGCAAACCGGCCTGCCATCCGGCGGGCCGACCCCATCTTCAGCCAATCGTGGCAACAGCTCGCGGCCCAGGGCCTCTACGGACTGATCGAATGCCCCGAGATCAAAATCCGCCTCATTGTTAAGCACCGAAAGCGCCAACTGCTCAGCGCGCTCGAACCACGGGTCCTGCTCGACAACCAGATTCAACGGCAGGACCTCGGCGGGCAGCTCGGCGGTCAGGGTCAGCGGGAAATAGCGACCCACCGCATCTACGCTGGGCATGAGCACACCGGCATAGGTTTGGCCGTCACACACCCCCGGGGTCAGCACGAACCGCCACAACGGACTGGTCAGATAGGTGGCGAGCCACTGCTCGCGCATCGCACGACGGCTCGCTTCCAGTGTCGCCTGAAGCCACGGGTCCCAGACACCCAGAAAACCGGCACTCACCCGTCGGCGTACGAAGTCACCGTGGCTCGGTAGTTTACCGTAGAATCCCAGCGACACCCCGTCCGCCATAACCTACAGCCGCCCAGGACAGCGAAAGTCCGACCAGCCTTGCAGCCTCAGAGGGTTACGCGCCGTGTCGAAACCGATGGTCACGCGCGCCGTATAGCCATCCGCCTCGAAGCTCGCAACGAACCGAGTGTCCGTCTCTCTGGACAAGCCACTGCTACCTTCCAGCGCCCGGAACAACGCCCACGGCCCCGCAAAGCGCACATTCGGCCGCTGGCCACGACGATCCTCGAATTGCACCACGACGCTGCCGTTATCCGGCCCCGGCCAGGTGAAGGCCTGACCACGTGGTGGGCCATGGCGATAGACCAGCGACTGGCCGTCGATGGTCAAATTGAAACGCCGTACTCGGCCGTCGAGATACTGGGGTGTGAGCTCGAAGCCGAGCTCGGGTGACCCGCTGCCGGCGAAGAACATGTCGCGTATGCGTTGCGCCCGCTGAAACTCGCGCAACACGGCGTTGGGGATACCGATAGGCTCTCCATCCTGGCGGCGCCAACGCCAGCGCTCGCTGGAGGTATCCACGAGCTCTCTGAGGTGTTCCTGGAAAAAGCTGTCCAGTATCCCGCCTGGGCCGAATAGGCGCGCGAAGTCACTAAGAGGTACGCCCTGGTCGCTGGTCGGATCAAACGGGTAGCGCCGTTCAACAAGCTCCTGGCATTCAGCGGCGACTTGACTGCGGTAGCGTTGGTTGAGCTCGCCGCGCAAGCTCCGCAAGGCTACCTGCTGGCCCTTGCCGGCAAGCTGGCCAAGCCAATCACCCAGGGGGGCAGGCGCGCGTTCCGCGGCGAGACGCAGTTGCCGCAAGGCGTCGCGCCCACCAGAGCGGCTGAGGACGGTGACCACGTCCTGCTGCCCGAGCCCCGAGCCCATGGAATCGAGCTGCGCGTAGAGATCACCCAAAAGCTGGAGCATGCGATCCAGCGGTCGCTGCCCTTCGCTACCGGCCCCCACGAGGTTATGGAGCTCTTGGAAATGCTCGCTGATGCGCGCCCCGGGACGGGGTCCGGTCACCGAGGCCTGGGCCTCGTTGGCGAGATCGAACAGGGCCGCAGTCCGCCCACCAGCGGCCGCTGCGGCCTCGCCCGCCGCCCCTCCCTCAGGGGGCGGGAAATACAGCTGGCGGTCGATGGTGGTGAGCAGCTGGCTGAGTGGCGAGGTCGGCCCGCTCAACGCCGCGAGAACGTCCGTGGCTTGTCGGACGTTCAGCAGCGGGGCAATGGTTAGCTCGTCGAGCAGACCTTCCCAATGGTCGATGTATGCCTGCTCGTAGTGCTCCACGAAATCTGCCGCCAGCTGAAAACGCGCGGTGGGCCCGCTGGGGAGCGCCCCCTCGCCCAATACCCAGCTATCGCGCAAGAACCCCGCAACCATGTCCTTGCCGATCTCACCCGTGATGGCCTCGAAGCCGGCGCGCGTATACAGCGCGGGCACGGGATCGGGCAGCGAGGCGTCGCCGCTGCGCCGAAAGATGTCCTCACCGCCCAGCCCCGCTTCGAGGTCGAGCCGCAACGCCTTGGGATGTTCGCCGTCATAGACGGTCTCCAGCCGGCTCATCATGAGCACCGGTATGGACGCCTGCTCCAAGGCGGTGCGCGCCTGGGCGATCAACTGCTCGTTCGCTGAGCCGATCCGCGGCGGCGGGCTGCGCTGTACCAATGCCTCGAAGTGCAGCCCCACAGAGCGGCCCACCGCCGGACTGTCCTCGAATACCCGCAGCAAGTCGCGACGCACGATCTTGGTGAGGGGCTCCGGCTGTTGGTGTCGCGGCTGGGCGAGCATGAGATAGGCCTTCAAGTAAGCATACAAACGCTTGGGCTCACGTGTCGTCCCACGGATGCGCTGCTCGAGCAGCATCGCCACCCGCGGCAGCAGCAGCTGGCGCAACCCCTGGTCATAGGCATCCAACGCAGCGTCGCCAACCGACTCACCGCGGTACAGGCCGAACCCCATCATCAAGGGCACGTCACCACGGTAGCGGGTCGCCTCATCGGCCACCTCGCGGAGGGCATCCAGCCGCGGCAGCACCTCGCGCAGCCCGGCCTCCGCAGGCACCGGCATGGTCGCGCGGTCACGGTGCGCCGCTAGGGTGCGGTCCATATCAGTGAGGTAGTCAGCGTTGTACTGATAGCTGGTGAACCACACCGCCACCATCCCCACTGCCAACGCCAACACCGCGATATAGGCAACGTTCTGCGCCACTGCGCGACCGACCTCGAGCCGCCAGTTCACCCCGGCCAGACCGGACTCCCGGAATATCACCTCACGCAGCAACCGCTTGAGGAAGTAGCTCCGCCCTTGCCCGCTGGTGGCCGTGGCCGCCTGGGCGTCAACGCCAAAGGTGCGCGCCAGGGTGCCCATCATTCGGTCAATGGGGGTACCTTCCTGGGTGCCGCTGGTAAAATACACGCCGCGCAGCATCACCGGTCGGTCGTAGGCCGAGCTCGCGAAGGCCTCGTCGAGGAAGCTCCGCAGGGGCTGCTTCAGCCCCGCCATCTGGCGCGGGAAGCCGAACAACGACGTCCGTCGACCCACGTCCCGCTCCTGGTCCATGCGAGCCAGTACACGCTCGTTGAGCCGTGCGATCAGTCGATCGTACTCCTCGGCGAACACCACCCCGGGAGATGACGGAACGTTACCCGGCTCTGGGAAGGTGATACCCCATACCTGGGCACGCCCTTCGAGATCCAGATCGTCGAAGAACTCGGTGAACCCGGCGACCAGGTCGCACTTGGTGATCATGAGATACACCGGGAACTGGATACCGAGGGTACGCTGCACCTCGTCCAGGCGCTGACGCACAGCCATCACATGCCGCTCGCGGCTGTCCGGCGTCATGGTGAGTAGGTCGTCGGCACTCAGAGCAACGATGATGCCGTTGATGGGCCGACGCTTGCGGTAACGGGCCAGCAGCTCCAGGAAACGCCGCCACTCCGCGTTATCCGATCCCGGGTCGGAATCCTGGCTGAGGTAGCGCCCCGCGGTATCCAGCAGCACTGCTTCGTCGGTGAACCACCAGTCACAGTTGCGTGTGCCACCTACGCCCTGTAACGCGCCCTCACCGAACTTTTGGTTCAGCGGGAAATTCAGCCCGGAGTTCACCAGCGCGGTGGTCTTACCCGCCCCCGGCGGGCCAATGATCACGTACCAGGGCAGTTCGTAGAGATTGCCCCCACGTCCACTGTCGCGCAGAAAGCGCACTGCCTCCTCGAAGCGGCGGCGCAGCTCCTCGCTGCCGGGGTGCTCGCCGCGGCCCTCCCCCGCGATCTCGGCGCGCAGCCGGCGATTCGCCCGTCGCGCCCGCTGCCAGCGCACCAGCGCCACTGCCAGCAGCACCAAGCCGAGCACCGCGATGGTTACCGCGCGCGCCACCGTCCCCGCGAGTGGCCGAACGCCGCCGAAACCCAGATACGGCCCGAGGAACCAAATCAACAGGCTCAATAGGATGAACCCGAGGGTACCGAGGAACAGCCCCGAGCGCAGAACGGCCACTACCCGCCTCATCCCCCCGACCTCCCCGGCCGGTGCACGATCTCGATGCGCCGATTGCGGGCTCGGTTCTCCGGGGTATCTACCGGGCGGTAGCGCGGCTGGTCCGGACCCACGCCCATGAAGCTCACACGCCCGGGGTTGTCCAAACCGCTACGTAGCCGCTCGGCAGCGTTCTCGGCGCGTCGCCGCGAGAGTTCGTAGTTGTCCTTGATCTCCAGCGAGCGGATGGGTACGTCATCGGTATGCCCGATTACCTGCACCTGCCCCGGCACCTGCGCCAGCGCCGCAGCCACAGTCTCGAGCACGGCGCGGAAAGGTTCCGCCACGGTTACGCTACCGGAGGAGAAGACCTCGCCACGCAGGGTGAGCTTCGTACCGCCGCCGTCGGCCTCCTCGATGAGCAGCCGCTCCGGATGCTCACCGGCAAGCAGCTCCGCCAGGCTCGGCCCCACCAGTTCCACGGCACCACGAGTAGGCGACTTGAACGTCGCCTGCTGCACCTCGTGCAGCTGCGCCATTACCGGGCTGACTGAGGAACCCAACAAGGTATGGAAGGTAACGAAGGCACCGCCAGCGATCGCTGCTGCGATGCTCAGGAACACCCACGCCGGCAGGCCCCGCACCAGCCGATAACGGCGGTCCTCCACGCCCTGCCACCGCGGTGATAGCTCCCGCGGGAGCTCGTTTCGCCAGCTGCGAATGCGCTCGTACAGGCGCTCGCGGGTCTCCGCGAGGACCTTGCCGCCGTTTTCTACAATGCGATATTTGCCCTCGAAACCGAGCGCCAGGCAGACGTAGAAGAACTCGGTGAGCTCGCGCTTGGGCACCCGATCGGCAAGCACCCGCTCGACCATCTGGAAAAACTTCTCGCCGCCGCCGGTATCGTTGTGGAAGACAAGCAGCAAAGGTCGGCTCGCCCAAACGCTCTGCCCGCCCCACGGGGTGTTCATCACCGCCTCGTCGATGAAGGTGCACAACCCATAGCGCGCAGCGAGTATCTGCTCGCTAGCGAGGCCGGCCGACTCGGCCTGCTGCTCGAAGGCCTGAACCTGGCGCACCACCTGATCATGCAGACCGCTGACATCCGGATGGGCACGACTGCGGCGCACGCTGGTTGCGAGCACCAGCAGCGGGGCGGCGGCTTCCACCAGCGTATTAGGGCCCAGGCCGACCACCGCCGCCAGATCATCGCTGGCGGCGGTATCCGGCGCAGGCGGCGGAGGAGGCGATGGCGTGCCGCCTGTGCCAGTGGGAGCTGCCGCTTCGGGCGGTGCGGGCCGCCGGCCACCCGGGTTGGGCCGAATGACGGTGCGGTCACCGCCGCCGGGCGGTTGCTCACCGTTGCTCATCGAGTCTGACCTCGCACGGCCCACAGGTCCATCTTCAGGTCAGGGAACTGTCCGGCGACATGGACCGCCAGCCCCCCCGAGTTCGACAGTTGACTCCACAACGAGCCGCTGCGGCTCAGCTCGAAATACACATAGTTCGCGTAGTAGGGGATCTGGCGCGGCGCCACCGGCACGGGCACTAGCTCGATACCGGGAAGGTTGTTGTTCACCAGCTCGGCGATGCGCTCAACCGGACCAATCTTCACCTGGGCAGGGAATCGCTGGCGGAGCTCTTCGGCCGGCAGGCTCGCGCCCACGGCGAGCACGAAGTTGGCGTTGTCCAGTAGCCTGGTATCCTCGATGCGCGCGACGCTAATGCCATGGCGACCAGTGGCCTCCAGGGGAATGAGGATCGCCGGCGTCTCACGCACCGCGCGGAACTCCGAGCGCAGGAGTTCGAACAGCGGCGTAAACGCCTCGCCGAGGGCGTCATGGCGATAGCTCGCCAGCTCCGGCGGTCGCCGGCTCTCGCGCGTTAGGGTGGCGAGCTCACCGGCCAGGCCCAGGAGCTGTGTATACAATCGCTCCGGGTGGATGTGCAGCGACTCCGCGAGATGGCTCACCACCGGGGCATGGCGGTTGATTACCTGCAGCATGAGAAAGTCGGTGATCTCGCTGGCACCGCCCTGGCCGCCGGCGGTCACCCGTTCGGCCAGGTAGTCCGCGCGCTGTTCCAGGGTGCCGCGCATCTCGTTGACGAAGGCCTCCAACCGGCGCGCCGCCCCCGCCCGGGTGACAGTCGGGATGAATGACTCGTCGAGCACCACCTGGCCGTCCGAGCGCCGCTCGGTAACCCGCGCCACCGGCATGGTCGCGTACTGCTCGAGGGTCTCTCCCTCCAGGGCCAGGCGCGTATTCAATCGGCCCACCTCCACCAGGGTCGAGGCACTGCTGTCCAGCACGCTGTCGCGCACCTCAACGTCTTCGGCGCGATAGCGGTACAACCCGTTGCCGTCGCCGCCACGCTGCACCTCGGCCGCGCCATCGCTACGCAGCGGCAGCGCCAGATAGACCGTGCAGTCGCGAACGTTCTCGTCGATTGCCAGCGGGCTGGGCAGCGGATCCTGATCGGGAAGCGCGAACGGCGTGCCGTCCGGGAACACGCCGCTAGCGCTGCGCAGCGCTACTTTGCCGAGCCCCAGGAGATCGCTCTCCAGCTCCAGGGCGCTGAACCCCCAGGCGTGGGCGCCGACGGCCCCCATGCGCCCCTCGACATAGCTTTCCAGGTAGCGGTCGTGCTGCTGGAAGTGCTGCGGCTCCAGGAAGAGCCCTTCGCTCCAGAGGATGCGGCTGTTGCGTGACATGGGCGCTCCCGACCTTGGCTATTCGAAACGAACGTCGACGGTGGCGCCTTGCATCTCGATGACCAACGACGGCGATGAGAACACATCGAGCATGCCCGACTCCGGGATCTTGGCCACGTCCCGCCAGCTCCCCGAAGGGTCGTGCAGATCGTAGAACTCACCCATCACCGCCAGAAACCGGGCGTTGCCCTTGAGGTCCAGCTCGATCTCGCGCTCGGCACCCTGACAGGGGCGATCCGCTTGGGCGGTGCGTGGTTTCTCGGGTGCCTCCCGCGGGCAGAGCTCGAACTCGTCACGGGTGATCAGGCTCGCGCCCAGGGTCTCGGTGTCGCGGTCCGCCAGCTGGCCGTAAGTGGCACCGCTGAATGCGGCGGCCTCGGTCAATTGATACACCCGCAGGTACACCGGCGACGGCCGGCCCTCGGCATTGGGATTGAGATTGGGACCCACCAAGATGCGTCCCTCTACGGCGGTGACTTCCTCGGACGGCGGCGTGGAGGCACAGCCGGCGATAAGCGCGGCCCCGGTGAGCAGGGCCAATACGGTGCGGACCACCCAATGACTGCTCATGATGCGTTGTTCTCCTGGCTTTCCTGTCACTGCCCACCCGAACGGCGCTGTCGGGCGCCCTGCTTGAGCTCGTCCATCTGACGCTCGTAGGCTTCGACGAACGCCTCGCCGAACAGCCGATTAAAGTATCCCTCGGTATCCTGACGGATTTCGTCGTACAGCCCGCGGTATTGCTCCCAGTAACGGCGCCGTCCCATACGGCCGAGCACCCCGCTATCTTGCTGGCGCTGACTGAACTGCGTTTCCAGGTTGTCGGGATCGAAACGCTCGATCATGGCGAAGAACGCCTCCCGCATGCCGGCCAACAGGGCCATCTGATGGAAACGCAGGTCATCGAAACTAGCGTGAAAGGCCTCCTCAGGCCCTAGGTAGTCCGGATTGTCCTTGACCAGCAGGTTATGCATGGCGTCCTGCACATTAGTCGAGAACTTCAGGGGGTTATTGTCGGTGGACTGGATCAGCGTCACCGACATCCTGAATTCGTTCTTGATCTCCATCCGGGCGCGCAACAGGTCCATTAGCCCGTCCACGGCCACGTGCAGGACACGACCGAGGGTCTCGGCGGTCTCCGGCGTCAGCTCGGCAGGGTCGATCCCCGCTCCGGCCAGCAACCGCTCCAGCGCGTCCTGAGAGGTGCTTGCGCCGGCAGTCGACGCTCCGCTCGCGGTACGCGCCCCCTCCGTTTGGCGGGCCGTGCCACCGGGGCACGGCCGCTCCGGCGGGCCCGGTTGCGGCACCTCGCCGGGATCCTGAGGCGTCTCAACCGGCGTTGGCTCTGGGGCCGTCGGCGGTATGGGTTGCGACGACGATGGGGACGACGGTTCACCGCTGCTCTCACCAGCATCGTCGGCTTCCCCCTTACCGTCGCTCCCCGCTGTCCCGGCTGTGCCGATATCGCGCCACCAGTCGGTGGGGATCGGCCCTGGCGGACTCGCATCGTCATCGGGCGCCGACGGTAGTGGTTCCTTGCTGCGATCCGGTTGCACGGGTGCCGGCCGGAAATGCTCCTTGAGATACGCCGGCTCGGGGTCGTCCGGCACTGATGGCGGCTGCTTCGGCGTCTCCACGGCCCCGCCAAGCAAGTCCAAGGGGTCGGGGGGGCTCTCCTCGTCGGGCACCACGGCACTGCCGCTAGGGGGCCCGGTCGCGTTCGGGGCCTCCCTCGCGGGCGGCTCCTGCTCTACGCCCTCTCCCTCGGCAACGCTGACGTGGATTTCGTAGTCCCCGATGAACAATCGCTGACCGTTCTCGAGCGTCAACATCTCGCGACTACTCATCCGGTTCCCGGGGTCATCCACGTAAATCCCGTTGGCGCTAGCGTCCTCCAAATAGAATCGGCCACCCGCGAAGCGGATGCGGGCATGGCAGCGCGAGATCTCCTGGCGTGGGTCGGGCAGCGTCCAGTCGTTGTTCTCGGCGCGCCCGATCGTTCCACCGTGGTCCACCCAACAGACCTGGGCGTTATCACCGAGGGCCTGGGCCTGGGCACCGATCACCGATAACGACAAGCGCATGAGTCACCTCGCGGTTGCTGCGCTGCCTGACTGGCGGGCCCCAGATGGCACGGGCGGCTGCGGCGGCACCAATGACGGGTACGCAACAGGTATAACCGGCGATCACCCCAGCCCACCGACAGAGGGCAGTGGGATACCGCGGCCGCTAGCTGTCCTGCACGACCAATCGCAGACAGCCTTCCTCGATGTCCGAGTACAGATAGAGGCCGTCGCGCGTGCCGCCGAGGTTGATAATCACCGGCGTCGGCTCTTCGAAGCGCTGCCGGGCGATGGCAGTGGCACCCACCTCGTTGATGTTGTAGGTCTTGACGTAATCGGCCCAGCGATTGGCGTCCCTTTTGTCGATGCGCCCACCCCGGTTGGCCGCCTCCCGCAGCAGCTGCCGGAAGCTGTAATAATCCACTTCGACCAGTCGTGCACGCGCCATAAAGCCGACCGCTAGACCGTCCACCGGGCCTATTGCCATTCTCACTGGCAGGTTCGCTCAGCACCGAAACCGCGTCAAGCTGGGCCCCGCAGGGCTTAGCACGCGGCATTCGGGTGGGGCAGTGTCCGTCCCACGACTCAGTCGAAGGCATACACAAACCCCTTGTCGGCCACGTCCACATGCACACGCTGGACCGGCTCGTGCTCGATGAGCCGGTTGAGGAACTCGCGGCTCAAGTCGGGAAGCAGGCTGTTGGTGAGGATGGCATCGATCATGCGCCCACCGCTCTCCAACTCCGTGCAGCGCTCAAGCACCCGATCCACCACTGCCTCCTCGTAGCTGAACGGCACCTCGTGGTTCTCGCGCACGCGCTCGGCGATACGCTCGAGCTGCAGCCGGATGATCCCGCGCAGCATTTGGTCGCTCAGCGGATAATAGGGGATGGTAACCATGCGCCCGAGCAGGGCCGGCGGAAACACCTCCAGCAAGGGCTCACGCAGGGCACCGGCGAGCGCATCCGCGTCCACGGGCTGGTCACCCTGCCAGGCGCGCATGATCCGCTCGGTGCCAACGTTGGTGGTGAGGATGATGAGGGTGTTGCGGAAATCGATCAGCCGGCCCTCGCCGTCCTCCATCTGGCCCTTGTCGAAGACCTGGAAGAAGATCTCGTGGACGTCCGGGTGCGCCTTCTCCACCTCGTCGAGCAGCACCACGCTGTAAGGGTGCCGGCGGACTGCCTCGGTGAGCACACCGCCCTCGCCATAGCCGACATACCCTGGCGGTGCCCCCTTGAGTGTGGAGACGGTGTGCGCCTCCTGGAACTCGCTCATGTTGATGGTGATGAGGTTATGTTCCCCGCCGTACAGCGTCTCGGCCAGCGCGAGGGCGGTTTCGGTCTTACCCACGCCGGAGGGCCCCGCGAGCATGAACACACCCACCGGCTTGGCCGGGTTATCCAGGTTGGCACGCGCGGTCTGTACGCGCTTGGTGATCATCTCCAGGGCGTGATCCTGGCCCTTCACCCGCTCGCCCAGGTGCTCGGCCAGAGACAGTACCGTGGTCACTTCGTCACGCACCATCCGCCCCACCGGGATACCGGTCCAATCGGCCACCACGGCGGCCGCGGCTTGGGCATCAACGCTCGGTAGGATCAGCGGCCGTTCACCCTGCAGGGTCTCGAGCTCGGCCTGGCGCTCGCGCAGTTGCTCGACCAACACCCCGGTGTCCGGCTCCACGTCGGCGTCCGAGGCCGCCACAGCGGGGCGTTGCGCGTCCGGCTCGTCAGCCGGCGAGAGCGTCCCAGCGCGCTCGCGCAGTGTCGCGCGCAACTGCAGGATTTCATCCACCAGTGCCTTCTCCTGCTGCCAATCCTGCTCCAGCTGCTCCAGCCGTGCGCGCTCGTCGGCCATCGCCTGCTCGACCGTCCGCCGGCGCTCGCCGACATCCATGCCCACCGCCGCCTCACGGCTGAGGATCTCGTCCTCGGTGGCCAGGGCGTCCAGGCGGCGGCGCGCATCCTCGACCGCCGCCGGCACACCGTGCTGGCTGACCGCAACCCGGGCACAGGCGGTATCCAGCAGGCTCACCGCCTTGTCCGGCAGCTGACGGGCCGGGATATAGCGACTCGAGAGATTGACCGCTGCCGTCAGCGCCTCGTCACGCAGTTGCACCCGGTGATGCGCCTCCATTGCGCTGGCCATGGCGCGCACCATGGCGATGGCCCGGTCGGCCTCGGGCTCGGGGACCTGAACGGCCTGAAACCGACGGCTAAGCGCTGGATCCTTTTCGATGTACTTCTTGTATTCCGCCCACGTGGTCGCCCCGATGGTACGCAGCGTGCCGCGGGCAAGAGCCGGTTTGAGGAGGTTGGCTGCATCGCCGGTACCCGCCGCACCGCCGGCACCTATGAGGGTATGCGCCTCGTCGATGAAAAGGACGATCGGCCGCTCGGACGCCTGGACCTCATCGATGACCTCACGTAGCCGGTTCTCGAACTCACCCTTGACGCTGGCGCCGGCCTGCAGCAGTCCCACGTCCAGGGTGCGTAGGGTGACGTCCTGTAGCGTCGGCGGCACGTCGCCGTCGGCGATCCGCCGCGCAAAACCCTCGACCACCGCCGTCTTGCCCACGCCCGCCTCGCCGGTGAGGATGGGGTTGTTCTGGCGGCGGCGCATGAGGATGTCCACCATCTGGCGCACCTCCTCATCACGGCCCACCACCGGGTCCACGTTGCCGGCGCGCGCCTCGGCGGTAAGATCGCGGGTAAAGCGCTCGAGCGCCTCCTGCTTGCCAGCGGCCGCACCGCCGGACTCACCACTGTCAGCCGGCATGGCCTGGCCGATCCGCGTCCCATCGTTGGCAGCCTGGACCGCCTCCGGTGAGTCGCCCAAGAGCTCGTCCCATTCATCGATCAACTGGTCCCCGCGAATCTTCTCAAACTCACGGGAGATGCCTGGGAGCAGGCCACGCAGTCCCGGACTCTTCAGTAAGGCCACCACCAGATGGCCCGTACGCACACTGGACTCACCAAAGCGCAAGGTGGCCCATACCCACCCCCGCTCCACGGCCTCTTCGACATGCGACGACAGATCGGACACCGAACTCGCACCACGCGGCAAGGCGTCCAGGCTTGCCGTGAGGTCCTTGGCCAGGCGCGACGGCTCGAGCTCGAAGCGGGACGCGATTCTGTGCAGATCGGAATCGTGCTGCTGGAGGATCTGATTGAGCCAGTGCGCGAGCTCCACATAGGGATTGCCGCGCATCCGGCACAGGGTGGTAGCGCTCTCGATGGCCTGATAGGCGAGGCTATCCAGCTTGCCGAACAGCGCCGTGCGACTGATCTCTCCCACGGTCATTCCTCCTCAGTGGCCCTCGGTCGGCCCACTCGTCCCGCGTCGCAGCGGCTTTTTTCCGTCCCGATACGAGCGCACCGCGGGCATCGCCAGCCACCTGCCCGAGCCAACTCGTCCAGCCCAGGCGCGCCCCCCGGCTGAGGCGCAACGGCGGCACCTCCGCCTCCCGCAGTGTGAGCGCCACGTCCCACTGCAACTCGTCGCCCAGGTAGGCCCGCACCAGGTCCACCAGATCCCCCAGCGCCGGCCCGCCGGGTAGGAAACGCTCGAACGTCTCCCGCGACAGCGGCCCGACGTGGATGCGAAAGCGGAACTGACATTGCCAGGACCGGGCCCCCAGGTTGGCGCGTCGTCCGAGCGCATTGGCGCCGCCGCGTCCGAGGGCGAGCCGTTCATCGTGCGGGATATCCAACCAGCCGGGCACAAAAGACTCGATACGGCAGGCCATTCCGAAGTAGTCGTTGAGGATATCCTCCAACCCTTCCGCCGACTTGGCGGCCGGCGCAAAGCGACCGGCGCGGCAGTAGCGGGCGAAGTCACCCAACTCGTCGCGCTCACGCGTGGCGGGCGCACCCGTGCCGAGCAGCGAGCCAACGTAGACCGAGAACCGATCCTCGGCGGGGCGGTCCTGTTGCACCGTCGGCTGGGCATCGGCCCAGGCACGGTAGAACAGCGACGCCAGCCGATGCTGAAAGGTGTTAATGAATGCCGTGAAGCTCGGGTCTTGGTACTGTCGGGCACGCTCGTCGGCATACTCGGTCAGGTGCAGCGGGAGCGGGCCATTCGGACCGAACAGTCCGAACGATTCGCAGCGCAGCTGTGACGGCTGCCCCGGCTCGAAGGCCACGACGTCCCCCGGCGCGAAACGCAGGCTCGGCTGCTGGCCGACCCGCACCGCGTCCTCCGTCGGCCGTCGGGAGCGACCGAGGCGCGGTGCGCGTGGATGCCCCACCTCGAAAACCCGCAACGCAGCGTACAGGCTATAGCGTTCCGGGCGGTGGGCGAGATCGTCCAGCCATCCCGCTACAGTGTCAGGCGCTGACCCGCCCTGACCGGCCATCGCATAACCTCCCGACGGTCTTCCGACTCGATGACCGTTTCGGTAAATGAATTGATCGACACATACTTGGCGAAGAACCGCTCCAGCACCGCACCGAGTAGAAACGAGCCGACGCCGGTGAAGGCCGCCTCGTCCAGCCGCAGCCGAATCTCCAAGCCGTTGCCGAAGCAGATAGGTCCCGGCACCGGCATGCGCCGGACGACTGGCTGCGATGTCACCGACACCACCCCGTCAACGTGGCGCGCCAAGGCGTCACGGGAATCGACATACAGCGCCAGCATCTCCCGGAGCGCTTCGGCGCCGCCGTCGGGCGATTGATCGGCTAGGGATACATAGTTCAGCGACAGCTGGCTAATCAGGCGCCAGGCCGTATCGCCAGCGTAGAAGCCCGCTCGAGGTCGGGTGGGACCAGCAATCACCCGCAGCGACTGCACCGGCGCCCCGCTCTCGAGGGTGAAATCGGTCGCACCCTTACCCACCGCCATCTGCAGCGGCAGATCGCGGTTGGTGCACAGGGTTTGGACCTCGAGCTGGCGCAACCCCGTCGGAAACGGCGCATTGCGCGAATCCACGATGCTGATGAAGCACTCGCTGCCGAGGTAGCTGGTACGTGAGCCTTGGCGACGCTGGCGGACCGATGGCTCACGTGGCCGGCGCTGGGTGGCAAAGAAGGCCCCCGCCTCGCGCTCGAAGTGGTGATGCGTCAGCTCGTAGAGCGGCCGGAAGCTGCGCCGGTCCTCTGGTGAACTGCCATAGCCGGTCACGCCCTCTACGCTGTAGACCTCGAAGTCCATGGGGCGATTACGGTCTGGCACCACATGGAACTCGGGCGACTCGGCACGCACATGGATGCGATCGGCGGTTACCGGGAACAGGTTTATCGCCGGAACGGTAAACAGCTTGAACTGCTCGGCGTCCAAGCTGCGTTCGACATCCGCATCGGCCTGATCCAGGTAGATCGTCAGGGTGAACCGCTCCCCGGAAAGTCGCGGCAGTGCGCGCTGCAGCTGCGCGATTTCGAAGTATAGAAACCGCGCGGGGAAAGCGAAATACTCTTGCACCAGGCGATAACCCTCGAAAGAGCGTCGCGATGGCGGCAGCAGTGCCTCCTCGCGCTCGAAGCCCACCTGGCATAAGGCTTCACGGGGCAGCCACACGGCCCCGTCCTCCGGCGTTTGGCCGTGGACGCAGCAGCCAAGGCCATGGCCGTGGACCTGGGCGTAAATCTGCATGGGGATCTCATCGGTGCCGTGCAGGAATATCGGCAACCGATCCAGGGCGAGGTCCGCGACACCAAGGCCGCCGGTCACCTCGAGATCGAGCTGGATTGCCGCCCGCACGCCCTCGCGCACCGGCAGCCCCGCGGCGGCAATCGCGCCGGCACTGGAGAGATACCGCGCCCCGACCGTGCGCAACGGCCACAGGGTGAGATCATGCGCGGTTCGATATTCACAGGCCGTGCGCTCGCCCTTGGCAAGGAGACTGCGCATGGCGCTACCCCGCGGCACCGTGAACCCCTCGGCTAGAGCGGCCTCGTTGAGGTCCGGCTCGAAGCCGACCACCGCCATCGACGGCGTCGGCCGTGCGAGCTGCGGCTGAATCAGCTCCAACAGATTGCGGGTGAACTCGGGGAATTCCTCATCGAGCTTGAGCTGGACACGGGCGGTGAGGAAGGCAACGCCCTCGAGCAAACGCTCCACGTAGGGATCAGCACACTCCAGCCCCTCAAGGCCGAGCCGGCCGGCTATCTTGGGATAAACCCGGGCAAACTCGCCTCCCATTTCCCGCAGATAGCGCAGCTCCTCCTCATAGTGGCGCAGCAGCCGTTCATCCACTAGGCGCCTCCCTCAGCTTCTCGCACCCTCGCCGCCGCCGATTCCAGGTCCAACTCGGTATGCAGCAGCAGGTGCTCGGACGACGGTTGCCCCCACAGCTCCGCCTCGATAAGAAACGCCAGGGTATTGCTCGCGCCTTCGCGCGCGGCCCCCGAGGGCACCACTCGAATGTGACGCAGGCGTGGCTCGAAGGTCTCAATCGCTCGGGCGATGGCCCCCGCCACCGACTCCGCATCCGCGCTCGAGGCGGTCACGCCGGCCAGTTCCGGAATGCCGTAGTTGACCACGGAATCCCGGACCTTGGGGTAGGCTTCCAACGATTGCACCGAATGCAGATTGCCGGTGTTTAGCAGCCAGCCCAGATCGCGCATCACCGAATCCTTGAGCTGCTTGCCGGACATCACCCGATCCCGCCGCGACTCGCTGGTGTTTGGCAGCCGGCGACGGTCGGTGACCTCGACCAGGTCACCGACGGCGGTCTCCGGCATATTCGGCTGGGATCGGAAAGTATGATCCAACAGCTGGCGCAGGCTGCGACCGTCGGGGGTACTCTCGTAGACCTCGACGGGGCCTTCGTCCTCGGCAGCCTCGCGCTGGCGACTGAAGCCTTGGGCCTCGATCAGCCGTCGCAACTCCCGCGCCGGCATACCGATCGCCGCCAGCGCCTGCTCTTGCAGTCGCAAGGTCACCCGCTCTTTATGGGGCGCACGATCCGTCAAGCGATCAATCAGCGACGGCTGCAGTCGCTCTTGGGTCGTCAGTTCAGCCATGGCTGCCACCCTGCCGGACCGCGGCGTTAGGGCTACGCCGCGCACCCTCCGTTGCCAACGTTACACGGCTATTTCTCCGAGTTCTCCTCGATGCTCCAAGCGAAGTCGATCGCGGCCTCGCCGGTGCCGTCGTCTTTCTGCGGCGTGTAGCTAAGTTTGAACTCCGCGAAATTCAGCCCGATATTTTCCGTCAGCCGATCCTCCTCGCCAGTGCCTCCGATGTTGATACTGGCGATGAGGATCTTCTTCATCTCCACGACCAGGTACTCGAGTTGCTCACCACCCGCCTTACGCACGATCAGCTTACCCGAATCGAAGTGCTTACCCTTGGCAAGCTGCTTCATGAGGTTGGGCGAGGATTTGTCGATGTACTTGGTCACCGAGATATCCTGAAAGCTCGCCCGACCAGCACCACCCCCACCACCGGTCTGCATGGTGCCGGGCTGACTGGCACCCCATGACCAGGCGAGCACCTCGATGGCATCCGCATGTTGGGCATCCCGGGACTCGCCTTGGACGCCGTCGATCTCCAGAAAACAATCGAACATCGCTCTTCTCCTCCACTAGGCTACGGCACCCCGCGGGCAACGCCCTGTCCCCTGACCCGACACACGTTTCGGAGACCTACGTTTCATTGACCCTTAGCCGAGGGCAGCTTCGAGACCAACCGCAGCGACACGGTCAACCCCTCGAGCTGGTAGTGAGGCCGCAGGTAGAAATACGAGCGGTAGTAGCCCGGATTGGCCTCATCCGCCTCAACGCGCACCTCAGCCTCCGCGAGGGGCTTGCGCGCCTTGGTTTCCTCGCTGGCGTTGGCCGGATCACCGGTTACGTATTGCATGATCCAGTTCTGCAGGAACCTCTGCATATCCTCGCGTTCCTGGAACGAGCCCACCTTGTCGCGCACGATGCACTTGAGGTAATGCGCAAAACGGCTGGTGGCAAATAGGTAAGGCAGCCGCGCACCCAGCTGCGCATTGGCAGTAGCATCCGGATCCTCGTACTCAGCCGGCTTATGCAACGACTGCGCCCCGATGAACGCCGCAATATCAGTGTTCTTGCGGTGGATCAACGGCATCAACCCGCTCTTGGCCAGCTCTGCCTCGCGCCGGTCGCTAATGGCGATCTCGGTGGGGCATTTCATGTCCACACCGCCGTCGTCGCTCGGGAAGGTATGCACCGGCAGGGATTCCACCGCGCCCCCGGACTCCACGCCCCGGATACGCGAGCACCAGCCGTAGAACTTGAAGGACTGGTTGATGTTCACCGCCATGGCGTAGGCGGAATTCGCCCAGGTATAGCGGTGATGATCGGAGCCGGAGACCTCCTCCTCGAAGTCGAATTCCTCCACCGGATCGGTCTTGGAACCGTACGGCAGGCGTGCCAGAAACCGCGGCATGGCCAGACCTACGTATTTCGAGTCCTCGGACTCGCGCAGCGAGCGCCACGCAGCGTACTCCGGCGTGGAGAAGATCTTGGAGAGATCGCGCGGATTAGCCAGCTCCTGCCAGGATTCCATCTGCATCAGCGATGGGGCAGCTCCGGTAATGAACGGCGCGTGGGCCGCCGAAGCGATCTGCGCCATGCCGGAGAGGAGCTCCACGTCCTGCGGCCCATGATCGAAGTAGTAATCGCCTACCAGGCAACCATAGGGCTCGCCGCCGAGCTGCCCATAATCGTCCTCGTAGAGCCGTTTGAATAGGGGACTCTGGTCCCACGCGGTGCCCTTGTATTTGCGCAGGTTCTTATGAAGCTCCTTCTTGGAGGCGTTCATGAATCGGATCTTGAGCATCTCATCGGTTTCGGTGTTGTTCACCAAGTAACTCAAGCCGCGCCACGCGCCTTCAAGCTGCTGGAACTTCTCGTGATGGATGACCTCGTTGACCTGATCGGTCAGCTTCTGGTCGATCTCCGCGATAATGGCGTTGATGGTGCTAATTACATCGTCGGAGATAACGGTCGTCTCGCGCAGAGCCTGCTCGGCGAGCGTCTGGACGGCGGTCTCCACCTCCTCGCGCGCCCGGTCCGATTTGGGCCGAAACTCCTTCTGCAGCAACGCAGTAAACTCATTGGCACTGAGTTGCCCGCCTTCTGCTGCTTGCGCCTCGCTGCCCTGCTGTGCCTCGGTCTGCTGATCTGACTCTGCCACGGCTTACTCCTCGCTCTTCGCTTCGCTCTCGCCACTGCTGCTGTCTTCCTCAGCCTCGCTTTGTGGGCTGGACGCCAGCGATTCGAGCAGTGCCGGGTCATTGAGGACTTTGGCAATAAGGTCTTCGGCGCCGGCCTTACCGTCCATGTAGGTGACCAGATTGGCGAGCTGCTGACGCGCCTCAAGCAGCCTGCGGAGGGGCTCGACCTGCTCCGCCACCCTCGCCGGCGAGAAGTCCTCCATGCTCTCGAATGTGAGATCCACCTCGATCCGGCCGTCGCCGGTGAGCTTGTTGTCCACGGCGTAGTGCACCGACGGCTGCATCGCCTTCATGCGATTGTCGAAGTTGTCGACGTCGATCTCCAGAAACTTACGGTCCTCTATGGACGGCTGGGATTCCTGGTTGTCGCCTGCAAGATCCGAGAGCACGCCCATTACGAAAGGTAACTGGACCTTTTTCTCCGAGCCGTACACCTCGGTGTCGTATTCGATCTGAACCCGTGGCGGTCGATTGCGCCCGATGAACTTTTGGGAGCTTGGCTTCGCCATGTCGTGGAACCTCCGTTACGGCCCAACACCTCACGGTCACGCCGTGCGTTGCAGGCCTAGTCTTCCCCACTTTTACCGCTAATAGTTCGTACCTGCGTCAGCGCATCCGGCGCCAGCTCCTCGAGTATGGCCATGAAATCCCGATCCACCAGCCGCTTGGCGCGCTCAAGCAGCAGCGGCACCGGACTAGAGGGTTCGTGGTTGTTGAAGTACCGAATAACCGCATCCAAGGCCCTGATCGCCTCCTGGCGTGAACGTACCGCCGTTGGCGCGGCCCCCGTCGTACCCTGGGCTTCGGCCGCCGCCACGGGCTGCAATACCGAGTCGTCGCCACTAGCCGGCACGGAAGAGCCTGTGCGTTCCGCGAGCCGAGCCGAAGTGAAGGTCCGCATCTCAGAGAGGGTGTCGCGCAGGCGCGACATATCCGGCACCGTGCTTGGCCCGCTATGGGCCTGGAACGCGGCCTCGATCTCCTGCAAGTCCTCGACACCCTGCCCGAGCGCGCTGTCCAGCGCCCCCAGCTCCTCGCCATCCATCGCCTGAAAGGCGCCTATGATCATGCCCTGCGGTGGCGCCTCGTCCTCGTAGTCCGCCGGCGGCTCGATCTTGCCCTGGGCGATCTCGATGTCCTGGAGGCTGAAGCGCCCGGCCGCCCGGTCCTCGACCAGCGGCGCACGGCGCAACGGCCGTATCACTCGGTGATAATTGACCAGATTGAATACAGCGCTGGAGCGCTCGATGGCGTCATCACCGTCGAGGAAAGGATAGACACCGTCCCAGAGGGTCTCCAGGTAGTTGCGCAGGAGACCAAGCGCGCCACAGAAGGCACGTATGCCCTCGGCGTTGAGCAGCGCCGCGGCCAGATAGACCGTTACCCGCAAGTCACGGCTGCGCCCCAAGGCGTCCGCCGCCGCGTCGCGCAGCGCCGGCCAATCGGGTTCGGCCTCCGGATCGGCCCAGCGGGCCATTTGATCCAACCCCAGCAGCTCGCCGGACTCGTCCAAGTCCACACCGGCTGGCGGCTGCGACTCCAACGGCCCGAGATAACCATCGAACTGCATTTCACTCGCCCCCGCAACACGGTCGTCAGAGCGAATCAGCTACTACACTAAAAAGTGTAGACGACATGAGGCGAAAGGCCGAGTAGTGGCCGGTTCCATGTCAGGACGCCAGGATTTGCCGGTCGTACCGACGGGAGAGGCGGCGGCAAGCATGCAGTCGCAATGGCGCCCGCGAGACCCTGGAATCGGTTCGGCCTATCTGGAGTGACCGTTAATTGCGCCCGCGAGACAGACGGCGCTAGGTGGAGAGGTTGGCCATGGCGACACCCACAAGGACCCTCATGCAGTCGAAGCGTCACCTGCGGCTGGACACCCCCCTCGGGGAGAACGCGCTTTTGGTGCGCCGCCTGGATGGCGAGGAGCACCTGAGCCAGCCTTTCCGCCTAGAATTGGAGTTACTAAGCGACGATGGACTTATCACCCCCAATGACCTCTTAGGCCAGAATGTCACCATCACCATCGATCTCGCGGATGGCGAGCGCCATTTCAACGGATTCGTCCGTCAATTCGGGCAATACGGCTATGACGGACAATTCGCCCGCTACCGAGCGGTAGTGGTGCCCTGGTTATGGTTTCTCAGCCGCACGGCCGACTGTCGCATCTTTCAGGATCAGTCCGTACCCGACATCGTCAAAGCGGTCTTTCGCGAGCACGGTTTCACCGACTTCGAGGAGTCGCTGACAGGCCACTACGAAACCTTCGAGTACATCGTCCAATATCGCGAAAGCGACTTGGCCTTCGTCTCGCGGCTGATGGAGCACGAGGGGATCTATTTCTTCTTCCGCCACGACAAGAGTCACCATGTCCTGGTACTGGCGGATGGCTACGATGCTCACGCCCCGTGCGCCGGTTATGAGGAGACCCCCTACTACCCGCCGGACGAGCAACGCGCCTTGCGGGAAGCGGAATACCTTTGGGACTGGCAGCTGCGACAGCACGTGGAGCCTGGCGCCTACGCGCTGAACGCCTACGATTTCAAGGCCCCCAAGAAAAACCTCCGAACGGTCGCCAACATGGCACGCGAACATGCCTATGCGGAGTATGAGGTCTACGACTACCCGGGTGGTTACACCGAGGTTGATCATGGGGACCGTTACAGTCAGATCCGTATCGAGGAGCAGCAGGCCGACCACCAGATCGCCTACGGCGAAGGCAATCCGCGGGGGCTGTTTGCCGGCGGGCTGACCACGCTGACCAACCACCCCCGTGACGACCAAAACCTGGAATACCTCATCACCAGTGTCAGCCATCATGCGGAGTCCGACCCAATGGACACTGGCGGTGACATCGGAAGCGACGAATTCTACCGCTGCAGCTTGACTGCCATGGATGCCCGTACGCCCTATCGCCCGCCCCGGCTCACGCCCAAGCCGCGGGTCTACGGGCCGCAAACGGCAGTGGTGGTAGGCAAGTCAGGGCAGGACATTTGGACGGATAAGTACGGCCGGGTGAAAGTCCAGTTTCATTGGGACCGCGAGGGCAAAAGCGACGAGAACAGCTCTTGCTGGGTGCGTGTGTCGCAGAACTGGGCGGGCAAAAACTGGGGCGGCATGTTCATGCCCCATATCGGGCACGAGGTGGTGGTCAGTTTCCTCGAGGGCGACCCGGATCGCCCGCTGATCACTGGTCGGATCTACAATGCCGACAACATGCCGCCGCTGGAGCTGCCCACGCATCGCACCAAGAGCGTCCTTAGGGACTACGGCAACAACCACATGATCTGGGAAGGCGATGCCGGTAAGCAGTTCATCCGAATCAAGCAGGATTGCGGAAACATGCTGGAGATGGACGGCACACCTGGCAAAGAGCACACCGAGATCACCGACAAGTTCGGCAACCATGTATTGCTCGACTCGGTCGGCGAGATGCTCTCCCTGTGGTCGCCGAGCGGCTCGGGCATGATCATGCGGGAAAGCATCCACATGCTGACCAACAAGAACTGGTATGACTTCAAGGCAGGCACTACTGCGAAGGCCCAGGTAGGCCATGAGACCAGTGGTTATGCCGGATCCAAGTTGAGCCTGACGGTTGGTGATAACTTCGGCGCTTACCTCGGAAGCAAGACGAGCGTGGCGGTAAACCATGCTTTTGAAGCGAACTACGGACAGAAGTTCTCCTATTCGAGCGAATCGCAGTACGCCAAAACAGACGCGAACAACACGGTTTCCGCGAAGAAAGACGCCACTGTTGAAGGCGGCCAGAATGTCTGGATCCTCGGCGGCGGCGACGATGAGGCCCTCATCAACGGAAAAGGTAACGCCCTAACACTCAGCTACTCGGCTTCCGGGCTCGGCCGCTCCGAGGTCTCGGACCTAGGCAAGGGCCCCCTCCTTGCGCCCGCGACAAGTCTGATTTCTAGCCTCGTTGCCTTAGGGAGTCAGTATGCTCAAACGCCAAGCCCGGTTGAGAAACCGGAGTTGGACGAAGCGCCGGCGCAAAAGGACCCCATGGACAAGCTGTCAGCAAACTATGAAGGTGTCCTCTCCGGGCTTGTTAGCGGCTTCGGGCAGATGGGGCTTGGCGCAGCACGCGCCAGTGCCATGGAGAAGCAGGCGGATTCGCGCCAGAACGGCATTAAACAACACAGCTCGCCTGACGCGCAGGTCCAGTTAAAAGAGGACGGTGCCGAGATCAAGGCGGGCAGCGCGAAGATCACCATCAGTAAGGACGGCGATATCAAGGTGAGCTCGGATAAGACCGTAACCGTCTCCGGGAAGAACATCAACGTCGCCGCGGACGCCACCGTCAACATCTCCGGCGGCATCAGTCATAACAACCTCAGCGTCAAAAAACGCTAGCACCACTTGGGGCCGTGATTCGTGGAGCTCGAAAATCTTACCGAATTCAGCGTGGCGATGGTCACTTGGTGCGCTCGCGCCGGTGACTATCGCCTCACACTGGTGGTTAAGGCCGGTTTCGAGATGATGTCGGACGGTGGTTTGCGGCCGCTGGACGAACCGCCCCTGCCGCTGGGGGATTTCCCCCTTCCCAAAGGCCCGGACGACATCAGTGAGCTCGAGCACGCCTCCGACGTCGTGCCCTACAAACCGCTGGGTGAGGTCCTGCTGCGCGGCACGGCCTATGCGCCAGCCGACGCTAGCGCGCGCCCCGCTTTACGGGCCGAGCTGCAGATCGGCGATTGGAATAAATCCCTCGCCGTATTCGGGCCCCGCCGGTTTCAACGGGGCATCGTCAGCCAGCCGATCACGGAGCCGGAGCCCATTAGCCAGATGCCGCTGCGTTATGCCAACGCCTTCGGCGGCCCCGATGAGCCCCGCAACCCGGTGGGCAAAGGCACACGCGGCGACGCCTTGCCGAACATCGAGTATTTGGACGCCCCCATCAACAGCCCGACCGACCGTCCACCACCGGCCGGTTTTGGACCGCTGTCGCCCAACTGGCAGCCACGCGTGCGCTGTCTAGGGACATACGGTGGCGAGTACTTGGACAGCCACTGGCCGGGGTTCCCGGATGACTTCGACTGGCGGTTCTTCAACGCGGCGCCACCGGATCAGCGGTTTCCCGGTTTCCTGCGCGGCGACGAGCCGGTGACCCTAACCGGTCTCGATCCGGAGCACGGCTTGCACCGAACGCAGCTGCCCGGCCTGCGGGTCGTTGCCTTGCGTGAGGATAAGGAAGGGGACACGCAATTCCTCCCAATGCACCTGGACACCCTAGCCATCGACGCGGACGCAAGCACACTGGAGCTCGTCTGGCGTGGGGTGACATCGGTGGTGGATTTCGAGGCCCGTGACATCGAGCGCCTCGCGATACTGAGCGAGCGCCTAGACGAGCCTTGGCAGGCATTGTCCGATTACCAGCACGTCGTCGAAGACGCCATTGCGGCCCGTGAGGCGGTATTCGAGCCCGAAGCGCCGGCCGCACCGACCACCGAGTCGCCGGCGTCACACCCAACGCAAGAACAGCCTGAGGAACTGGCAGCGGGCGGCCTAACGGACGAGCTGGCTGAGCAGATCGATGCCCTGCGACGCGCCAACACGGCGTCCGAGGCGGAATCGGCTCAACAGACCCCACCGCTCGACCCGGAGGTGGAGGCCGAAGCCGAGCGCCTGCTGGCTGACATAGCGGATCGCGAACGCGGCGAGGCCGAAGCCAATGAGTCGCACCGCTGGACTCGCGAGCAGGTCATCGCGGCGACCGACGCAAGTGAACCCCTCACCGGTGCCGATCTGCGCGGACTCGATCTCTCGCACCACGCCTTCGGCGCGGCCGACTTTCGTGGTGCTCGGCTGGATGGCAGCGATTTCACCGGTGCGGAGCTCACGAACGCCGCCTTCCGCGGCTGCCCCCTACGCGCCGCCCGACTGGAAGGCGCAATCCTGCGTCGTGGTGACCTCAGCGACACAGACCTGTCCGAAGCCGTTCTGAGGGACGCCGACCTCAGCGGGGCCCGTCTATGCCGCGCTGTATTGAACGGCGCCGCGATGGAGCGAGGCCAACTGGCACACACCGACTGCACCAACGTGACGTTTCGCGACGCCACGATGAACGGTTGTCGCCTCACCGGGGCGGTGGCCATGGCCGCCGATTTCACCGGCGCCGTGATCCGCGGCGCGGCCCTCGACGGCTGTGCTGCCGTGGCGGCCGTATTCAGCCGGGCCGACCTAATCGACGCGGAAATGCCTGGCGCGAACCTGCAGGAAGCCCTCCTCTCACAGGCCCGGCTAGCCCGGGCGAATCTCCAAGGCGCGCGGCTGAACGCGGCGGACGCCACGGCGGCCGAGCTGACCGGCGCCGATCTACGCGAGGCGGACCTCGGCGAGGCCGTATTCACCGGTGCCGACCTACGGTCCGCCCGTGCCGACGACGCGGCCGCTGCGAACAGCGACTTCACCGACGCGGTATTGACGCAGGCCTCCTTTCGGCGGGCGTCACTGGCGGGGGCCTGCTTATCGAGCGCCCAAGCCGACGCGGCGGTGTTTTCCGGTGCCGACTGCACCGAAACGCAACTCGATGGCCTGTCGGCTCGAGGCGCCGATTTCAGCGGTGCCTGTATCACGCAGTGGCGGGCTACCGACGGTGCCGACCTGCGTGGGGCCAATCTGCGGGGTGCCACCGGTGCCGAGGCGGTATTCGAGGGTGCCACGGTGGCCGATGCTTGCTTCGCCTACGCTGATCTTCCGGGCGCCAACTTCGTGCAGACCGCTGCCGCCAACGCGGATTTCACCGCTGCGGACCTGCGCTCGGCCAACTTCACCCTGGCACGCTGCGAGCGAGCCCGTTTCCAATCGGCTAACCTCTTCGAGGGCATCCTCGAAGGCACGGATTGCGGTAGAGCCGTCTTCCGCGCCGCAAATTGCTACGGCGTGGACTTCCTAGACAGCCGCCTCTCCGGTGCCGACATGCAGGAAACCAACCTAGCCATGACCCAATTCGCGGCACCGCCATGACCACCGAAGAAACCCCTAACCATCGGCTAACCCGCGACCAGGTCCTTGAGCGTGTGGCGCGCGGCAAGTCCTGCGAGGGGTACCATTTGGAAGGCATGGACCTGTCCGGCGCCGAACTCACCAAGGCCCATTTGGCGGGCGCCACCCTCCGGGCCGTACGCCTCGACGGCGCTCACCTGGACGGTGCGGATTTCAGCGGCGCGGTGATCAGCGACTGCTCACTGGCCGGAGGTCATTGCCACGGCAGCCACTTTGCCGACGCAACCCTCATCAACTGTGACCTAAGCGGGGCTGATCTCAGCGGCAGCACGTTGCCACGCCTGCGGGGCCACACCGCGCCCATGACCCAGGATCATTCGGCCTTCGTCCAGGCGGCGTTGCAACAGGGCATGGACGGCGACACCCTCGCGGCACGGCTTATGGAGCACGTCGAGGATACCACGCAGGGCAGCTTGAGCCTGCACGAGACCCGCCTGAACGGGTGCAACCTGAACGAGGTCAGCCTGGAGAACGCCGATATGGGCGGCGTCACCCTCGACGAGGCCGATCTGAGCCATGCCCGTCTTCGTGATTGCCGGATTTCGGAGGCGACGGCGCGGCGCGCCAACCTAGCGGATACGGTCTTCGAGCGCTGCCGTGTCGAGGGCAGCGACCTTGAAGGCGCGGTCCTAGTAGGCACCGCGTTTCGACAAACCCCGTTGACGGGGACGCTATGCCACTCGGCGCGAGTTCACGCAGCCACCTTCGAGGACATGGACCTTACCCAGGTATCCCTCCGAGGCTTAGCCCTTACCGCCTGCCGCTTCTACCGCTGCGGTTTGGCCGGCGGCGACCTCTCGGCTACCGACCTGAGCGAGGCCCGCTTCGAAGGGTGCGAACTCAGGGGAGCGAACCTCAGCGACGCGCTTTGCCGTGAGGCGCAGTGGCTCGACTGCTCGCTCGCCCACGCCTTCCTAAATCGCAGCGATCTCCGTGAGGCCGTGCTGCAGGGGTGCGATCTCAGCGAGGCACGATGGGACGACTGCCGGCTCGCCGGTAACGCCTTCGTCGCCTGTCGGTTGCCGGGCGCCGACCTGCGTGGGCGGGGGTTGGCCGCGATGGATTTCACTGAGGCGGATCTAAACGGCGCAAACCTGGCAGGCTGCGATCTCAGCGACGCGATCTTCGCCGGCGCCCAGCTGCCCGGCGCAAACCTCGGCGAGACCCTCATGGACGGCGTGGACCTGACTGACGCCGACCTAAGCAACGCGGAGCTCCGCCAGGCACGGCTTGCGTACTGTGAGCTGCAAGGGGCCAACCTGGCCGGCGCCGGGCTCCACGGGGCGCGGTTCGAGGCCGTCGACCTCGCCGGCATGGACCTTCGAAGCGCCCAGCTCGGCGACAACTCCTTCGTGCTCTGTAATCTGCAGGGCGGCTGCCTGGATGGGCTGGACCTCGGCGCCCTCGAGCTCACGGACTGCGACCTGGAAGGCGCGAGCCTCACCGGCGTGACACTGGACGGCGCCAGCCTGTCTCGCGTCAATTTGAGCGCCGCCAATCTGACCGGCGCCAGCGTCCGTGGCGCGGAGGCGACAGGCGCCGATTTCTCGGGCGCTCATCTGGGCGGCACCGATTTGCGCGGAATCAACGCGCCCATGGCCCGCTTCGCGGAGGCGGAGTTGACGCGCGCCATCTTGGCGGGGGCGAACCTGGAGCGCGCAGAATTCAACGGCGCCACCTGCATCGACACCGATTTCTCCAGAGTCCAGGCGCGTTACAGCGTATTCGCCCAGGTCATATGCACCGGCGCGGTATTCAGCAACGCGGATTTGGAGCAGGCAGTCACCCATCGCCTGGACGACCGCGGCGCCATCTTCGATGGCGCCAATCGCCACAATGTCCACGGTACCGACCCGGAGCGCGCCCACGCGGAGACGTGGCGCCCCCCGAGAACCCAAGAGGAGGTGTGACATGCAGTCGCAATCCGACTTGGCCGTAACGCTCTCCGACGCCGGCCACCACCTCGGCCCCGCTCGCGTGACCGACTTCGAGGGCGGTCAGCCGACTTTGGCGTTCAACGCCCAATCGATCGGCGCAACGTGCGCCGTACCCGGCTACCATCCAGCCGTCGGCGACGAGGTGCTCGTCATCGGAAACCATCACGGGGCCTTCTACATCATTGGCGTCTTGCGCACGGCCAGCGGCGTCACCCGCTTCACCGCCGAGCATGGCGATCTGGAGCTGGTCGCGACGCATGGCAAGGCGCGTTGTATAGCCACCGAAGGCATTGAGCTGCACAGCCCGGCCATCGTGGAGGCCCGCGGTGGCCTCGGCGTGGTGCTCTCGGCACTCGGGCGGGCCGGACGGCTGCTGCCGCGGTTGAGCCTCGGACCGACGCGCAGCGAGCTGCGCAACACCGAGCTGCATTTCGCCGCTGAGAGCATCCACCAGCACAGCGAACTCCACCATACGGAGACCCGCGCCTGGGGCCTAAGCGCCGAACGCGTGGAGGCGCGAACCGAGACCGCGGCATTGAGCGCCAACACCCTCTCAACGCGGCTGCGTAACGCCTATACCCGGGTCGCCGAGCTCTGGCAGCTCACTGCCGGACGCACCCGCTCGCTCGTGCGCGGCACCAGCCACCATAAGGCCGAGCGCATATACTCCAAGGCGGAGCGCGACGTTAAGCTCAAAGCCGATCAGATCAACCTAGGCTAGGAGCGTGATGCCATGATGCCGGCTTCCACCAAGCAGGGCGGCAACTGTGTCGCCTTTCCCGACGTCTGCAAGACCCCCGCACCGCCCTCGCCGTCCCCGGTGCCCGTTCCCTACCCCAACATCGGTATGGTCATGCAGGCGACCAAGACCAGCCGCAAGGTCAAGTTCGCCAACAAGCCCGCGTGCACGAAGAAATCCGAGATGCCGCGGTCTCAGGGTGACGAACCGGGCACCATCGGCGGCGTGAAATCCAACGTGAACATGAGCAAGGTGCGCTTTAAGAAATGCAGCTCCAAGGTCAAGGTCGAGGGCCAGCAGGTTGCCCACCACCTCAGTGTCACCGCGCACAATGGCAGTAACGCCAACCATCCGGCCGGTAGCCAAGTCGCCCCCAGCCAAACCAAAGTTACCGTGATGCCCTAGCCCGGCGACAGCAAGCGCCCTCTACCGCCGGCACGCGATCATTGCGTGAAAGGGACTAGATGAGCGGTAGCAACACACACCCCCATTAGCGCTTAGATTTGAGCGCGATCGCTTGCATTCGCGTATCCCTTGTCAATACTCAGAGTAATTCAGAGGGCGTGAGCACAACGCCTCCCTATGACGTCGTTGCTGCGCGTCCGGGTCGTGTACCCTGTTCATCAATAATGAAAGGCTCGCGTGCCATGGAACAGAGTATATCCCCTGACGTTTGCGAACGCCGCTGGCTGCCGCGGGGAAGCATCGCCCGAAGGGGCATGGTCGGCGTCTTGTTGGCCATCGGCATAAGCACGAGCGCGAACGGCGCCGAGTTACGTGTCGTCGATGGGTTGCCCAGCAACGTGGAGGAAGGCGCGGGCACATTACAAGTAAGGGTTGGGCTGTTCGCCAATGAGAGCACCGATCCAGAGTTCGGCTTGGACAGCTGTCAGATAGAGGGAGATCTCACCGGCACGGGCGGCGATGCCGGTGTGAACGAGGACTACGTGCCGGGCTCGTTCGTGCTGAATTTTGAGGGCGGCACGTTTGTGGCCGGTGAGCAGGTGGCCGTGGCATCGACAACGGTGGCGATACAGGACGATCTGGCACCCGAACCCGATGAAACGGCTGAGGTCACGCCGACGGTCACCAACAACACATGCACAGGCGAACTCAGCAACCCCGTACCCGGCATACCTAACAGCTTCACCATCCTTGACGACGATCAGGCCGTGGACACCGCGCCGCCCGAAACACCGCAAAGCCTGAGCGTTAACGGCTTACCCGGAACGACAGTGGAGTCCGTATTCACAGTTAGCGACGAAACCGCGCCGCTGAGCATCGCCACGAACATTGGCACGGTCAGCCCCGAGGTAATAGACGGGACCAATGGCAGTGTAACCTTTACCTTTGACGTGCCAGCCGGGGCGGTGCCGGACCAAACGTTCGAAGGCACGATTACCGTCAGCGATGGCTCGGGCGACGGCGAACCCGGCAACACCACAGAAATACCAGTGTCAGTGACGGCGAGTAGCGCGATCGATGTCGAGGGGCTCACGCCAACGCAGCGGGCTGTTGCCGATGCGGTAACGGATGCCTGCGATGCCATCATCGCTCTGCCTCCCTCGGAACGGACGGATGGAAACGAGGACTTGCTCAATACCTGTGGCACCATCCAGTCCTCCTCGTCGGCGGGACCGCTGCTCGATGAACTCGCACACGACGAGCTTTTCACCCAAGGTCGACTCGCCGAGAGCACAGCTCGTGGGCAGCTCTCCAACGTCGATCAGCGAGTCGCCAAGCTACGCGCGGGCTCGCCAGGCGTGGACCTCTCGGGTCTAAACATCAGCATTGATGGGCAAGCGATGCCCGGCCAAGTGCTGCAAGCCGCCGCCTATGAGGCCCTCGGCGGCGGAGCGGGAGATCAGGTAGGCGCCGGATTCAGCCGGTGGAGCGTTTACGCAAACGGCAATATCACGCGAGGCGAGCGTGACCGCACACGCCGCGAGTCAGGTTACGATGCCGATAGCTGGAATATCACGGTAGGGTCTGACTATCGCATAAGCGATACATTCTTCGTCGGCGGCTCGGTAGGGTACAGTCGCAGCGACACCGACCTACGCGCGGATTCTGGCGGTATCGACAGCGAGGGCATCAGCCTATCGGCTTATGCGACGCTGTTCGAGAAGCGCGGTTATTATCTGGATGCGGTGGTTTCATACGGCTTTAACAGCTACGACACCTCGCGCGAGCTCAACGTCGGCGGGGGGTCGTTCACTGCCGAGGGCGACCCTGACGGCGAGCAGTACACAGTGAGTCTCGACGCCGGATATGACATCAATCGCGGCGCATGGACCATTGGACTGCAGGGCCGCCTCGTCTACCTGGAAGCGGAGATCGACGGTTATCGAGAGTCACCCTCGAATCCCACTGTTGCGGGCTCGGGATCCCTTCTAGAGATCGACGACCAGAGCACGGATTCCCTGACCTCCGAGCTGGCCGCGCAGGTGACTTACGCGCTTTCCACATCCTTCGGTGTGGTGCTCCCCACCGCCCGGTTGGGGTGGGAGCATCAATTTGCTGACGACAGCCGCGGCATGGCGGCGCGGTTCGTTAATGACCCGAGCAGCACCACCTTCCGCATCCGCTCCGATGAGCCCGACCGTGACTATTTCAACGTCGGCGCGGGGGTATCCGCACAGTTTGCGCGTGGCCGTTCGGCATTCGTGTTCATCGACTGGTTGGCGGGACATGAACGGGAATCCAAATACAGCGTCAACGCTGGATTACGTATGGAGTTTTAAGCATAACGTTGGTGTAGATGGACAGGTGCGGGCGCTATGGCATCTCACCATCATCTCACCCGTAAGGGGAGTCCGCGACGAACACCAATGGCGAACAGACAATCGGCTAGCTCGGAGAGCCGCCACCGGAGAACGCCTCAATGTCCGAACTGATCGCGACAGACACCAATGGCAACGCACATTTCATTTGGCTGCAGAGACGCGAGGATTCGTGTGGCCCGGCATGCGTCTACATGATCGAGCGCATCGTTCGTCAGCATTGTCCCATAGGCGGTGAAGCGCGCGTTCGACAGATCGCAGCGTTACTCCCAAACGGCTACAACGAAGGTGACGGAACCGCTTCTTACAAAGCGCTCGCGAGCACTTTGGACCTCGTCGGCCTGCCGGCCAGCACCGGGCTCCAGAAGGACATGGGTGAGTTTCTCCGCGGCGGGGAGTTCCCCTTGATCACCCGTGTCGGCTGGCCTAATGGTGGCGGACATTTCGTCGTGTGCGTCGCTTTTGGCAGGAACGGGACCGTAGTTTGCCTCGATCCCTGGTATGGACTAGAAGAACCCAAGTTAGACAGAATGCCTACCTAGTCGGCGCTGAAAAACTCGCAACCCACTGATGTGGGGTAGGTTACGGCATTTCGCGGCCTTCTGAAATTGCCGGTTTTTGGTATCCTAAGGGCAGTTTCCCTGCAATAACGGACGGTGTTGGATGGGGCCTCGGGACGAGCGGCACACGCCGCAGGACGACCTCTTCCGTAGTGAGCTGGCTAACCTGATCGATCCGCGTCACCCGCTGGTGAAACTGGCAGCTCGCATCGACTGGTCGGTGTTCGAGCGCGAGTGGAGTGAGCTCTTTGCCTCCCCGACGGGTCGGCCCGCCGCGCCGCCACGGCTCATTGCCGGATTGCTGTATCTGCAGCACGC